>DAIDMD010000124.1 GCA_027449165.1 Acidiferrobacter sp. | reverse complement strand
GCTTTGTCCGCTCTCGAATTCGCCTGCCGGATGCCCAAGGCCGAATTGCATGTCCACATCGAAGGGACGCTGGAGCCCGATCTCGCCTTCGCGCTCGCCCGCCGCAACAAGCGCGTCTTGCCGTTTGCCAGCGAGGAGGCCCTGCGCGCCGCCAAGAACTTCACCGATCTCCAGTCGTTTCTCGATCTCTATTACGCCTGTGCGGACGTGTTGCGCACGAGTCGCGACTTCGCCGACCTGATGGTGGCCTACCTCGCCCGCGCGCGCGCCGACGGCGTGGTCCACGCCGAGATCTTCTTCGACCCCCAGACCCACACCGCGCGCGGCATCCCGCTCGCCGAGGTCATGGAGGGCCTGAACGCCGGGCGCGCCGAGGGCGAGCGGCGTTTCGGGATCACAAGCCGCCTGATCCTCTGCTTTTTGCGCCACTTGAGCGAGGAGGAGGCGTTTGCGACGCTGGACGCCGCCGAGCCCTTTTTGGGCGATATAGACGGATTCGGCCTGGACTCCTCGGAGCGCGATCACCCGCCCGCGCAATTCGCGCGGGTGTTCGCCCGGGTACGGTCCTTGGGCAAGCGGGTCGTGGCCCACGCCGGGGAGGAGGGTCCGGCCTCGTATATCACCGAGGCCCTCGATGTCCTGGGGGCTGTCCGTATCGACCACGGCGTGCGCGCCGTCGACGATCCGGCCCTGGTGCGCCGGCTTGCCGCCGAGGGCATTGCGCTCACCGTCTGCCCCTTGTCGAACGTGCGGCTGCGGGTCTTTTCCAGCATGAGGGAACATACGCTGCCGGCCCTCATCGCCGCAGGCGTCAAGGTCACCGTCAATAGCGACGATCCGGCCTATTTCGGGGGCTACATGAATGACAACATCCGTGCCGTGCAGGCGGCCTTCGGCCTCGATAGGGCGACATGGGCCGCGCTCGGGCGCAACAGCATCGAGGCGAGCTGGGCCGCGCCCGACGCCAAGGCCCGTTGGATCGGGGATCTCGAGCGCCTGGCGGCGGCCCCCGACCCCGGGTCGTGATCAGCCGGCGCCGGTCTCGGTCCCGTCCGGCGCACCTTCCTGGAACACGCGGCTTGCCAGCACGTCCTCGGCCTCGAGGGTCATGAGGTCGTGTTTGGTAAGGCGCCGGGGTTTGCCGGCAAAGAGCCGGTTGGCCTGTCTGAGGCGCGCGCGGTCCAGGGCGTTGCGGATGGAGCGGGCGTTGGCGAAGTGCCCGAGCTTCATGCGCAGCGGGATGTACTCCAAAAACGCCTTTTCGCCCTCGGGGCTGAAGCGGTAGTTCTGTTCGGCCAGCATGAGCTTGGCGATCGCCATGAGTTCGGAGGCCGAATAGTCCGGGAAATCGACGTGATGGGCGATGCGCGAACGCATGCCGGGGTTGCTCGAGAAGAAGCGGTCCATCTTGTCCTTGTAGCCGGCCAGGATCACCACGAGGTCGTCGCGGTTGTTCTCCATGACCTGCAGCAGGATCTCGATCGATTCCTGCCCATAGTCGCGTTCATTCTCGGGTTTGTAGAGATAGTAGGCCTCGTCTATGAACAGCACGCCGCCCATCGCCTTCTTGATGACCTCCTTGGTCTTGGGGGCGGTGTGTCCGATGTATTGGCCGACGAGGTCGTCGCGGGTGACGGCAACCAGATGGCCCTCACGGACATAGCCTAGGCGATGCAGGATCTCGGCCATGCGCACGGCGACCGTCGTCTTGCCGGTCCCGGGATTGCCGGTGAAGGACATGTGGAGCGTCGGCGAGCCCGAGGTGAGCGCGAAGCGCTTACGCAGCCGGTCGACGAGGAGCAGGGCTGCGATCTCACGGATGCGGGTCTTGACCGGTAGAAGGCCGACGAGCTCCCGGTCGAGCTTGTCCAGGACCTCCTGGATGCGGGAGTCGTGGAATTCCGCCTCGAGATCCACCGGCGCATCGTCCCCCAAGGTTTCGGGTCCCGCCGTCGGCGGGTCTTCGCGAGCACTCATGTCGTCCTCTCTTGATGGTATCGCAGGTTACGGATGAAGGAGCGGAGGCCAGGACGGCGGCGGTAAGCCGCCGTCCTGGGTATCGCCTCAATACCGCTCGGACTCCGGTTTGTCCGTCGCGTAGCTGTGGATCGTGTACTGCATCTTGCGCCCGTCGACCTCCTGGCGCACGAGGCCAAAGCCCGGCTCCTTCTTCGGGCGGTTCACGATGTAGGACATGCGCGGCGTCTCCCAACCCTGAGTGGCGTCGAAGGCCATGACCCGCACGTAATGGTTGGGGAAGGTCTTACGGCAGTTGTTGATCTCCATTAGGATGCCCGCGGGATCCTTCAGGTCGAACATCGGCATGCCGAACATCTCCCAGTAGGTGTTGCGCGGGTGCGGATCGTCGGTGTACTCGACGCTGATGGCCCAGCCTCGGCTCAGGGCGTACTTGATCTGCGCCGTGATCTGGGCGTCGGTCAGGTCCGGAAGGAACGAGAACTGCCCCTGTGTCAGGCGGTTGCCCGGATTTGTCATCATGGATGTGGTCTCCTTAATCGATACGGTTAGGCGCTGGGCGTCGCGGTCGGGACGAAGTCCGCCGTGTCGGTCGACTCGTAGTTGAAGGTGATGTCCTTCCAGGTGTCGAGCGCGGCCTTCAAGGGCGAACAGGTCTTGGCGGCGGCCTCGAGGATCTGCGGACCCTCCTTCAGGTAGTCGCGGCCTTCATTGCGCGCCAGGATCATGGCCTCGAGGGCCACGCGGTTGGCGGTGGCGCCCGCCTGGATGCCCATCGGGTGGCCGATCGTGCCGCCGCCGAACTGCAGGATCACATCCTCGCCGAGGTAGTGGATGAGCTGGTGCATCTGGCCGGCGTGGATACCGCCGGAGGCGACCGGCATGACGCGGTTCAGGGACGCCCAGTCCTGGTCGAAGAAAAGGCCGTTCTCCAGGCTCTGGGGCGTACGCAGCTCGCGCAGCGTGTCGTAGAAGCCCTTGATCATGAGCGGATCGCCCTCGAGCTTGCCGACGACCGTGCCTGCGTGGATGTGGTCGACGCCGGCCATGCGCATCCACTTGCAGATCACCCGGAAATTCATGCCGTGGTTCTTCTGCCGCGAGTAGGTCGAGTTGCCGGCGCGGTGCAGGTGCAGGATCATGTCGTTCTTGCGCGCCCACTTGGCCATCGACTGGATGGCGGTGTAGCCGATCACGAGGTCGATCATGACGATGACCGAGCCGAGCGACTTCGCGAATTCGGCGCGCTCGTACATGTCTTCCATGGTTCCGGCGGTGATGTTGAGATAGTGACCTTTCACTTCACCGGTCGCCGCCGAGGCGCGGTTCACGGCCTCCATGCAATAGAGGAAGCGGTCGCGCCAGTGCATGAACGGCTGGGAGTTGATGTTCTCGTCGTCCTTCACGAAGTCGAGACCGCCCTTCAAGGCCTCATAGACCACGCGGCCGTAGTTGCGCCCCGAGAGGCCGAGCTTGGGCTTGGTGGTGGCGCCGAGGAGCGGACGGCCGAACTTGTCTAAGCGCTCGCGCTCGACCACGATGCCGGTGGCGGGCCCCTGGAAGGTCTTCAGGTAGGCGACCGGGATGCGCATGTCCTCGAGGCGCAGGGCCTTCACGGCCTTGAAGCCGAACACGTTGCCGATGATCGAGGCCGTGAGGTTGGCGATCGAGCCGGGCTCGAACAGGTCGAGGTCGTAGGCGATATAGGCGAAGTACTGCGCCTCGACCTTGGTGCCCGCCCCGGTGTTCGGGACCGGGTCGACGCGATAGGCCTTGGCCCGGTAGAGTTCGCAGGCGGTCAGGCGGTCGGTCCAGACCACGGTCCAGGTGGCGGTGGAGGATTCGCCGGCGATCGCAGCCGCGGCCTCGTCGGCATCCACGCCCGGTTGCGGCGTGACGCGAAACAGCGCGATGATGTCGGTGTCCTTAGGTTTGTAGTCGGGCTCCCAGTAGCCCATCTTCTTGTAGGGGATGACGCCGGATTTGTAACGTTCCTTACCCTTGATCGTTTCTGTGGCCATATTGTCTCCCAGGATGACTGTGAATCCTTATGACGGAGGGAATGAAATACCGCAATCCCTAATGAAGCCGGCATTGCCAGGCCTTCGGGTGGCTATGCTGCACCCCGGGAGAGCATAAATGATAGTTGATGTTTTCTATTGGATAGATAGATAATAGGTTATGTGTTACAGGAATTCCGGGTCACGGATGGACGGAGGGCGCCCCGCAGGTCCGGCGGACCCGAGGAGTGGTCATGCGCCATAGCACCTTTCGCCAGCTCGAGGTCTTCGATGCCATCATGCGTCTGGGGAGCTTCCGCAAGGCGGCCGAGTACCTGTTTTTGACCCAACCCAGCGTCTCGATGCAGATGAAGAAGCTCACCGAGGCGATCGGCTATCCGCTCTTCGAGCAGGTGGGCAAGAAGATCTTTCCGACCGACGTCGGGCGCGAACTGCACAAGACGACGCGCGAGATCTTCGACGACCTGGCCCGATTCGACATGACGTTGGCGGACCTGAAGGGCTTGAAGCGCGGCTCCTTGAGCATCGCGGTCGTGACGACCGCCAAGTACTTCGCGCCCGGCCTCCTCGGCCGGTTCTGCGAGCGCTTCCCGGCCATAGAGGCGTCTCTCAAGGTATGCAATCGCGCCCACATCATCGAGAGGCTCGTCGCCAACGAGGACGACTTCTACATCCTCGGCCAGCCCCCCGAGGAGATCGAGGTCGATGCCGAGGCCTTTCTGGACAACCCGCTGGTGCCGGTGGCGCCGAGGGACCACCCGCTCGCGAGCGAGAAGCGCGTCCCCCTGCGGCGTTTTGCCGAAGAGCCGTTCCTCTTGCGCGAGCCGGGATCGGGGACCCGGGTGGCGGTCGAGCAGCTTTTTGCCGAACAAGGGGTCAAGATGCGTGTGCGCATGGAGCTCGAGAGCAACGAGGCCATAAAACAGGCGATCATGGTGCATTTCGGGGTCTCCATCCTGTCGCGCCATACGATCGCGATGGAGGTCGCCTCGGGCCACCTGAGCGTGCTGGACGTCGAACACCTGCCCATCGCCCGGTCCTGGTATATCGTCAACCGCAAGGGGAAGTCGCCGTCTTTGGTGGCGAGCGCCTTCCGCGATTATTTGCGCGAATACACGGCCCGGCCCGGGGCCGCGACCGCGTGAACGGGGCGTTCGCGGCCCCGGGGGGCTCCAAGGCAGAAGCGTTGCAAAATGCTACAGACGCCTGCGGTCTCGTGCGCTAATCTGGTTGGGCATGACATAACGGTCAGGGTATCCGACTTTCATATCGATCAAGGAGATCTGAAAATGGCGAAATCGCGATTGACGTTCATGCTGCTCGGCCTGCTCACCGCCGGAACGGCGTTGGCCATGCCGCCCGCAAAGCCCATGGGCCCGTCCCCCAACGGATGTCCCGTTGCAATGCGCCATCGGTTCTTTCATCACCCCATGATTCCGATGCTCCTGCCGCTGGCGGAGATGCGTTCCTATACCCTCCATTTGAGCGACAATCAGGTCAGCGCGCTCGCGGTTTGGCATAATCGCCATATGCGCCTCGCGGTGCCGCTCATGAAGCAGCTGCGCGACGACAAGAGGGCGCTTCACCAGAGTCTGCTGCAAAGGGCGGGGCGCGGGACCGTGCAAGGGATCATGAACCGCCTGGATCGGGATCGTGCCCGCCTGTTGGGGCTCGAGGTCGCTCAGGTGCGCATCGTGCGCAAGACGCTCTCGGTCGAGCAGTGGCGCAAGCTGTTGGCGATCTACCACCGTATGCCGCCCATGCGTTTTATGATGATGCATCCGTGATGTGCGGGACCCGCTCGGCGCCTCGCCTCGGGGGAGGCGGATGCCGCCCGGGGGAGCTATAGGGGGCATCCCCGTCGGCCTCGCCGGGCGGCGTCGCCAAGGGATCCGCGCGGGGCGATGGCGGCGGATCGTCTGGCCGGCTGGGGCGGGGGCTCGGGTTGGCGCGACGGGGCCAGCGGCCCCTTGCGCCGTGTCAGGGCTCGCCTTGGAAGAGGCTCGCAGGCCCTCGCGCGCGGCCTCGCATCCGGCTTGCCGCGGCGATCGGGTCGTCGGCACGGTAGAGGAGGCGTCAACGCGCCGACGTCGCGATCGCCGCTGCGGGCGGGCGCGAGATAGGCGAGCTGGGGGATAATCAGAAATCGATGTGAAGACATCTCCGAAGGCGCGACCGGTCCTCAAGGTCTCCAATCTCTCGAAGGTCTATGCCTCGGGTTTCCGGGCGCTCAAGGGCGTCAATCTGGACATCTATGAAGGCGAAATCTTCGGCTTGCTCGGCCCGAACGGCGCCGGCAAGACGACGCTCATCAGTATCGTCTGCGGTATCGTTAACGCCAGCGCGGGGACCGTAACGGTCGACGGGCACGACATCGCGCGCGACTACCGGGCCGCCCGCTCTTTGATCGGGCTCGTACCGCAGGAATTGACCACGGAGGCCTTCGAATCGGTCTGGAGGACCGTCTCTTTCAGCCGTGGCCTGTTCGGCAGGCCCCCAAATCCTACCTACATTGAGAAGGTGCTGAAGGATCTCTCGTTGTGGGATAAGAGAGACAATAAAATCATAACGCTTTCCGGGGGCATGAAGCGGCGGGTTCTCATCGCAAAGGCGCTGGCCCATGAGCCCCGCATACTGTTTCTCGACGAGCCCACGGCGGGCGTCGATGTCGATTTGCGGCGCGACATGTGGCAGCTGGTGCGCGATCTGCGCGCCTCCGGCGTCACGGTCATCCTGACCACCCACTACATAAACGAAGCCGAGGAGATGGCCGATCGAGTCGGCGTCATGAGGAAGGGCGAGATCATCCTCGTGAAAGACAAGGTCGAGCTCATGCGCGATTTGGGCAAGAAGCAGCTGTGGCTTCAACTCCAGAAACCGTTGCGCGAGATTCCTGCCGCTCTTTCGATGTACTCTTTGGAGCTGTCCGGTGACGGCACCTGTCTGACCTATACCTACGATACGCATGGCGGGCGCGTCGGTATCATGGACTTCCTAAAGCACCTCGGCGAAACGGGAATCGATTTCCGGGATTTCCGGACCACGGAGAGCTCCCTGGAGGAGATTTTCGTGAACCTTGTGAAGGGTGGGGCATGAATCTTTACGCCGTACGCGCGATTTATACGTTCGAGATGGCCCGCACTTGGCGCACTCTGATGCAGAGTGTCGTCGCCCCGGTGATTTCCACATCGCTGTATTTCATCGTGTTCGGGTCCGCGATCGGCTCGCGCATGCCGATCGTCGGCGGGGTAAGCTACGGGGCCTTCATCGTGCCCGGCCTCATCATGCTGTCGCTGTTGACGCAAAGCATCTCGAATGCGGCCTTCGGCATCTACTTCCCGAAATTCGCGGGCACGATCTATGAGCTTTTGTCGGCACCGGTATCCACGATGGAGATCGTCGTGAGCTACGTCGGGGCAGCCGCAACAAAGTCGATCATCTTAGGGGTTATCATCCTCGCAACGGCGGCGTTCTTCGTGCCGCTGCACGTGGAGCATCCAGTGTGGATGCTGGCGTTTTTGCTGCTCACCGCGGCAACCTTCAGTCTCGTCGGTTTTATTATCGGCATTTGGGCCGATGGCTTTGAAAAGCTGCAGGTCGTGCCGCTTTTGATCGTTACGCCGCTTACCTTCCTCGGGGGGAGTTTTTACTCCATCCACATGTTGCCGCCGTTCTGGCGGACCGTGGCCTTGTTCAATCCGGTGGTGTATCTCATAAGCGGGTTTCGTTGGAGCTTCTATGGCTCGGCGGATGTGGGTGTCGGCATCAGTTTGGGCGTTACGCTCGGATTTCTTTTGGCCTCCGTCGTGATCGTGGCGTGGATCTTCAAGACCGGCTATCGGCTCAAGGCCTAGCCTAAGGCAAACGGCTGTGTTGCGAGCCGAGGTTGGCGACGAGATGGCGCGGGTATTCTCCGGCACTGCTGCGGGCGCATCCCTCGGGCACGCTCGCCCCGTCCGGGCGGCTGTCGTTCGTCCCGGTTGCACCAGCGGCAGTCGGCGGTACCTCGCCCGCAGCTTAGGCGGCGAGAGCGACAGCGGCCCGAGGCATTCCATGGCCTCTTCCCCGGGGTACCCCGGAACCCTCGCGAACAACGCCAAGCAGGCTGGATTTTGTGGTGCTCCGAGCCGGAATTGAACCGGCGACCTGCCGCTTAGGGGGGGCGGAAAAATACCCCCTTTCCGTAGCAGGCGTTAGCGAACAATATCTTTGAAAACAAGCCACTTATGACGGTATACGGCGGCGTTCGGTATCGTTAAAGTGTGGACCAAGTGGACCAAATTTGGACCAAACGGCGTTACGGCTACGATGCCACACAGGGTTGTCCTGCGGGTTCCACGAACTAGGCCTCGGCCGCCTCTTTTAAGACTTCGGCCGCCCATTGATTCAGGCTTTTTCCGGAGGCCTGTGCGGCAACGATGGCCGCATTATGCACCTCGGGTGGCACCCGCAGCATGAGATTTCCGGAGACCGGCTTTTCCGGTGCCACACCCTGAGCGGCGCAATCTTCCAGATAATCCTCCAACGCGGCGATGAATGCAGCGCGTAGTTCGGAGACCGTTTCCCCATGGAAGCTGATGATCGTGCGGATTCCGAGCACCCTTCCTACGAAAATGTTGTCCCGTTCGTCAAATTCGATCCGGGCCGTATAACCCTTGTGCGTCATGGTATTCATGGTGTCACTCCTACCCGTTTCAGCAACTCCCTCGCTTCCTCGACTTGGTATTTCTTGGCCTCTTTCCCGGGATGCGGGCGATGGCACCGCCATTGCTCGCCCTTGAGCGTGATCTTGACCCGCGATCCCTCCCGCTCCTGGACATCACCGCCGAGCGCCCGTACCAGTGCCTCGATATCGGCAAATGCGATGGTCCCCGATGTGGGTTGCCGAAAGATGGCCTGCAACGTTTTCTGATGGGCCTTCTTCATGGCGGAATGATAGCACAAACAGCAAGCAATGGGGAAGTACGCTACGCTCATTGGAAGCCGTTCTAAGGATCTGGATTAGGCGAATAAGGCCTTCAAAACGGCGCTATTCGCCACCACCAGTCGCTTGCCATGCCCAAAAATATCTGCATCGACACCCTGTAAGGCAGACGGTGATGAGAATTGGATCAGATAAAGACGCGGCCACTATTCTGGCGGGGGATCAGCATCGCGCGACTGAAAGCCAAAATCAGCGCGGGTGCGTTTTTCGGGCCATCGTGAACCCGTTTCGGACGATCATGAACGGCGATTACGAACGATCGTGAACACCCATTACGGGGGATCGTGAACGCGAGGCCTGGGAGATCACGTCCGGGCGCATACCCCACGCCCGCCCATCCAGGCGCCGCGGCAGGGCGTCCGGAACTCCCAGCGCAGCCGTGGAGAGCGGCCCCGCCGTGGCGTCCCGGTCTTCGTTTCGGGGATCAGGAGTACCCGGGCCTTACGGTCCAGGTGGTCCCAGCGCATGGCCGCGATTTCCCCGCGCCGCATGGCGGTTTCGATGGCCCAAGTGATGAGGGGGCCTATCTCGCCGCCGTAGGTGTGGGCGGCGGCCAGGAGGCGCGGGAGTTCGTCTTCGACGAGGCGACGAGTCCGACCACCGGGGAGCTTGGGGCGCTGGCCCTTGACGAGGTCCACGGGGTTTGTCAGGGACTCCATGCCCCAGGCGGTGCGGGCCGTGTTGAAGAGGTGGGAGAGCAGCGCCAGATGAATGCGGATCGTGTTCGGGGCCAGCCCCCGCGCCTCAAAATTGCGGACGGCTTGCGCGATATCCTTACCACGGATGGAGG
>DAIDMD010000123.1 GCA_027449165.1 Acidiferrobacter sp. | reverse complement strand
GTATTGCCGATCTTGGCTTCGACCTTCTGCTGCGGCTGGACATTCATGGTGGTGTAACCCATCAGCTTGAATATCCGCCCCATGGGGGTGAGCTGCGGGAAGGAGGTGTGGCAGGTGGCGCACGACCAGCCGGTCTGGCGCGCGAAGCTCGGTAGCGCCCAGGCGTTGGCCGACATCACCAGACCGCCGATGACGGATGTCAATGCGAGAATTTTTTTGGGTTCTAACCTTGGTATTTTAACGGCCATACTCGTATTCTCCCTGTGGAACGTAACAAACCTCTAGGCCGGCCGCGTCCGCACGCGGCCGAACTCGAACTCGCCGGGGTTCTTAATATTTCGCGACCTCGCCCTTCGTCTCCTCAATCCGTCCGCGCGGATCTTAAACCTTCCTCAACCGTGGCCTCCGGCATGGGAGCGCCGGAGATCCTTCACCAACCTGGCCTTAAAGCCCATTGCGCCCGCGATAACCTCCCACAACCGACGCGTACCATTCCCGCACTGCCCCCCGCCTCCAGGGCAATTCGTCCCACACTGCGAGGCGGCCGGAACTTTTCCGGTCGGCCGCATCTAATCTTGCGGATGTGTTCGAAGGTGCGGCGCTTACATGCGCTTGGGGAAGGTGTCGGTCGTGTATTTGCGTTTGCGAAAAAAAAGAAATGAGCGGGAAGCCCGTGGCCCTCGAGGCGGGACGGGGCGGCGTTTGCGAGCCGCTGAACGTACGATGTCGGGGGAATCGGTAACAACGTACAAGAATCTTGCGGAACCTGGGTCGTCGATACGACGCAGTGCCCTGGAAAAAGCTGGCCCGGGCAGGGATGAGGCAAAAGTCGAGGACTGTGCCGACGAGGGCCTGGGCATCCGTCAGGACGCGGCGGAGGCGGCGCCATAATCCTCGCGTCGTCCCGATAAGGCCGCGTTTCAGGAAAAACGGACCCAGCGGTCCGGTTTCGGACCACACTGTTGGTACCAGCTCCTCCTGTCGCCGTCTCGACATCTGCTAGATTTCCGCCCTGATCGCGTATGCCCGATCCGTCCCGGACACGATTGCTATCCGGTGTATAAAACCAGCCTCTGAAAACAGGCCGAAGCCGACGGTCTGCGCATTGTTACCGGCGATGCCGCTTTTTATTGTGCGCGCCATGAGCCCGGCCCTGCTCCTTGCGTTCATTCCGAACATCCCTTGCCAAATCCGCCAACCCAACCCTACGACACGTCACCCTTCATGGAAGGGACGACTCGTGAGAGCCGTTGTGGATTACCGACTTCGTACACACTGCGCGTCCACAACTGAACCGACGCCCGGATGTTAGCGTGAGAGTCCTCGGTTTCGCAAGAACATTTTCTCGTTCTGTCCTCGCGTGAACGCATTATTAGATTCTAATATTATCGACGCTTTTAGCATCATCCAATCGAGGATCCCGGCCTCGCCGCTCGCGGGCCCTAATTTTCCGCGACCCGCAGCTTACGCGATGTCCATCCCCCTGAAGGGATAAAGAACCGGGGCCGCATGTAATCATAGAGCGGACGCGAGCGCAAGCCCCCCTAAGCGGTTTTGGCCGCACCGGTGGCGGGTCCCTGGGGAATGAAGCGCCATAGGCCTGCGGCGAGGCGGAATTTCCGGGGATGATTCCGGGTCGCGCCCACAGGACCCGGGACCGCCGATCGGGGATTTCAAGCTCACGGCGCGCACTAGCCCCGCGTACACCCCGCCCCGCACGATGACCGTGTCCTGTTTCGGGGTGCATGGCGGGTATACTGACGGCGCGGAAAGAGCGTCAAATCTGGCGGTGTCACGGACGGGCGGTCACGAGGCGTCGGCCGGGCGGCCCTGGGCGGTCTGAAATATGCGGTCTGGAAGGCTGCGACCGGCCAGCCGGGGCGGATTGCCCAGGCGTTGTGTCGTGCCGTCACGGATTCAGTCGGGGAGCCGGAACCTGCCGCCCCAGGCCCGAAGCATCCTGCACACCGCCTGGCAGATGACCGTACCCAAGGGCCTGAACCAGCGGCCCGGCGACTTAAGCTCCGACAGGCCATCGTCAAGGTACTGCGATGAGCGCCGCAGAGGAGGACGGAAGACAGACCGCAGTCGAACCGCTACCCATTGCCGGCGCTTACCGGCGCGCAGGCCCTGGGGTGGGTCGAGGACCCCTCTATGCAGGCCGGCGGGGTCGAGGGCCATTATGGGCCCATGATCCGCGCGGTTCCCAGGATCGCAAAGCGTCCTTGGTCCAGAAGTTCCTTGTACGCCAGCCCCACCCCACATCGGGGTGTGGACTTTCGCCGCGTGAAGACGGCAAGCCGCCCTCGCGCCTTCGGTCTCGGCAGTTGCTTACGATCCCTTCGCTCCGCTGCGAGGTGCCATCCCCTGCAAGGCCGGATTGCCGAAAGCCGTCCTGCGGTCGCACCGCGCCCTACGGGACCGCCATGCTCGCTCCCAGCCGGCCGGCCCCGGATCCGGCCCCATGGGCGAGACCCGAGACCCCGCATCAATCAATAACGGAGGGATATCTCCGACCCAGTCCTCAAGGGCTTGGTTTACCACCCATATTCGCCGACCCAAGCGCCCTTCACGCGGTCGATCCATACCCAGCGGGGCACGAAATGGCGCGGTGCCGGGTTTGGAACCGCCCCCGACGGCGCATCGGGCGTACAAGCATCCGGGATCCGCGTCACGATCTGCAATACCAGCGTTTCCGTGACCGGAATATGACCGCTGGAAGGCGCGGCCGGGGGCTCGGCAAACCGCACCGTCTTGCACGCCAAACAGGCGAATGCCAGCTCGAGCTCGACGATGAGCGGGGCCTCGCGGGCAGCTAGCGCCCGATCCGCTGCCGCCGACCAGCGGATCTCCACCTCCTTGCCGGAGACGGCAATGACAACGCGCGATCGCCGGCCGCCCCGCCACCAAGACGCCTTTCCCGCCATAACCACCCCCCTTCCAGGATTTGCGCTTAGGTGATTAGATATTCCCGCATCAACTCACGGGCCCGATGCAGGCGGCTTTTCGCGGCCGCGGTGGTGAGCGCAAGGCGCTCGGCAATCTCCTGCAGAGTCAGTTCTTCGAAATCTCTCAGGAGCACGACCTCGCGATAATGCGCGGGCAGCGATTCCAGGGCCTGCACGAGGTCGATGCGCAGCGCCTCGTCGGAACGGGTGGCGAGCCACTCCTCCACCCGGATTTCCTCAAGGGCATCGAGTCCAAACACGCGCCGCTCCAGGCGACGGCATTCGCGCCGCACGACGGTAAAGAGCCATCCGGAGAAGGCCGCCACCGTGCGCAGCGCGCGCAAGCGGCGAACGACGATGAGCAAGGTTTCCTGGACCGCATCGTCGACATCGCTCAACAGGCAATGCCGGTAGGCGTAGCGGCGGATATCAGGCTGACAGGCGCGAAGCAGCCGATCCAGCGCTGCCGGCTCGCCCTGCCGGGCGGCCTCGACCATCGGGATCAGCGACTTGAGGGCGGTCACGGGTGGGGCGGCCTCGATGCGTTGCCGGCCTGTTTTGCCAGACGGCGACCGGCCAGGGCGCAGGCCGGACAAAACCCGAATACCCCGGTCAACGCAAGACCTGCGGCGACGGCCACGGCTACCCATCCCCAGCGGCCGCCCACGTCGACGACTCCATAAGTCGCGACGGCGACGGCGGCGACCAGACGCGCAATCCGCTCCCAGACGGGGAGGTTCTTCACATAGATCATCCCTTGCTCCTCACCATGGTGCCTTGAGGGGCACCTTTACGACTAAGAGGGGCGCGGGGGTCGTTTGGATTCGCGGCACAGACACACATGTGACTGCTCCCCGGCCTCAAGGCCGGAGCTTCCCACTTCCTAGGCGGCCACCATCCCGAGAGGGGATGGATTGACGCCGCCTCCATGGGCAGAGACCGACAGTCCTGCGGCCTTTAACTGCAAAATGCCCTGATGGCGG
>DAIDMD010000122.1 GCA_027449165.1 Acidiferrobacter sp. | reverse complement strand
TCCGAATCCCGGTACTCCTCGCTGCCCGGCTCGCGCGGCACCGACTCCATGAGCTCGAAGGCCGGGCCATAGATCCCGTAGTTGGCGCTCAGGGTCGCGGCGAGCACCAGCCGGATGATGAAGGCCCCGCGCGGGGCATATTGCAGGAAGGCCGGCAGGATATCGGGGGTATTGGGCCAGAGGTGCGGCCGGAAATATTCGCGGGCCGGCCCGATGCTAAGTTCGGTGAAATACTCGACCAGTTCCCGCTTGCCGTTGCGCCACGTGAAATACGTATAGGAGTGCGTGAACCCGAGCTTGGCGAGCCTGTGCATCACCTTGGGGCGGGTGAAGGCCTCGGCCAGGAACAGGACCTCCGGGTATTGGGCGCGCACCTCCCCTATGAGCCATTCCCAGAAGCCGAAGGCCTTGGTGTGGGGGTTGTCGACGCGGAAGATCCGCACCCCCTCGCCGATCCAGAACATCACGACGTCCTTGAGCTCGTGCCACAGGGCCTGCCAGTCCGGGGTCTCGAAGTCCAGGGGATAGATGTCCTGGTATTTCTTCGGGGGGTTCTCGGCGTATTGGATGCTGCCGTCGGGCCGACGCCGGAACCAGTCGGGATGTTCGGTCACGTAGGGGTGGTCGGGGGCGCACTGAAAGGCGATGTCGAGCGCCACGGCAAGCCCCAGCCGCTCGGCCTCGCGGCAAAACGCCCGGAAATCCGCGAGTGTGCCGAGCGCCTCGGCCACCGCCTTGTGGCCGCCCCGGGCACTGCCGATGGCCCACGGACTGCCCACGTCGGCCGCGTCGCGGCTCGGGGTGTTGTTGGGCCCCTTGCGCTCTCGCTCGCCGATCGGCGACAAGGGCGGCAGATACACGACGTCGAACCCCATCCTTGCGATATAGGCGAGCATCGGGCCGGCATCGCGCAGACGCCCGCCGCCCGGCCCGCCGACGGACCGGGGGAAGAACTCGTACCAGGCGCTGAAACGCGCCCGCGCGGGGTCCACGCGGACTTCGAGCTCCCGCTCGAAGGCGACCTCGCGGGCATGTTCCGAGAAACGGTAGACGCGTTCGGCGAGCACCTCGTCGAGCAAGGCCGCGCGCTTGGCCGCAGACGGGGCATCGCCCGCAAGCAGGGCCTGCGATACGCCAAGCGCCCGGGCCTCGCGGGCCGGGGCGCGCGCGGCGGCCTCGCCGATCAAGGCCGCGGCCTGCAAAAACACCAAGGCGAGATCCGGGTCGTCCCCCGGCCGGCGGGTCAGCTCCTGGACGAGCGAGCTGAAACGGTCGATGTGGGCGCAAACGGTGTAATGGTACACACCGAGCTCGGAGACCACGAACGCCCCCTGGTAGCGGTCGTTGCCGAGCGCCGTCATGCGCGTGCGTGCCCAGGACCGGCCGTGGGGCTTGCGTACGCAGAGCACGCAGGCCACGAGGTCGTGGCCATCGGCGAACACATCGGCGCCCACCAGCACGGTATCGCCCACGATCCGCTTGATCGGAAAGCGCCCGCAGTCCACCACGGGATCCACCGCCTCGACCACCACCCGGGCCCGGCCGTCTGCGGGCATGGAGGAGTCCTTTGCCGACCGCCGCGCCATGGCCTCAGGTCCCCGGCGCCGGCGGGGCCTTGAAGCCCACGACCGCAAGCGGCGGCAACACCAGGTTCAGCGACTGGAGCTCGCCGTGCGCCGCTACGGGCACTGTGTCGAGCCCGCCGAGATTGCCCTGGCCGCTGCCGGCGTAGACCGTGGCGTCGGTGTTCAGGATCTCCGTCCAGAACCCCGGCCGGACCACCCCGATGCGGTAATTGTGGCGCGGTACCGGCGTGAAGTTGCAGACCACGAGGATGGGGTCGGCCCCGGGGCCGGAGAGCCGGTAAAAACTCACGACGCTCTGCTCGCTGTCTGCGGCATCGGCCCAGCGGAAGCCCACGGGCTCGGCGTCGGCGGCATGCAGCGCCGGCTCCTCGCGGTACAGGCGGTTCAGGTCGCGCACCAGATGCTGCATGCCCTGATGAGGGGCATAGTCCAGAAGGTGCCAGTCGAGACTGCCGTCATGGGTCCATTCCCGCCACTGGGCGAACTCCGCGCCCATGAACAGCAGCTTCTTGCCGGGATGGCAGAACATATAAGCGAGCAGCAGGCGCAGATTGGCGAACTTCTGCCAATCGTCACCCGGCATCTTGCCGACCAGCGAGCCCTTCCCGTAGACCGTCTCGTCGTGCGAGAGCGGGAGCACGAAGTTCTCCTGGAAGGCATACCACAGGCTGAACGTGAGCTGCCCCTGATGGTACTTGCGATGGATGGGATCCTTTTCCATGTAATCGAGCGTGTCGTGCATCCAGCCCATATTCCATTTATAGCCGAACCCAAGACCCCCCGCGTAGACCGGCCGGGAGACCTGCGGCCAGGCAGTCGACTCCTCGGCGATGGTCTGCACATCGGGATAATGCCGGTACACGGCCTCGTTCAGCTCGCGCAGGAACTGGATCGCCTCCTCGTCCTCTCGGCCGCCGTGGGCGTTGGGCACCCATTCGCCGGGGGCCCGCGCGTAATCGCGGTAGAGCATGGACGCAACACCGTCGACCCGCAGGCCGTCGATATGGAACCTGTCGAGCCAGTAGAGCGCGCTCGAGGCGAGTATCGAGCGCACCTCGTGTCGGCCGAAATTGAAGAGACTTGAATGCCACTCGGGATGGTATCCGCGGCGCGGGTCCGCGTGTTCGAAAAGATGCGTCCCGTCGAAAAACCCAAGGCCGTGCCGGTCGGTCGGAAAGTGCGACGGGACCCAATCGAGGATGACTCCCACGCCCGCCTCGTGCAGGGCGTCGATAAGGGCCATCAGGTCCTGGGGGGCGCCGAAACGCGCGGTGGGCGCGAAATACCCGGTGGTCTGATAGCCCCATGAGCCATAGAAGGGGTGCTCGGTGAGCGGCATGAATTCGACGTGGGTGAAACCCATGTCGACTACATAAGCTGGCAGCACGGCGGCGAGCTCCCGGTAGGTGAGCCAGCGTCCGCCCTGTTCCGGAACCCGGCGCCAGGACCCGGCGTGCACTTCGTAGATGCTCACCGGGGCCGAAAGTCCGATCCGCGCCCCGCGTCCCGCCATCCAGGCCGCGTCCCGCCAGATATGCGCCGGATCGCACACGACCGAGGCGGTGCGCGGCGGCTCTTCGGCGCAAAACGCGAAGGGATCGGCCTTCTCGACCTCGTAACCCGTGTCGCGTGCGACGATATGGTATTTGTACAGGGCGCCGGGGCCGATCCCCGCGATAAACCCCGCCCACAGGCCCGACCCGTCGTCGCGGACCCTCAGCGGATGGGCATCCTTGCGCCATCCGCTGAAATCGCCGACCACCGAGACCGACCGCGCATTGGGTGCCCATACCGCGAAGTGCACGCCCGCGCCGTCGGCCGAGCGCACAAGGTGCGCACCCAGTTTTTCATACAGCCTGACGTGCCGCCCTTCGCGAAAGAGGTAGATGTCCTCCGCACTAAACCACGCGTCCGTACTGCCGATCGGCGCCTGGCGCCTCGCTCCCCTGCCACCCGGCATGCACCACCCTCCCTTGCCAAGGACCACACGCCCGGGACGCGCGGTCCGGGCCCGGCTCGTCGACCCATGTTACGGACCATGTCCGATCCTGACAAGTGCCGAAACGTGGGCGGTCCGGCCCCGAGGCCCCGCGCGCGGCCTATCCTTTCCACGGCCATGATATGGTGCGCCTGCACCCAAGCGGGTCAGGATCGGCGGCGGCGCCGCACGAGGCCAGCCGCCCCCGAGAGACCCGGCCGCCCGAAGAACCAGCAGCGCCTCGGGCGGTCTATAGGCTAAGGATAACGAGGCGCGCTCCGCCTGTGGCATAATAACTGCACGCTGACCGAAGAGCGCCCATCCCCTAACTTGCCATCGCAAAAGGTCATCACGTGCCCGGTACCCGCTACCCCCTGGAAGTCCAGCCGCTCATTCCGCAACGACTGGAACGCCTTACAGAACTCGCAGCCGACCTCCTCTACAGCTGGAACCGGCCGATCCGCGCGCTGTTCGTGCGGCTCGATCCGGCACTCTGGGAGCGCTGCGGGCGCAATCCTAAACTCATGCTGCGGCGCGTCGCGCAGGCGCGGCTCGACGAGGCGGCGCAAGATCCCTTGTTCCTCGAGGAGTACCAGCGCGCCCTGTCGCTATATGACACCTACCATGCGGTGCGCCTGTCCGCCAAACTCACGGATCTGGACCCCAAGACCGACCTCGTTGCCTACTTTTGCGCCGAGTTCGGGTTCCACGAGAGCCTGCAGATCTACTCCGGCGGCCTGGGTATCCTTGCGGGCGACCACTGCAAGGCGGCGAGCGATCTCGGCCTTCCGTTCGTGGCCGTGGGGCTCCTCTACCGCCAGGGATACTTCACGCAGACCATAGACGCCCAGGGCAACCAGATCGTCGGGACCGCGCCGGCCTTGCTCGCGGACCTGCCCGTAAGCCCGGTCTGCGACCCCGGGGGCTGCGAGCTGCGGGTGTCGGTCCCTTTTCCGGGGCGCGCCGTGGCGCTCAAGGTCTGGCGCGTCGCCGCCGGCCGCATCTGTCTTTACCTGCTCGATAGCGATATCCCCGACAACGCCGACGCCGACCGCGGCATCACCTGCCAGCTCTACGGGGGCGATCGGGAGACCCGGCTTCAACAGGAGATCGTCCTGGGGATAGGCGGAGTCCGGGCCCTGCGCGCGCTCGGCCTCGACCCGGCCGTCTGGCACATCAACGAAGGCCATCCCGCCTTCCAGATCCTCGAGCGCTGCCGCGAGCACACCGCGCTGGGGCGGGATTTCGATACGGCCCTGGAGATCGTGGCCGCCGGCACGGTGTTCACCACGCACACGCCGGTGCCCGCGGGGCACGACATCTTCGACGAGGAGCTCTTCGGCCGCTACCTCGATCCCTATGTGGCCGAACTCGGAGTCGGTCTGGCCGAACTGAAATCCCTCGGGTCGAGCCCCATCAGCCAGGGTGGGTTCAACATGACCGCGCTGGCCCTGCGCGGATCGCGCCGGCACAACGGCGTGAGCCGCATCCACGGGGGCGTCGCCTCGCGCATGGAGGCCTACGTCTGGCCACAGATCCCGTGGGCCGAGAACCCGGTCGGTCATGTGACCAACGGGGTGCACGTCGCGACCTTCCTCGCCCACGAATGGAGCAGCCTCTTCGATGTACGCTTCGGCAGCGAGTGGCGCAACAAGCTGACGGAGCCCGGCTATTGGGAACGTATCGACGCCATACCCGATCACAGCTACTGGAGCGTGCATCAATCCTTGAAGGGCACGATGCTGGAGGCCGTCAAGTCGCGCGTCACTCGCCAATATCGCCGCAACGGGGTCGGTGAAAGCCTCATCCGCCAGCTCACGCGCCAGCTGGAGCCCGACGCCAAGGGGCCGCTTGTGATCGGCTTTGCGCGGCGCTTTGCGACCTATAAGCGCGCCGACCTCCTGTTCGAGGACCCTGCACGGCTCGAGCGCCTGCTCAACGACCCGGAACGTCCGGTCCTGCTGCTTTTCGCCGGCAAGGCCCACCCCCACGACCACCCCGGACAGAACCTCATCCGGTTGATCCACGAATTCTCGCGGCGCCGCGAATTCGCCGGCAAGATCATCCTGATCGAGGGCTATGACCTTGCGCTCGCCCGCCGGCTCGTGACCGGTGTCGACATCTGGCTGAACACCCCGGAGTATCCACTGGAGGCGAGCGGGACATCCGGACAAAAGGCCGCCATCAACGGCGTGATCAATCTCAGCATCCTCGACGGCTGGTGGGGCGAAGGCTATGCCGGCGACAACGGCTGGGGGATCTGCCCGCACAAGGGCCTCATCGACCATGATCAGCGCGCCCGCGAGGAGGGTACGGAGCTTCTGGACGTCCTCGAACAGCAGGTCGTGCCCCTCTACTTCGAGGCCGCCGAACACGGCTACTCCCGGCCGTGGATCGCGATGTCCAAGGCGGCGATGCGCCGGGCGATGCCGGTCTTCAACGCCGAGCGCATGGTGCTCGAGTACGCGCGCGACTACTATCACAAGGCTGCGCGCCACGCCCGTCTCCTGTCCGCCGGCGACGCGGCGGGCGGCCGGACGCTGGCCTCGTGGAAACGGCAGGTGATGGCTGCCTGGCCCGGGGTCTGGCTCGAACGCGGCCGGGACATCCCCGAGGCGCTGCATGTGGGCGAGCCCCTGCGTCTCACCGTTCTCGTGCACGGCAACGGCTTAGGGCCGGACGATCTGATCGTGGAGTGCCTGTTCGAGACCCTGGACGACATCGGCGAAACGATCCGGCGCGAAGAGGCGCGGTTCGTCGCCGACGGCGCCGACGACGAGGGGCGCCTCGTCTTTCGTCTCGACCACAAACCCCAGACCGCGGGGTCCCAGATACTGCGCATCCGCGCCTATCCCTACCACACCCTGCTCGCCCATCGCTTCGAGACAGGCTGCATGGTATGGCTATAGACGCCAGGGGCCCTCGGGCCTCTGACCCCACCGGCACACCCCGCATAGGGGTGTGCCAACACCGGCGCGGATCGGGCTCACTTTACAACCTTCGGTATCTCGATCAGGTTGCGATCGGGTCTCGCACATACACCGACCGAATCTTCGACCTGGCCCCGGTATCCAGCACGGGGCCTTCTTCAATTGGTTACCCTGCGGATTCGAGTATCCGAATCACTCGCTCTAGCGGCACGCCCGTAATGCAACACAAATCCAAGGCGCTTGGCATCGGCAAATGGGCCTTGGGTTCCGAACCCTCTTCCCTTGATATTTCGAGGCTTTGCGCTCGACCGGCGGCAAGCCCCCGCAAAGGTCTCCAATTTCATCCCCAGCACCCGCGTATAAAACTCCACGCAGGAGTCCAGGTTTGCGGTGGTGAGAACCAAATGCCGGATGAGCCAGGGACTCCTTGTCTCTTCCCGTTCGGGCACGTCGACTGCAGGTGTTGCGCGCAAGCGCGATGGGGGTGCGCGCCAAGGCTACGCCTCGTGGATTCCGAGGGCGGCTTGCGCGGGCGACACCGCGTGCGATCGCCCCATCCTGACGTAGGCTGGCATATGCAGGCCACAACGCCTCAGATCTTGACCTGCTGCCACGCATTTTCAAGGGGAGGCGGCAACGTATTCGTATGTTTCAGGAAAACGGCCACACGGGCGCTGTTTCTGGCACGCCAGACCCATCCACCCGTTCCGGGCCGCAGTTTCCTTGCAGATCCGATTTTCGACCCGCGGCGATTCTCCGCCGCCTTTTAGCTCAACTGGGCGATACGCCAGATTGCCGTGGCCTGACGGGCCATCCAATTTTGGTGGGCGGCAATCCTCTCCGGCGTCCATTCCGCGTTGTCATCCGCGAGCTTTCTTGTGATGGCGAAGCCGCTTTTCCGATAATCGGCGCGCTTATCGGCATATCCCGCTGCAGCCAGCTCCCTATTGGAGCCGGTCTGCAGTAGCGTCATATTCCCCAGCCGATAGACCAGCGCTTCCGCGTCGTCGTTGCTAAAACCTCCCCAGCCATCGGGCGCGTTTTGGGGCAACACGTGTTCGACATTGAACGCATCGCTTGTGAAGCTGTAATCCTGCCCGGAAAGGTGTTTTTCCAGGGCACACAGGATGAAGCGAACCACGCGGTTGTTGCGTGCATCTGTAGTCCGGATTGTCTTTTCCGCGAAGGCGGCTTGAAACGTGGTATCGTCCGGGTAAATACTTCGCATCGCCGATAGGACCGGTCCGAGCTTCGTCAGTTCCCTCCTTGCGACACGCTCGGCGACTTCATTGTATTTGCGCTCTTGCTCAGCAGCGCTATAGGATCCTATGACATTGAACCGCATGGAAATGACTACCGTGGCCCGCAATAGGCCCGTGAAATCCGGCGCATCGAAAATTCGCTTCGCCGCCAATAGCAGGGGGAAGGGCTGGCGCACACGGAAACTCTTCAAGGCGCTTGCCAGATTCTTGTCTTCCCGGGTCCAGTCGGATGGCTCCGGCACGGACAGGGCGAGGTAGGTGTCGAGATCTTCCTCCATCTCGCGTAACAGCCGAAACACCGCTTCCGGTGCCCTGACTTGTGCGCGGATTGTCTTAAACAGATCGGCTTGCCGCGCGAACGACCGGCGGCTGTTCCAGTGAATACGAAGGAAGTCCGGAAAGTTTTCCGATTGCAGCCGCCCGACGATCGCTTCCCACCGATCCTCAAGGCTGCGCAGCTCGTGGTCCGTCTCACCGCCGCGATCGAGTACCGAGAACAAGTAGTTCTTCAAGAGATCGGTTGCGGAGAGCCGCACACCGCGCGCATTCAGCGTCTCGAAGACTTTATACGCGTTCAATTCGTCTGTGACGGTGATCACTGTAAAAAACAGGCGATCACTGATGTCCTCGACCAATTTCGCAAGGCGCATACCTTCATCGCCGGTGCTTTCCTTGAGGTATGCGGCAACCTTCTTATCAAACCACTCGAAGGCCTTGCGGAGAAGGTGCTCGGACGCGCGAAACCCCCGCTGCGGAAGATGGCCCAGGGGAACCAAGTAGGTCTGATAGTAGCCATTGTTGTTGCGATTGAGGCTCAATTTGGGACGTGCGACCAGAGTCACCGGATCCAGGTAGCCGACATAGGTCTGCTGGATCTGCTCCTTGCGGCGCCTGTTCGCCTCGGGTTCGTTTCCCGAATCGATGAGACGTTGAAGGTTCTTCAGAATGGCAAGCACGATAATACTAATCGTAGTCAGGCGCTGCTGGCCGTCGATCACATCAAAGGTTTTGTCGTCGGCCGACTGCAACACTAGGTATCCCATGTAATGGGCGGATTCGCCGTCGGCCTTCAACGTGGCCGACATGTCCATCCATAGATCCTCCCACTCGTCGCTGGTCCAGCTGTAGTCCCGCTGGAAACGGGGGATCCTGTAGGTCAGACCGTTGCCGATGAGCTTTCTGAATGTATTGTTTTCGGTCTTGAAATTCGTTGCGGCCATGGCACACCCCAAATCGTCAGTGTTCGGGCGCCGGGTCATGCCCGATGGCGGGGCACGCCGCCGTTGGGCGCTCGCTCTCGGGTTACACCGCCCCATCAGCCGGGGTTTCGCCTCCGATGGCCCTCAGACCCGCGCCCGTCTCGCCGTACGAGCGCGGCGGCGCGGGCTTTATAAGGGGTTGGTTCTTGATGCAGTGCCCGCCGTCCACGCAGCCGCCCCTGCCGTATCGGAGACCTTCGCCGAGGCAGGCGTCCGACACGCGATGAGCCTGGCAGACGACAGAACTGCCGCGAAAGCGCCCGATCCGTTCCTGTCCGCCACGCCCTTCGCCACCGGCTCTTTGTACAAAGGAGGATACCAGCCCAAGGCCGGTTGTCCACCATCTACGCGCAAAACGGTGTATTTCCCGAGGCCGAGCGCCATGGCGATTTTCCGTTTGGCTTGGGTTGGGCGCCAGCCCCGCCCTGGTCAGCGGATGAAGCGGTGCTATCTCCCGCTGCCCCGCCCATAGAGAAAGGCGAGCCGCGCCAGGTGATGGAGCGCCGGATCGCCGACGTCCTCCCACCGGAACCGAAATCCCCAATTGCCGGTACTGACCCCGGGGGTATTCATGCGCGCGGCGCTCCCAAGGCCCAGCACGTCCTGCCAGGGGACGACGGCAAGGCGCGCGACCGAGGCGATCACGGCCCGCATGGCCGCCCACGGCGGCTCGGCGCCGGCATCGGGAAGATAGTCGCGGACGACCGCCCGCTGCGGCTCCGTCAGATGCGCATACCAGCCGGCCGAGGTGTCGTTGTCGTGGGTCCCGGTATAGGCCACGCAATTGGGCACATAGTTGTGGGGCAGATGCGGATTACCGGGGTCGCCGTCGAAACCGAACTGCAAGACCCGCATGCCCGGCAGAGCGTAGCGGTCGCGCAGGCTATAGACATCGTCGGTGATGAGGCCCAGGTCCTCGGCGACCAAGGGGAGCTCCCCGAAGGCGTTTTGCAAGGCCGAGAGCAGGGCGTCACCGGGCACCGGCATCCATTCGCCGCCGGCGGCGGTCGGCGCGGTCGCCGGTATCGCCCAGGACGCCACGAAGCCCCGGAAGTGGTCGATCCGCAGCCAATCGAAGAGTTCGCGCTGCGTGCGGACCCGCTCCCGCCACCAGGCGAAACCGTCGGCGGCCATGCGCGCCCACCGATAATGCGGGTTCCCCCAGCGCTGGCCATGCTCCGAGAAGTAATCGGGCGGCACGCCGGTCACGATCTCGGGCCGCCCGGTCTTGTCCAGGACGAAGAGATCGCGATGCGCCCAGACATCGGCGCTGTCTTCAGCGACGAAGATCGGCATGTCCCCGAAGAAATGGATGCCGTGCGCCGCTGCGTAGTCCTTGAGCGCGTGCCATTGGCGGAAGAAGAGGAACTGGGCGAAGGCCGCGGCCTCGCAGGGCTCCGTTCCGGCCAGCGCCGCGAGCGCCGCCGGATCGCGATCCTTGAGGGTTGGGGGCCACTGCCACCAGGGCGCCCCGCCCTGGTCCGCCTTGATGCATTCGTAGGCGCAGTAATCGGGCAGCCAGGCGCGATGGCGCTGCCGGAAATCGCCGAACTCGGCCTGCTCCGCGGCCCCGCCCTTGTCCCGGAAACGCCGATACGCGGAACCGAACGCTGCGGCGCGGGCCGGCCCGTCGGCCGCGCCGGCCCGCGCCTCGGAGACCTCGATCCAGCCCTGGTCGGCGAGATCCCCGAGGCTTATGAGCGCGGGGTCACCGGCGTGGGCGGATAGGCTATTGTAGGGCGAGCCGCCGCCGCACGGCCCCAAAGGCAGCACCTGCCAGACACTCGCCCCGGCGGCGGCCAAGACCCCCACGAAGCGCCGTGCGTCCGGACCGAGCGTCCCCCTGGGTCCGTCTCCAGGCAGCGAACTCGGATGCAGCAGGACGCCCAGGCGGCGGCGATCCAGGACCGGCGTAGAGCGCGGCCCCGGGCCTGTCATACCGCCCCGGACGTCCGCATGGCCCCTGTATGCCCGGCGTGATCGGTGCCGTGCTGCGCGAACGGCTCTCCGATCAGGGGGGGCGGCGGCTCGCCCAGGATGTGATAGAGATCGGCGAGATGCCGGCGATACAGACGCTCGAATTCCTCGACCGATTCACGGGGGTTGTAATCGCCGAGCCACCAGCTCCAATCGGAGCCCTCGCACACCGCCAGGGCCTCGGCGGCGCGCGCGACATCCTCGGGCGACAACTGGCCCAGGGCCATGACCCGATCATAGTCGGTCTTCGCCTGCACGAGCATCTCCCAGGCGCGGTTCTTGTCGGTACAGCCGATCCAGGTCGCAAAGGTCCCGTTCACCCAACTGCCGGCGACGAGCGGCGGGAGGGCCACCGGGGCGTGGCCCGCGGCCAGATAATCGGAGAAGGTCGTGAGGCGGATCATGGGGTGGGCGGCGAGCCGCTCGTAGAGCGTTCGCAGAAAATAATAGGCGTTCTCGGGGTAATACTCCCAGGCGTTCTCTCCGTCCATGATGATGGAGACCAGCGGATCGGTATCGGGATCGGCGGCATGGGCGATCGTCTCGAGGTGGGAGATGAGATTGCCGACCGCGTCGTCGGCATGCCAATCGGCGTATGAGAACCCGATCAGGTCCGAGAGACCGTCGTCCCGGAAGAAGCAGCGCAAGGCCCGCCCCGGCTCGGCGTAGGCCCGGTGACGCGTGGCATGGCCGCAATCCCGGCCGCTTGCCTGCATGCTGTGGCGCAACACGCGCTCGCCCGACGCCGCCCACTTCACGCCTGCCTCATCGAGCAGCCCGAGCATCCGGGCGCTGACGCCCCCTTCCGCAGGCCAGCAGCCCGCCGGCCGGAACCCGAAGTGCCGGGCGAACCCCTCCTGGCCCGCGCGGATCTGCCAGCGGGCCCGCTCCTCCCCGCCCGGATAGCCCGGGGCCGCCGGCAGCCGGATGTCCGGCTGCGCCTCGCGCGCCGCCGCGAAATCGAGCAGCAGCGGCACGATGGGGTGGGAATACGGCGTAAAGGACAACTCCACCTGGCCGCTTGCCGCAAGCCGGCGGTAACGGGGCATGAGGCCCGTCAGGATCTCGGCCACCACCGAAAGCATGAGCCCGACCGACTCCTCGTCGAAATCCCGGCCACGGCGCATCAACCCTTCCACGCGCGCGTCGGTGCGGCGCACGGTCTCGCCGAGCCAGCCCAGGTGATGCCAGATCACGAGGTCCCGCAGATAGTGGTCGCCGAGGTAGCCGGAAAGCTCCGGGTCTGCGATCACCGGCGCGGCGAGCTCGGCCAAGCGCCTGAAGACCGGGAACCGGTCGATCATGCGCGACTTATTGGCCTTGAGGCAGGCCGCGATGAGCGCCGCCCGCTGCGGTCCGGCCGGCGGCCAATGGCCGGCCAGGGCCGCGAGCAGCGGATCGCGCAACGGCGTCCTGTCGCGCAGATAGGCCTCGACTTGTCCGGCGTAATCGGCGATCTGATCGAGCAGGATGGGCGAGAAATTGACTACCGCCCGCGCACCGGGGACCGCCTCGATATGCGCGGCCATGTCGATGTAGTCCTTGATGGCGTGCAGGTAGACCCAGGGCTGCTGATACTGGCCATCGGACAGGCGCCGATACTGCGGCTGATGCATGTGCCAACACAAGACGAGGTTGAGGCGTCCTTTATCGGACATGGTGCAGATCCTGGCCCAGCATCTCGGGCGTCACCACGGTCACGCCCTCCGGGGTGACATGATAGCGGCGCGCGTCCTCCTCGCGATCCCATCCTATGATGCTGCCCTCGGGTATGCGGCACCCCTTGTCGATGACCGCGCGCCGGATACGGCTGTGCCGGCCGATGTCGACATCGCCCATGACCACCGAGTCGATCACCTCGGCATAGGAGTGCGCATGCACGGCCGAAAAGAGCAGCGAGTGGCGGATATGGGCCCCGGAAATCACGCAGCCGCCGGATACCATGGAATCCACGGCCATCCCCCGGCGCCCGTCATCCTGATCGAAAATGAACTTGGCCGGCGGATGCTGCTCCTGGTGGGTCCAGATCGGCCAGGAGGTGTCGTACAGATTGAGTTCCGGGGTCACGCCGACCAGTTCCATGTTGGCCTCCCAGTAGGCGTCCAGCGTCCCGACGTCCCGCCAATAGGCCGACTGTCCGCTGCCGTTGCCCGAGAAGGCGTAGGCCATGACCCGGTAGCGGCCTATGGCCCCGGGGATCACGTTGTGCCCGAAATCGTGCCGCGAGGCCTTGGTGTCGGCGTCCTTGACGAGCTGCTCGTAGAGGAAGCCCGCGCTAAAGACGTAAATGCCCATCGAGGCGAGCGCCGTGTCGACCCCCGGCACGGTGGGCATGGGGACCTCCGGCTTCTCGTCGAAACGAACGATCCGCCCGCTCTCGTCGGTCGCCATGACGCCGAAATCGCTCGCGCGCTCGAGCGGGACGTGCACACAGCCCACGGTGAGATCCGCGCCCTTGCGCACGTGGTCGGCGATCATGGGCCCGTAATCCATCTTGTAGACGTGGTCGCCGGCCAAAATCAGGATGAAATCCGGATTGTGGTTGCGGACGATATCGAGGTTCTGGTAGACGGCATCGGCGGTCCCCGCGTACCACGAGGATTCGATCCGTTGCTGGGCCGGGAGGAGCTCGACGAACTCGCCGAAATCGCCGCTCAAACTCCCCCAGCCCTTATGGATATGATGGATCAGCGAATGGGCCTTGTACTGGGTGAGGACGCCGATGCGGCGGATGCCGGAGTTCACGCAGTTCGACAAAGGGAAATCGATCACCCGAAACTTGCCGCCGAACGGCACCGCCGGTTTCGCGCGCCACAACGTCAAATGCTTCAATCGCGAGCCCCGGCCCCCGGCCAGGATGAGCGCCAAGGTGTTGCGGGTGAGCTGACTTACGAATCGGGGTGCCTGGTCCATGCCGCAGCGGTCCTCGTTTTGACAAATGGATAAGGCGCCGGCCAACCGGCTGGCGCCCCGGGTCCTCCGGCCCGGTCAGCCCCCGACACGCCGGGCCAGATAGCGCCCGATCAGGGTGCGGGTCGAGCTGTCGTGCGCCGGTTCATGGGCGCGGCCTCGTATCTCGGTTGCGATCCGCCGCGCGAGCACCTTGCCGAGTTCGACCCCCCACTGGTCGAAGGAATCGATCCCCCAGACGACCCCTTGGGTAAAAACGGCGTGCTCGTAGAGCGCCACGAGCGCCCCCAGGGTGCGCGGCGACAGGCTCTCGCCCAGGATCACATTGGTCGGACGGTTGCCCTCACAGACCCGATACGGGATCTGGGCCGCCGGGACGCCCTGCTCGGCGAGCCGGGCGGCCGACTGCCCGAAGGCGAGCGCCTCCGCCTGGGCCAGGAGGTTGGCGATCAGAAGGTCCTGGTGGCCGGGCAGATCCGCCTGCGACCGGCAGAACCCGATCAGGTCGCACGGTATGGCCTTGGTCCCCTGATGCAGCAATTGGTAGAACGAGTGCTGGGCGTCGACTCCGGGCTCGCCCCAGACGATCGGGCCGGTGTCGTAGGCCACCGGGCGCCCGGCGATGTCGACGTGCTTGCCGTTGCTCTCCATCTGCAACTGCTCGAGATAGGCCGGCAGACGCCCCAGGCCGTGCGCATAAGGCAGTATCGCCTGCGTCTCCATCCCGAAAAAGTTGTTGTACCAGATCCCCAACACCCCCAAGAGGACCGGCAGGTTCCGCTCGAGCGGGGCCGCGCAAAAATGCTCGTCCATATCCCGAAAGCCCGCGAGCATCTCCCGAAACCTCGCGGGGCCTATCGCTATCATCAAGGACAGGCCGACCGCCGACCCGAGCGAGTAGCGCCCCCCCACCCAGTCCCAGAACACGAACATGCGGGCGGTATCGATGCCAAAGCGCGCGACCTCGGCGGCATTGGTCGAGACCGCGACGAAGTGCGAGGCGACCGCGGCGTCGGTGCCGAGACCCGCGATGCACCACTGGCGCGCCGCGCGCGCGTTGGCCATCGTTTCCTCGGTCGTGAAGGTCTTCGAGCATACGATAAAAAGCGTCTCCGCAGGGTCCAGATCGGCGGTCGCGGCGCGAAACGCCTCGCCGTCGATGTTGGCCACAAAGCGCACCGCGATGCCGGGATCGGCGAACGTCCGCAACGCCCGACAGGCCATCTCCGGGCCGAGATAGGAGCCGCCGATACCGATATTGATCACCGTGCGGATCCGTTTGCCGGTATGGCCCGTCCAGAGGCCGTTGCGCACCCGGTCGGCGAATTCCGCCATCTGTTCGAGGACCGCATGGACGTCGAGGACGACATCGCGCCCGTCGACTACGATCGCCACCCCCTTCGGAGCACGCAACGCGACGTGCAGGACCGGGCGGTCCTCCGTAACGTTGATGCGCTCGCCGCGGAACATGGCGTCGCGCCGGGCCTCCAAGCCGCGGGCGCGCGCGAGGTCGACGAGCAGCCGAACCGTCTCCCGCGTTACGCGATTTTTGGAATAATCGAGATAGAGGCCGCCGCCTTCGGCCGCGAGCGCCACCCCCCGATCGGGATCCGCATCGAAGAGGTCGCGCAGCGTAAGCCCCTCCACGGCCCGAAAATGGCTCGCAAGGGCCCGCCATTGGACGCTTTCGGTGAGCGCACGATGATCGCGTTCGGCGCCCGGCGCGCCATCGCCGCGCGGCCTATCGAATCGGTTGTCCATGACGGTCCCTCCTGATAGTCGTTTCCGGTCGTTCCGTGGCCGCGCTTCCTGCAACGCCGCGGCCCAGGGTTCGGGCGCCGCTCTGATCAGACCCTAACGCGGCATTGCGATTTGTGCAAGCCCCGAAACACGACAAAGCCCTATCCTACGTCTCTGCGGCGGTCACCCCTTCTCGACGTGCCCGCCGAACTGATAGCGCATGGCGGCCAGGACCCGGTCGGCGAAATCGCCGTGCCCGCGCGAATTGAATCGCGCGTAAAGCGCCGACGTGATGACCGGCGCGGGGACGCCCACCTCGACCGCCGCCTGGACCGTCCAGCGACCCTCCCCGGAATCCGCCACCCGGCCCGCGAAGCCCGCGAGCTCGCGATCGCCCGAAAGCGCGGCTGCCGTCAGATCGAGCAGCCAGGAACCCACGACGCTGCCGCGCCGCCACAGCTCCGCGACCTCGGCAACATCGAAATCGTATTGGAAATGCTCCGGATGCCGCAGAGGCGCGGTCTCCGCGTCCTCGGCGTGCGCCGCCGCGCCGGCGCCGGCGCCCTTCAGGATGTTGAGACCCTCGGCGTAGGCGGCCATAAGGCCGTATTCGATCCCGTTGTGGACCATTTTCACGAAATGACCGGCGCCATGCGGCCCGCAGTGCAGGTAGCCGCGCTCCGCCGACCCCAAGCCCAGGGCACGGCCGGGGGTCGGCGGCGCCGCCGCGACGCCCGGGGCCAGGGCCTGGAAGACCGGATCGAGCGCGGCCACCGCCGAGGCCTCCCCGCCTATCATCAGGCAATACCCGCGCTCGAGACCCCACACGCCACCGCTCGTGCCGACGTCGACATAGTGCAGCCCGGACCCGCCGAGCGCGCGCGAGCGGCGGATATCGTCCTGATAGAAGGAATTCCCGCCATCGACCACGATGTCGCCCGGCGCGAGCAGCGGCACGAGCTCCGTAAGCAGGGCGTCGACCGTGGCCGCCGGCACCATGCACCAGACAACGCGCGGCGCGGGCAGTTGGCCGACGAGGTCGGCAAGCCCGCGGGCGCCCAGCCCCCCTTGCGCCGTGAAGGCGTCGACCGTCGCCCGGCTGCGGGCATAGCCGACGACCTCGTGTCCCGCGTGCATCAGGCGCCGCGCCATATTGGCGCCCATGCGCCCCAAACCCACCATCCCTATGCGCATCATCACCCCTCCCGCCGGTATCGTCCTCCGATCGGCCGCCCGTCCGACGGCGGCCCGCCCTTGCGGCACACTAGCGCCGTCCAGCCGGTTTTTCCAGGGCCGGCCGCGCGTCCGGCGCGAACGGCCTATGCTGTATTATGGGGTGCGTGCATCGCGGCGACCGCGCGCGGGAGGGCACTGTGACCGATCCAGACGGCGACCTTTTGCTGATAGGCGACATCGGGGGGACCAAGACCGACCTCCTCGTCGTATCCGCGCAGGGGGGACTTGCGCGGCCGCTTGGCCGTGCCCGCCTCCCGAGCGGCCGATACCCGGACCTGAAGACCCTGCTTACCGAGTTTCTCGCGACCACCGGCCTGACCGTCCGCCACGCCTGCCTGGATGTCGCCGGCCCGGTCATAAACGGCCGCGCGCATCTCACCAGCCTCCCCTGGAAGGTCGATGGCGCCGCGTTGCGCGCCGATCTCGGGTTCGCCTCGGTCACCATCCTAAACGACCTCGCGGCCATCGCCCACGCCATCCCGGTGCTGCAGGCGGCCGACCTGAAGACCGTGAATGCCGGCATCGAAACCGCCGCCGCGGCCAAGGCGATCATCGCCCCGGGCACGGGCCTCGGCGAGGCCTTCCTCATCTGGGACGGCACCCGCTATCTGCCGCAGCCTTCGGAGGGCGGCCACGCCGATTTCGCCCCGCCCACGCCGGCGCTGGCCGGTCTGGTCGACTACCTGCGGCGCCGCTACGACCATGTGAGCTACGAACACGTCTGTTCAGGCATCGGCATCCCGCACCTCTACGAATTCTTTCGCGAGCAGGACCCCGGGCGCGAGGCCCCGGAATTCGCGGCCGCGCTGGCCGCGAGCCCCGACCGCACCCCGCTCATCGTCGACGGGGCCCTGCGGCCCGGCGCCCCGTGCCCGATATGCCGCGCGGCGACCGACGCCTTCCTGACCATCCTGGCCGCCGAGGCCGGCAACCTCGCCCTCAAGGTCTTGGCCCTGGGGGGCGTCTACATCGCGGGCGGCATCCCTCCGCGACTCTTGCCGCTCATGGACGAACGCCGTTTCGTGGACGCCTTTTGCGCCAAGGGCCGGTTCGCGAAACTCCTGGGGCGTATCCCGCTCAGGGTGGTCGTCAATCCCGACGCCACCCTCATGGGCACCGCGGCCTACGGCTGGGCGCGCATGCGCGGCGACCCCTAGCCCGGCATGCGCCGCCGCGCGGCGGCACCCGAGACGAGCGCGTGATAGAGCGCGCGGTAGCGCAGGGCGCTTCGCGTCCAGGAAAAGTCCTGGCGCATGCCGTGGCACATGATGCGCGTCCAGCACGAGGCGTCGCGATAGGCGGCGAGCGCCTGCTCCACAGCCTCCCACAGGGCCGTGCCGGTCGCCTCCTCGAACAAAAAGCCGCTGCCCGCGCAATCGCCGGGGCCGACTGCGCGGATCGTATCGGCCAGCCCCCCCGTGGCGCGCGCCACGGGGGGCGTGCCGTAGCGCTGGCTGTACATCTGATTGAGCCCGCACGGCTCGAAACGCGATGGCATGAGGAAGAGATCGGCGCCGGCCTCGATCTCGTGGGCGAGTCCCTCCTCGAATCCGATGCGCACCGCGATGGCGCCGCGATGGCGCCTGGCGAGCACGCGCAGCGAGTCCTCGAGCCCCCGTTCGCCCGTTCCGAGCACGGCGAGCTGGCCCCCGGCCTGAACGAGGCGATCGGCAATCTCGGCCACCAGATCGACGCCCTTCTGCCAGGTGAGGCGGCCGACCATGCCGAAGAGGGGCCGCGTCGGATCGACGACCAGGTCGAAGCGGCGCTGCAGCGCCTCCTTATTGAAACGCTTTTCGGCCAGGGTCTTGCTGTCGTAGCGGGCGGTGATGAGCGGGTCGGTGGCCGGGTTCCAGACGATGTCGTCGATGCCGTTCACGATCCCCGTCAGGTCGGCGCGGCGGCGGGCCAACAGGCCGTGCAGCCCGCAACCCTGGGCCTCCTCTTGGATCTCGCGGGCGTAGGTGGGACTGACCGTCGTCAAGACATCGGCATAATGCAGACCGGCCTTCAGAAACGACAGTCGCCCGTAAAACTCCACGCCCTCCACGGCATACACCCCGGGGGGCAGGCGCAGCGCGTTCACGGTCTCGGGCGGAAACAGGCCCTGGAAGGCAAGGTTATGGATGGTCATGACCGATGGGGCCGCCCCGGGCAAGGCGGTCTTCAGCCACATCGGGCCGAGACCGGCCTGCCAGTCGTGTCCATGAAAGACGTCGGGACGCCAGAGGAGCGGCGTCTCGTCCGAGGCCAGGGACGCGCAGACGCGCGCGAACAGCCCGAAGCGCTGGGCATTGTCCCGCCAATCCCGCCCTTCGCCGTCCTGATAGGGCCCGCCGTCGCGCCCGAAGAGCCATGGCGCATCGATCAGGTAGACGGGGACGCCGGACGGGAGCGTGGCCTCGCGCACGAGCGCCCCCAGCACCGTGGCGCACGCCGGCGCCTCGCCGACCTCGCGGCGGATGGATCGATAGAAGGGGAGGCACACGCGCACGTCGAGGCCTGCGGCCACGAGCGCCGCGGGCAACGCCGCGACGACGTCCGCAAGCCCGCCGGTCTTGACCCAAGGGGCGCACTCGGAGGCGACGAACAGCACCCGCACCGGGGGGTCGGTCGCAGGTCCGGTCCCGCCTCCGTCCGGACCGGCCGGACCCGTTCGGTCCCGGATCCCGCCCTCCGGGGCCCCTCCGATCCGCAACGGGAATTCCGGTTCGCCCATGCCTTTAATGGAACGGTCCGCCGATCGCGACGCGCTGGCCGGCGGCGATGGAATGCAGATAGCTCACGAGATCGGCCATCGTCCGGCCCCCGAAGGCCGGGGGCCGCCCGACGATCCCGTCTTTGACGCAATGCCGGATCTGGTCTTCCAGGGTCACGATCCGATGGGATTTGGCGCTGTAGCGCGGGAACACGGCGGCGGCATTGCGCAGGCTCGCGATCCGCCGTCCGTCGGGAAGCCGCCCGCGGGTAAGACCCCCATGGATATGGCAGGCCGCGCAGGTCATAAACTGCGGCCCGGCGCCGCCGGCGCGGCCCATGTCGGCGAACGCGCTCGCGGCATCGGGCACGGGCCGCACACGGCTTCCGAAGGTGTCGTCGTTAAAGATGCGGGCCCCGCGCGCCACGGCCCCCTGCAGCCCCCCCGGTAAGGATCCCGCGAACCCTGCGCCCGCCCAGACCAAGCCCGACACACCCAGAACGATGCGCGCCCACCGCACGATCCCCCGACTGCCCATGCCGCTCCTCCGAATGAAGTCTCCCGCCGTCAAGCACCTGCCGGGCTTGCAACGGGGTTTCCTGGTTCAACGACCAGAACGCGGAGGTGTGGCCACCCGGGCGCCCGGCCCTCACGTCTCCCCAGGCGCGGATTGCCTGACGACGGCCGGTTCGGGGCCTTGCGCCCCTACCTGCGAAAGATCGGTTGGACCGGCTCGCATGGCCGACAAACTACCACCGGACGTGCCCGCAAGGCAAAGGCCCGACCCAAGACCCCACCGGCCGCTGCGATCTCCGCCGCGCGTAAGACCGGGTCGAAAATCGCCCAAGAGGGGGAGTGCGCAGACAGGGCTTCAGGCAACTTTTCTATCGAGGGCCCCGGTATCCCGCGAAGCGCCGCCGGACCCCACCGGCCGGCCGATGGCGGCCCGGTGTCCTCGCGGACGCCTACTCCCGTCGGCCCTGAAGGGCCCCCAGGATCTCGAGCAGCGCCATGAACAGGTTCAGGATGTCGAGATAGAGACCCACGGCGATGAGGACCGGGCGGGTCTCGCCGCTATTGATCATGCGGCTCGTATCGAACAAGACGAGTCCGGAAAAGACCAGCAGCGCCATGCCCGCCACAACGAGCTGCAGGCCCGCCATATGGAAGAAGAGATTGGCCAGCGATGCCAGGACCACGATCACAAGCCCGGTCATCAGGAAGCCGCCCAGATAATTGAAATTGCGGCGCGACACCAGGGCGTAGATCGACAGGCTCCCGAATATCACCGCGGTCCCGAGCAGGGCCTCGGCGACGATGGTCGGACCGGCCGGCAGCCGCATGTACATCGCGATCACCGGACCGAGCGAAAGCCCCATGAGGCCGGTGAACGCAAAGACCAGCGGCACGGCCATGGGGCTGTTGCGGCCGCCCGTCCATTGGACCGCGAACAGGCTCGCGAAGGCCGCGATCATGATCAGGATCGGATGCTGGTAGGCGAACGCCGCGCGCATGCCGATGACGGCCGTCAAGGTGCTAAACAACAGGGTCGCGGCCAGCAACAGGTAGGTCCTGTGGATGACCGTCGTGACCGAATAACCACTCTGGTAACCCGTGGCCGGGGCATCGGGGAACAGATTAGAACGAGCCATCAAGGCCCTCCTTACCGTAGAAACGGCACAAACGTATCGTTGTCACGCACTCCACCTTAGCACATCCCCGCCCGGATCAGACAAACCGCTCCACGGCGTGCAGGACCGCCGCCACCAGGATACCGATAAGCCCGATCCAAAAAAATACCCAAACCAACGCGAACAGGATATGCATCATAAACAAGACCGCCCAGAGCCCCAGCAGCACCAGCCCCACGGCCATGAACGTTCGCTTCAGATCCTTCGCCATATCCGCTCTCCGGCCTACGCCACCCGCGCGATATGGGGGCGGGCGGCCCGCCGATCAAGGGCGCGCGAATCCGCTAGGGTGCGATCTCGGGGCGCCCCACCCACCTTTAGCGTGCGCGCTGCCTCAAGGCGCCCCTTTCATAGGGCCCCGCAAGGAAACCCCGCGACCCCGGTCGCGAGAGGAATCGCGGTAAAATCCTTCAGCCGCCCGTATCCCCCCGCGGCCTGGTTGACGTGGCCCAATAACGAGGGATTGCCGGCGCAGGCCGATGGCCTGGAGACCCTCGCACAGGATGCAGGCCTTCCGGCACGAATCGGCAACCGGTGCGGCCCGGGCGGGAAATGCCTCGGGCGGCAAGCCAAGGCCTGATAGCAAACCGAGCAGCGACTGAAAACCGGTCCGCAGGGTCATGGTCATGGCCCCGCGGCCAAGGGGAGCGGCCGCGCGGCGCCCCCGGATCCACCCGTCCCGTATATCGTCCCCCTTGTTCCGTTCGCGCCGTGGATCTGCCACCCCCGACGCCGACCGTCTATGATGAAATGAGCGGGACCGGGCACGGTCCGTCTTCTGCGCGCCCGTCATGGCCGAGGCCCTGGGCGTGATTCGCAGATCCCTGGAGGACGGTTTATGGCCACACCCAGACACGCCTCGTCGTCGCCTTTGCCCGAACAGCTCTTTCATGAACTTGCGACCACGCTGGAATTCGACCGGTTCTTCCTGAACGCCGCACGCGCCGCGGCCCTGGCGGTCGACGCCGACTATGCGGGGCTGGTGCGGCGCCACGGGGAACAATTGCGCTACCAGCTCTTTTTCGCGCTCGACCCCGGCGGTGGCGACCCGCAGCCTGTGCGCTGGGCCGGCGGCCCCGACACCGCCGGCCCGATCCCGGGCCTGGGCGAGACCTTGTATGCCGCCGGCCCGATCCCGGACCCGCTGGCCGTCCCCGAATTCGCCGCCCTCGGCGTGGCGTCCCACCTCGTGGTGCCCATGAGGATCGCGGGACGCGTCGAAGGCGCCCTGGTGCTCGCCTGGCGCCGCCGCTTGCCGCGCGCGCCCGGGCGACGCAAGCTCGGGCTGGTGGAGGCCCTGACCGCCTTCATGGGGAATGCCTGCTACCGCTCGGCGCTTGAGGCGGCGCTGACCCGCGATGCCCGCCAGGATACCCTCACGGGCCTCCCCAACCGCGCGGTGCTCATGGACCGGCTAGCCCATGCCCGCGGGCGCGCCGCCCGCGACGACCGCCTGCTCGTCATCGCCCTGCTCGACATCGACGGCTTCAAGGGGATCAACGACGAACTGGGGCACGAGGCCGGCGACCACCTGCTCACGTCCGTGGCCGGGCGGCTCACGGAGTCTCTGCGCCTGGCCGATACCGTGGGCCGCTACGGCGGCGACGAATTCGTGATCCTCATGGAAGACATCACCCATCTCGAGCAGGTCGAGACCATACTGACCCGCGTGCTGCGCGCGGTGCGCCAACCGATCCTGTTTCAGGGGCACACCCTGGGCATCACGATTAGCGCCGGCCTTACGATCTACCCGTTCGATGATCACCCGCCCGAGGTCTTGCTCCAGCACGCCGACCAGGCCATGTATGAAGCCAAGCGCGACGGCGGAGACCAGTACCGCTGCTTCGAGCGCGCCAACACCGCGCGCCTCACGCTGCGCACGCAGCTGCGCCGCGACATCGAGCGGGCCCTGGAGGGCGACCTTTGGCGGCCCCACTACCAGCCGATCGTCGATCGCGCCGGACGGACGGTGGGGCTCGAGGCCCGGCTGCGCTGGCGCCGAACCAACGGGACGACCGTGCGTGAAGAGGCCGTATCCGACCTTACGGAAGGGACCCTGCGCAGGCAGCTGCTGGATCGCCTGCTCGCCTCGACCCGGCGCGACTGGACCACGCACGGGCCGCCGCCGGTCCCCCTACACATCAACATCCACGCCGCCGACCTCTACGATCCGCGGCTGCCGGCCCGGCTCACGGACTGGCGCGAGGATATCTATGGCGGCGATTTCCCCGTCGCCCTGGAGCTGCCGGATGAGGCCCTGCTCGCCCATCCGCAGGCCGTCCAGCGGCTCGCTGCAACCCTGAATGAGCAGGGATTTCGCCTCCTGGTCGATCATTTTCGGGGGCATCGACGCGCGAGCCTCACGCACATCAGCGCCACCCCCTTGCACGGCGTCAAGTGCGATCCCGCCGACAACCCGGCAGCGGCACGGCTGCTGCGCGCCCTGACGGCCGGCATCGCCGCCCTGGGACTGCCGCTCTATGCCTGCAGGGTGGACGACCCGGCCGGCCAACAGGCCGCGGACCTGCTCGGCTGCTGCTATGGGCAGGGACTGGCCTTGGCGCCTGAGCTCGATGCCCGGTCGATCGCCCAGTGGCTCAAGACCGTCCGGCATCCCGCATGAGATCGCGCAGGATGGCGGCCCGGTAACGGATCGGCAGGGAATAATGCCCCTCGCCCGCCACCAGACGCAGACGGGCGGCCGGGAGCATCCCGCTCAGCGCGACCGCCATACCCGCCGGGACGATCCGGTCGGCCGTGCCCTGCCAGAGGGTGCAGGGCGACCGTAGACCCGCCAGCGAGAAGTCCCAGGGCCGCACATACAAGAGGAGATCCTGCGCCGCAACGCGCGCCCCTTGCGAGAGGCCGTCGCGTTGCGCGGCCACGAGGACGTCGAGGACTGCGGGGTCCGCCAACACCTCGCGATCGGCGCTCGAGGCCAGGCGCAGACCGAGCCGCAAACGGCCCCTGAGGCGCAGGGCGCGCACTACGGGTCTGGCCAGGAGCGGCGCCACGCAAGGCCAACGATCCGTAAGCCGCAAGGCCCAGCGCGCGGCCAGGAAGAGATCGGCGCGGCACGCGGCCAGCGCCGCGGGAGGCCCGAGTGCGCCCACCAACGCGCCCCGCCCGACCCGCTCCGGCAGATTCGCGAGCAGCGACAAGGCGTAAGGACCGCCCCCCGAGACGCCGATGACCGCCGCCCCCGGCAACCCGAGCCGATCGAGCAGGATCGCGATGTCGTCGGCGAAACCCTTCAAAGTCCGGCCCGCCAGCGGGCTGGACCGTCCATAGCCCGGCCGGTCCGGGGCAATGAGACGCGCCCCCTCGGCGGCTAGGACCGGCGCCAGCAGGCCGGCCTCGCGCGAAGAGCTGGGGAACCCGTGACAATACAGGACGGGGATCCCCGACGGGGACCCGTAATCGCCGTAGGCGAGGATCCGGCCGTCGGGCAGGGTCACGCAGCCCGAGCGCTCGGGGGCCGCCGTCACAAATCCCCGCCGGGGCATCGCGGCCCCTCCGTTGCCGGCAGCTTCCATGATCCCGGTGGTCTCGCCAGTTCGCGCATCCCCCCCTCGCATCGCTATCCAACCGCCAGCGGGCCCGGCCCCCGTACGAGCGGCGGCGCCCACGGCGTATCGGCATTCTCCACGCTCCGAGCGTTCCGCGCGACTAGCACGGCGTGGCGGCCGCCCTTGCCAGCGACTCCCGCATCCGCAGTGACTCCTTCTGCGCCGTCGCCGTAAGCGACGCCCCGATCATCAGGCGGCTGTCCGCCTTCCAGAATCCTGTGGAACGCTCGCGGACGTCGCCGCTTTCGTAGACGCGCTTGGTATCGTCCTCTGGACCCACGCAAATACGATCATCTTGCCGGGCGCGTGATAGCGAAAGAGCGGCTGGTGCTGCTGGAGACACTTTGCCCGGAACCGGTGCTTTTAAGCGTTGCCGAGCATCCCGCCCCGGCAGGATTCCGGTCACGCCAAACCGTGCGGGATGACATCGAACGCCAGATTGTTGGCTCCCTCGCGGCGCTCCCCTGCTTGAAAGACCTCCCATCCAAGCGACCCAAGCCTACGAGCAGGCCGCCCGGTATCCGGATGACGTCTTTTCGATCGGCCGGCCCTGCCGAGGGCTGCGGGGCGGACTCCCCTTGAGGGCCGTTTCGCGGTATCCTCGGCGGATTGCTGGCCCGATCACAGAGGTTGCGCACCCGTTCATGTCTTCGCAAACCCCCTAGCCGCTCGTGCGCAAACTCTCGTTTCTGACGGCCATCTCGCTCACCGGGGCTCTCGCGCTCCTGAGTTCCACGATGGCCAAGACCCCGGCCCTGCCGCTCTTTGCGCAATCGCTCGGCGCGCCCCCGGAGCTCATCGGCTGGGCGGTCATGGCCTCGACGGTCCCGGGCATCCTGATCAGCCTGCCCGCGGGCCTGCTGCGCGACCGCCTGGGCGCCCGGCCGCTGCTTATCGCGGCGCTGTTCGTGTTCGCCACCGCGCCCTTTCTGTACCTGCTCGTCCATACCATAGGCGAGCTCGCCATCGTGCGCTTTTATCACGGCTTTGCGACGGCCATCTTCGGGACCGTCGTCGGCGCCGAGATCGCCGCGCGCTATCCCGAGAGCCGCGGCCATGCGCTGGGCATCTACAGCTCGGTCAGTACCGTCGGGCGCTCGATCGCGCCGTTTCTCGGGGGGGCCTTGATCTCCGCAACCGGTTTTCCGGGGGTCTACATCGGCTGCGCGGTCGCCGGCGTGCTGGCACTGAGCCTCGGGCTGCGCACCGGCGGCGACGCCGCGCCGGCCCCGGCGGTGGACCGCAACACCACCGGGGCCAGCCGCACGGCGGCCGTGCTCGCCGATCGCGTGGTGCTCGTCACAAGCCTCATCGAGGCCCTGCAATATCTCGTCTTCGGGTCGGTCGAGGCCTTCCTCGCCATTTACGCCGAGCAGCGCGGCTGGCCGGCCTGGACCATCGGCCTGCTGCTCGGGACGCAGCTTGGCATCGTGGTCTTGTTCAAACCGCGGCTCGGGGCCCTGTCCGACCGCCTCGGACGCCGCGCCCTCATCCTGACCGGCCTCGTGGTGGGGGCGCTTTCCGTAGCCGCCCTGCCGTTTACCGCCCGCTTCGGGCCGCTCCTGCTCATCAACGCCGCCTTTGGGGCGGGGTTCGCGGCGACCACGGCAGCGACCGGGGCCCTGGTGGGCGACCGAGCGCGTTCCGGAGGCTTTGGGGCGAGCATGGGCGTGTTACGGACCATCATGGACGTCGGTCAGGCCACTGGGCCGGTGCTCACCGGCGCGCTCATAGGGGCGAGCGGCTACCGTTTGGCCTTCCTGACGCTGGCGGCGCTGCTCGCCGCCGGGGCGCTCGCCTTTACGTTCAGCGGGCGCGGTCCGATCCGCGCCACCGGGCCCTGACGACCCGTCAGCCGAGCAACTTCCAGAGGCAACGGCCGCCGCTCTTTTGGTCGAGGGTCTCCAGGTAGGCCTCGTGGGCGGCGAGCTCCTCGGGCGACGGCGCGATCACGAGCGGCTCGCCCCCCTCGAAGGCGAAGCCATCGGCCGCCGCCGCCTCGACCTTGGTCGCCTCCTCGGAAAACAAGGCCGTCTGGCCGCCGGTCATCGCCAGGTACACATCCGCCAGGATCTCGGCATCGAGCAGCGCGCCGTGCACGACCCGTTGGCTGTTGTCGATACTGTAGCGGCGGCAGAGGGCGTCGAGGTTGTTCTTCTGGCCGGGGTGCAGGGTCCTTGCGAGCTTCAAGGTATCCTGCACGGTGCAGCATTCCTCGAGCGCGGTCACGGGAAGCGCGCACCCCTGCGCGATCGCCCGGGCGAGTTCGGCGTTCAGGAAGCCCACGTCAAATGGGGCGTTATGGATCAAGAGTTCCGCGCCCTCGACGAAGGCGAGAAACTGCGCGGCCACGTCCGCGAAGCGCGGCTTGTCTTCGAGCATGGCATTGGTGATGCCGTGGATCTCGATGGCCGCCGCGTCGATCTCGCGGTCGGGGTTCAGATACTGATGGAAACGCCGCCCGGTGAGGCGCCGGTCGACCAGCTCGATCGCGCCTACCTCTATGATTCTGTGTCCGTCCGCGGGCTCCAGGCCCGTGGTTTCGGTATCCAGTACGATCTGCCGTATCATCATTCGTGCCCCTTAACCGCGACCGAGAAGGCGGTCTATGGCCTCGTTGGCGAGGCGATCCGCCCGTTCGTTGCCCGGGTGGCCGGAATGGCCCCTTACCCATCGCCAGTGGATCGTGTGGCGGCTTGCCGCGGCGTCCAGCTCCTGCCAGAGATCGGCGTTCGCGACCGGCTGCCGGGCGGCGGTCAACCATCCCCGCCGCTTCCATTGCGCAAGCCACTCGGTGATGCCTCGACGGACATACTGCGAATCGGTCACGAGTTCCACGTCGCACGGGCGATTCAGGGCCTTCAGGGCCGAGATTGCCGCCAACAGCTCCATGCGGTTGTTGGTGGTCGCCGGCTCCGCGCCGGAGAGCGTGCGCTCGCGGCCGCCCGCCTCCAGAACCGCGCCCCAGCCCCCGGGGCCGGGATTGCCGCGGCACGCGCCGTCGGTATGAATCACGACCTTAGCCATAGCGGGCCCCGGCCGGTTGCGAGACCGTGCGGACGCGGGCGCGGCGCAAGGCCGGCAGGATGGGCGTGACGCCGGCCACCCGCTTCTTCGCCACCAGCACGTACACGGCGCCCCCCAGGGGCCACCAACGATCGCCCATACGCTCCAGGAAAAACAACCGATCCATCCAGCGCTGGCGCCGCAGCGGCGGGCGGTAGTACAGCATCACCCCCTGCGTCAATTCGAAGTCGAGCAAAGACAACCAGTCGCGCAGCCGCCGGACGCCGATCCACCCCCCGCACCAGGGCGGGCGCGCGGCCGGCCGCCGCACCAGGCACGGAACCCTCCAGAGGCTTGCCGTATTGAAGCCGAGGATCACGATATGGCCCTCCGGTACCAGCGCGCGATGGGCCTCGCGCAACAGCTGGTGCGGCGCCGCCGACACGTCGAGGGAATGCGGCAACACCATGACCTGCACCGACTTGCTGTCGAAAGGCAGTGCCTCCGCACGGCCCGCCACCCACTGCGGCCCGTTCGCCGCCGGCTGCGGATCGACCAGCACATGCACGGCCGTGGGACTCGATTCGAGAAGGTCGCGGCGCCCTAACCAGCCGCACTGGACCGCGAAGGTGCCCGGCAGGGCCGGCAGGACCTCGCGCAGCCGATGGGCCTCGATGGCCTGCAGGGATTCGCCCAGCGACCCCGCGAACCATGCCCGCAGGCGGTCGATACGCGCGTCCTCGCCCTCATCCGTTGACTCCCCCATCTCTTGTCCTCACACTCCTTGGCATGGACGACGTGATCGCAGCCCAGGCCTTTCGCGACAACTATATCTGGCTTGCCCCCGGACCGGAACCCGGTCTTGTAGCGGTCGTGGATCCCGGGGATGCCGGTCCGGTCATGGACGCGCTCGCCGCGCACGGGCTGTCACCGGCCTTCGTGCTGTGCACCCATCACCACGGCGACCACGTGGACGGCGTCCCGGCCCTGGCCCAACGGTACGCGATCCCCGTATACGGCCCGGCCGCCGAATCCATCCCCGGCGTCACCCACCCAATCCAGGACGGCGACGTCGTCGGATCGGACCGGGCCGGATTTTATCGGGTCCTTGGCGTGCCCGGACATACCCGCGGGCATGTCGCCTATGTCGGGGCAGGCCGCGTGTTTTCCGGAGACACCCTGTTTGCGGCCGGATGCGGCCGGCTCTTCGAGGGCACCGCCTTTCAGATGCACGCCTCCCTGATGCGGCTCGCGGCCCTCCCCCCTGAAACACGGGTCTACTGCGGCCATGAATACACGCTCGCCAATCTCGCGTTCGCCCGGCTCGTCGAGCCCGACAACGCCGCCGTCCTCGCCGGCGAACGCCGCGCCCGTCGCCTGCTCGCTGCCGGCCAGCCGACGATCCCCACCACAATCGCCGACGAACGGGCGGTCAACCCCTTTCTCCGCACCTCCCAACCTGGCGTGCGGCGTGCCGCCGCCACGATGGGCGGCCGGGAAACGGACACCGATGCCGCCGTCTTCGCGACACTGCGGCGCTGGAAGGATGGTTTTAAAGGATAAACCTCGTTGACGAAGCGTCTGCCAGAACCTATAGTTCGGGGTTATGACCACGGCGTTCTTACATGACCACCGCTTCATCTAAGGCGCTTCGCTTCGCGGGCCTCGGTATCCTGCTCACAAGCCTGGTAGGCTGCGCGACGGTACCCATGCCGCAGCTCGCCTCCGCCGGGTCCTCATCGCCCGCCGAACCGGACGCCACACCGGCGCACGCCACACCCGAACCTTCGACACGCCCCCCGGCGGTAGTGAAGGTGGGGGAATGTCCGGTCCCGGCGATCAAGGACACCCGGGCAGCGCACGCCGTGGATGTGAGCGACAAGAAATACACGAACCTCTGGAACCGGATCCGTGCCGGACTGCGGCTGCCGCGCATGGAAGGCCCGCGTGTCGCGCGCTACGAACAGTGGTTCGCGAACAATCCCCAGTATGTCGATCACATGCTGCAGCGCGCCAACCTGTACCTCTACCAGATCGTGCAGGACGTGAGCAAGCGCAACATGCCGATGGAGATCGCATTGCTGCCGGCGATCGAAAGCGGGTATTCGCCGGACGCATACTCGCGATCGGCGGCCATGGGGCTCTGGCAGTTCGAGCCGTCCACCGGCCGGCTCTGGGGCCTGAAGAACAACTGGTGGTACAACGGCGAGCGCGACATCATCGCCTCCACGAACGCCGCGCTCGACTTCCTTCAATCGCTCCACAACCAATTCCACAGCTGGAACCTCGCGCTGGCCGCCTACAACGCCGGCCAAGGCACGGTCGAGGCCGCCATCGCGCATAACAAGGCCCTAGGGCTCGGCACGCACTATCGCGACCTGAGACTGCCGCTGCAGACCGAGCACTACGTGCCCAAGCTCATGGCGTTCGTGAACATCGTGCGCGACCCCGCGAAATACGGCCTGACCCTGCACGCGATCCCCAACAGTCCCTACTTCGTGCGGGTCAACACCGGCTCGCAGATCGACCTCAGCGTGATCGCCCGGCTCGCCAACATGTCCCTGAAACAGCTCTACGCCATCAACCCGGGCTTCACGCAGTGGGCGACGGCCCCGAACGGTCCGCATACGATCCTCGTGCCGGTGGCCACCAAGGCCGCGCTGATCGAGGGCCTGAGCCAGCTTCCGCCGCAAGACCGCATGCAGTGGGCACGGCATCGCGTGGTGCCGGGGGATACCTTGTACGGTATCGCCCGCGAATACGGCGTGAGCGTCGCGTCGATCCGCTCGACCAACCACCTCTACAGCAATCTCCTGCGCGTCGGCCAAAGCCTCCTGATCCCCATGGCCGGACGGCAGCTCGTCGTGTCCCGGCACCACAGCCCGCGCCCGGAGGTGACGCTGGCCCGCCGGGGACCGCGGCTGGTGAAGATCATCCACCGGGTACGGCCCGGCGACACCCTGTGGAGCATTGCCGAGCGCTATCGCGTCTACGTCGGGCAGCTTGAGCGCTGGAATGTCCTCAATGCCCATGACGTCCTGCGGCTCGGCCAGCGCATACTGATCTGGGCGTCCCCCTCCATGGTCCCATCGGCGATGGCCAAGACCCGCGTGACGGAGTAACGTCCGGCCAAGCCGCCTGACCCCCCGGGACCCCGGCGGACGGCCGCCGGAAGTGGCGGCTTCAGTCGCACGCGAATTGGCGCTAGACTGCGATCCGTCGCGGTCCCCCTATCCCCCTTGGCGGCCAGGCCGGGCAGCGGCGGATGGCGCCGGTCCTCAAGGATACGGGCCCCGATAATGATCCGGGTGACGGCGGATCGCTTGGCCACAGGGCCCCGGATTCCGATCCGTGGCCTGATCACATATTCAACGGAGAAAGCCTCATGGGATTTTTGGCGGGTAAACGCGCCCTCGTCGTCGGCGCATTGAACGAACGGTCGATAGCCTGGGGCATCGCGCAGGCCATGCACGCCCAGGGCGCCGAAATCGCCTATACCTACCAAAACGAGAAGGTCCAGAGCCGGGTCGAGGGGCTGGCGGCCCTGACCGAAAGCCACATCGTGTTGCCCTGCGACGTGGGCCGTGACGAGGACATTGCCGCCCTGTTCGAGGGTCTCCGGAAGGCCTGGCCGGACGGCTTCGACGCCCTGATCCACTCGGTGGCCTATGCGCCCCGCGACCAGCTCGAGGGCGACTATTTGGATGCCGTGACCCGCGAGGGCTTCCTCGAGGCCCACAATATCAGCTCCTATAGTTTCGCGGCGCTTGCCAAGGGCGCGCGGCCGGCGATCATCCCGCGCAAGGGCTCGCTGCTCACCTTGTCTTATCTTGGTGCGACGCGCGTGGTGCCCCACTACAACGTCATGGGGCTCGCCAAGGCGAGTCTCGAGGCCAATGTCCGCTATCTCGCCCAAAGCCTGGGCCGCCACGGCGTTCGCGTCAACGGGATTTCCGCAGGCCCGATCAAGACCCTGGCGGCTGCCGGTATCAGCGATTTCCGGAGGATGCTCGACTACTATGAGCACAACGCCCCGCTTCGGCGCGGCGTAACCATAGAAGAGGTCGGTCACGCCGCCGCCTTCTTGTCATCGGATCTCGCATCGGGCATCACCGGCGAGATCCTCTACGTGGACTCCGGCTATCACATGGTCGGTATGGGGGAAGGCGCGGACTGAGGGTCCGGCCGGAAGGCGGGACGGCCGTAAGGCCGCCGCGCCTAGAGGGCCTGGGCGTTGATGTGGATGTGGGCGCGCGCGCGCAGGCTTTCCATGTAGGCGAGATAGGTGGCCACGCCGCTGTCGCCGATCAGCGAGCGCTCGAGCTGAATATAGCGCGCGCTCGTAGGCTTCACCGCCCCGGGGATCACCTGCCGTACCACGAATACCGCGCGCTGCCCCTGACCCAAGGCGACGGTCCCGGGCACCGGGTGGCCGGCGGCCGACGGGGGTGTCCGAAAGACCGCCTTCAGCAGCGCCTGCGGCAGCCCGGGCGTCACCGCCTCGGCCGGCGCCGGCGCGGCGACGACCAGATGCATCTGGCGGGCCAGCGTCGCGAGGGGCGCCCCCTTGCGGAGCTCCTTCACGAGCAGGGCCTCGCGGGCCTTGACGCGCCGGCGGGCGATGGCGGCGCGAATATCGCGCACGATGACCGGCCGGGCGGTGGCCAGAGGCTCGGCGCGGCCCGCCTTGCGGCCGATCACATGGGCCACCACCAGGGCATCGGTCCCCACCGTGATCGCATGGGTATTGCGACGGCCCGCCAGGACCTTCGGGGCGAATACCGCCTTCACCACCTGCGGCAAGGCGGCGATCCCGGCCCCGCCCGTACGCGCAAACCAGCCGCTCTCGTGGACGGTGAGCCGGAGTCTGCGCGCCGCCGGCGCCACACTATGAGGGTGTTCGAAAGCGGCGTTTCGGAGCCGCTCGGACAGGTGATACATGCGGCGACGCGCCCGCTCCTTCAGCACCAGCTGCTTGAGCGCCGCCCGCACCTTGGCAAACGGGATGACCGTCGCCGGCCGCACGGCGGTGACCTCGAAAAGATGCACCCCGGAGCGGCCGACGATGGGCGCGCTCACCTGGTGAAGGGGGAGCGCGAAGACCGCCTGTCCGACGGGCTTCGACAAATCCCCCTCCGTCACAAAGCCCAGGTTGCCGCCCTGGGCCGCCGATGCGGGGTCCTGGGAATAGCGTCTGGCGAGCGCTGCAAACGATGCGCCGTGGAGGATCTGAGCGCGCAGCGCGGCGAGCCGGGCCTTGGCCTCGGCCACGGCCTTTGCGGTCGGGTGCGGGGCCAGCGCGATCATGATGTGGCGCACGAGCCGCTGCTCTGGATTCGTGAATTGCGCGATATGCGCCTGATAGGCCCTTCGCAAGGCCGCCATCCCCACCTTATGGGGCATGGTCCGCATCACCGCGTGCGGCGACAGCACGACATAGGCGATCCGAACCTCCTGTGGCAACCGGAAGGCCTGGGCATGCTTGGCGTAGTAGCGGGCGATGCGCGCGCCGCTCACCGGACCCCGGGGCGCGAAGGCCCGCGGCGCCAGCACGACATAGGAGAATGCCCGCTTCTGCCCCAGGAGCCGCGCGGCATGGGCGACCACCTGTTGCGGCACGAACGCGCTCATGAGCAATCCCGCCTTGACCTGGTTCAAGAGCGTCAGATCCCGCACGCGCCGCTCGAAACCAGCCACGGTAAGGCCCTGCGCGGCCAATAGCTCCCGGTACCGTTGGGCGCTGAAATGCCCGTGTACGCGAAACGCCGGAATATGCCGGATCTCGAAGGCCAGCTCGTCGGGATTGGTCACATAACCCGCCTTGATGGCCGAGTGGATCAAGAGGGTCTTGTTGATGAGGCCCTGAAGCACGGCCTTCTTGAACTTGCCGCCGCTCAAGGCCGCCGGGTTCAGGTTCTTCCCGAAGGCGTGCTCCAGCGCCACCCGCTGGTGGGCCAACGCCTCGGCGAATTCCGCCTGGGTGATCCGCAGGCCGTGCCCGCGGGCCACATACACCTGCGAGGCCCCGCCGAAATAGGAACTGACCCCCCAAAGAACGAAGGGCACCACCAGGATGACAAGGAGGGCCGCACCCATCAGTCCCTGGGTCTTTTCTCGAAGCGCGTTGAGCATAGCGTTAGACAGGCCTCACAAAAGACCTGTCCTCGGAAATTGGCGGAGTGGACGGGACTCGAACCCGCGACCCCCGGCGTGACAGGCCGGTATTCTAACCAACTGAACTACCACTCCCAAAGGCGGTATGGGGATACCGATGACCACCCCATATCCATTGCAAGTTGCGGTTTCCGCGGATCCTCGCGTCTTGCGCGGACCGGGAAGGTCGGATCTTCACATCGATAAAAATGGAAATCCCCCGAAACGACCCGGGCGCGTCGATGGCGCGCACCGATCTTCCCGCGGATCATCCTATCTATTAGAGCATGTATCCAGGTATGGCGGCAATGCCCGCGACCCCTCTTGGGCCGCCGCGATCGCTTGCCATCCCAAATAACCGCCCCGAGCGGCAGTCTTGGTGGGTGCTGAGGGATTCGAACCCCCGACATTCGCCTTGTAAGGGCGACGCTCTACCAACTGAGCTAAGCACCCGGACACGGCGGCCGACCCACCGGGAGGATGCTAATTTACGGCATCCTTCAGGCCCTTTCCAGCCTTGAAGCGCGGGTTGCGCGAGGCGGCGATGTCGATCGTCTCGCCGGTCCGCGGATTGCGGCCGCTGCGGGCCGCGCGCTCGCCCACCGAGAAGGTCCCGAAGCCCACCAGATTGATGGTCTCGCCGTTACGCAGACCCTTCGTTATGGCATCGAACACGGCATCCACCGCACGGGCGGCCTCGGCCTTGTTGAGATCGGCCTGTTCGGCCACTTTCTCGATCAGTTCGGATTTATTCACCTGGTGCTCCCCTGCTAGTGGTCCCAAATGCCGGTCTTTGACGCCGGCCTCGCGATCAATCTCGTCTTATACAAGCGGGCCTGTGTCGCTGTCAAGGCAAAACCCCCGGGGCGCCCGCCGAGCCCCTGTGCGGATCGGACGCGCGGCGCCGCCGCGGCCTTACCGCCTCAATGCGTGCGGATCGCCTTGGCCTCGGGCTCGGCCTCGGGCTCGCGCGACTTCCCTCCCTCGGGGGGCTCGGCCAGGGGCTTGGGCATGTGCTCCAGCGCCACCTCCAGCACCTGATCGATCCAGCGCAGCGGCTTGATGTCCAGGGATTCCTGAATGTTTTTCGGCAACTCGACCAGATCCTTTCGGTTCTCCTCCGGAATGATCACGGTCTTGATGCCGCCCCTGTGGGCGGCCAGCAACTTCTCCTTCAAGCCGCCTATGGGCAGGACCTCGCCGCGCAGGGTGATCTCCCCGGTCATGGCGACGTCGGCCCGCACGGGGATCCCGGTCAGGACCGAGACCATGGCCGTGCACATCCCGATGCCCGCACTCGGCCCGTCCTTGGGCGTGGCCCCCTCCGGGACGTGCAGATGAAAATCGTGCTTCTGGTAGAAGTCCTCGGGGATCCCCAGGGAGGCGGCGCGCGAGCGAACCACGCTCATCGCCGCCTGGATGGACTCCTGCATCACATCGCCGAGCTTGCCGGTGATGGTGAGCTTTCCCTTGCCCGGCAGGAGCGCGCTCTCGATGGTCAGCAGTTCGCCGCCGACCTCGGTCCAGGCCAGCCCCGTAACCTGGCCCACCTGGTTGCTGTGCTCGGCCATGCCGTAGCGGTAGTGGCGCACGCCGAGATATTTGTCGAGGTTCTTGGCGCTCACGGCGATATGGTCGCGCTTCTTGTTCAGCAAGAGCTCGCGCGCCACTTTGCGGGAGATCTTGGCGATCTCGCGCTCCAGGTTGCGCACCCCCGCCTCGCGGGTGTAGTAGCGAACGATGTCGCGCACCGCCGACTCCGACAGCTGGAGCTCGCCGGACTTCAAGCCGTTATTCTGCTTTTGCTTCTCGACCAGATAGCGCATCGCGATATTGATCTTCTCGTCTTCCGTGTACCCCGACAGACGGATGACCTCCATGCGGTCGAGCAGCGGTCCGGGGATATTCAGGCTGTTGGAGGTCGCCACGAACATCACGTCCGACAGGTCGTAGTCGACCTCGAGGTAATGGTCGTTGAAGGCGTGGTTCTGCTCCGGGTCCAGGACCTCGAGGAGCGCCGACGAGGGGTCGCCACGAAAGTCCATGGCCATCTTGTCGACCTCGTCTAGCATGAACAACGGATTGCGGGTCTTGGCCTTGGCCATGTTCTGGATGATCTTGCCGGGCAAGGACCCTATGTAGGTCCGGCGGTGGCCGCGGATCTCGGCCTCGTCGCGCACCCCGCCGAGCGACATGCGGATGAACTTGCGGTTGGTCGCGCGCGCAATCGACTGCCCGAGCGAGGTCTTGCCGACGCCCGGCGGCCCCACGAGACAGAGGATCGGGCCCTTTAGCTTGTTGACCCGCTGCTGGACCGCGAGGTATTCGATGATGCGCTCCTTGACCTTCTCCAGGCCGTAGTGATCGGCCTCGAGGATGCGCTCGGCCTCGGCCAGATCCTTGCGGATCTTGCTGTGCTTCTTCCAGGGCACGGCGATCAGCCAGTCGATGTAATTGCGCACCACCGTGGCCTCGGCGGCCATGGGCGACATCATCTTCAGTTTGTTGAGCTCGGCCAGCGCCTTCTCGCGCGCCTCCTTCGGCATGCCCGCCTTCTTGATCTTCTGCGCGAGCTCCTCGGCCTCGCTCGGGTTGTCCTCGAGGTCCCCGAGCTCCTTCTGGATGGCCTTCATCTGTTCGTTCAGGTAATACTCGCGCTGGCTCTTCTCCATCTGGCGCTTGACCCGGCCGCGAATGCGCTTCTCGACCTGCAGGAGGTCGATCTCGGACTCCATGACGCCCAGGATGTGCTCGAGCCGGTCGCGCACATTCAGCATCTCGAGGATCTGTTGCTTCTCCTCGATCTTCAGGCTCAGATGGGCCGTCACGGTGTCCGCCAGCCGCCCGGGATCGTCGATGCCCGCAAGCGAGGTCAGGATCTCGGGCGGGATCTTCATGTTCAGCTTGACGTACTGATCGAACTCGCTCAGCACCGAACGCATGAGGGCCTCGCCCTCCTTGTCGTTCAGGTTCTCGCTCGCCAGCCTGCGGATGTCGGCGGAGAACGTCTCGCCGGTCTCCACGAAGGCCAGGATCTCGGCGCGCTGCTCCCCCTCCACAAGCACCTTGACGGTGCCGTCGGGCAGCTTCAAGAGCTGCAGAATGTTGGCCACCGTACCGATGGCGTGGATGGCCGCAGGCTGCGGATCGTCATCCGAGGCGCTCTTCTGTGCGACCAGCATGATCTGCTTGCCGCCCTCCATGGCGCGCTCCAGGGCCTTTATCGACTTCTTGCGGCCCACGAACAGCGGGATCACCATGTGCGGAAACACGACCACGTCCCGGAGCGGCAGGACCGGTATGGCCACGGAATCCGGCGCCTGCGACAAATGCGGTTCTTCAGTCATAAATGCCCTCGTGACGCCTGGCGCCGAAGCGGAAGGAACCGCCGGGGCGACCCCGGCGGTTTACGGTCCATAGATGGGCCCGGGCTGGCCCAAAATCAACCCTGACCGCGGCCCGGGCCGTGCGCCCGCGAGGACCGCGGCCGGCTTCAGGGACGGGTCGCCGCCCGTTTCGGGCTCGCCGGCTCCCCATGGTCCGCGTAGATAAGAAGCGGCTTGCTCAAGCCCGCCACAACGCCCTCGTCGATCACCACTTTCTTCACGTTCTCCAGCGACGGCAGGTCGAACATGATCTCGAGCAGGACGTTCTCCAGGATCGACCGCAGGCCGCGCGCGCCGGTCTTGCGCTCCATGGCCCGGCGCGCCACTTTGACGAGCGCATCGTCCCGCACCTCGAGATCCACGCCCTCGAACTTCAAAAGCTTCTGGTACTGCTTGATGAGGGCGTTCTTCGGCTCGGTCAATATCTGGATGAGAGCCGGCTCATCGAGCTCGTCTAGCACCGCCACCACCGGCAGGCGTCCGACGAATTCCGGGATGAGCCCGAACTTGATCAGATCCTCGGGCTCGACCCCGCGGAAGACGTCGCTCGCGCGCCTGTTGACGACCCGGCTCTTGATCTCGGCGTTGAAGCCGATCCCGCTCTTCTCGGAACGATCCTGGATGATCTTCTCGAGCCCCGAAAACGCCCCGCCGCAGATGAACAGGATGTTGCGGGTGTCGACCTGCAGGAACTCCTGCTGCGGATGCTTGCGGCCGCCCTGCGGAGGCACCGAGGCGACCGTCCCCTCTATCAGCTTCAAAAGGGCCTGCTGCACGCCCTCGCCCGACACGTCGCGCGTGATCGACGGGTTGTCCGACTTGCGCGAGATCTTGTCGATCTCGTCGATATAGACGATCCCGGTCTGCGCCTTCTCGACGTCGTAGTCGCACTTCTGGAGCAGCTTCTGGATGATGTTCTCGACGTCCTCGCCGACGTAGCCGGCCTCGGTCAACGTCGTGGCGTCGGCAATGGTGAACGGCACGTTCAAAAGGCGCGCCAGCGTCTCGGCGAGCAGGGTCTTTCCTGACCCCGTCGGTCCTATGAGCAGGATGTTGCTCTTCGACAGTTCGACGTCGCCGATCTTTTCCTGATGTTCGATGCGCTTGTAGTGATTGTAGACGGCCACCGCCAGGACCTTCTTGGCGTTCGTCTGCCCGATCACGTATTCATCGAGGATCTGCTTGATCTCCCGGGGCTTCGGGAACTTGTTGCGGGCGAGCCCGATCTCCGTCTCCTCCTGCACCTCTTCGCGGATGATGTCGTTGCACAGCTCGACGCATTCGTCGCACACGAACACCGACGGACCGGCAATCAGCTTGCGCACCTCGTGCTGGCTCTTGCCGCAGAAAGAGCAATAAAGGAGCTTCTCACCCTTGCCATCATGCTTGTCGTCTGCCATCACTGAACCTCGCTCAAGGGAACCGCCGGCGGCGTGCGCCTTGGCGCACGAAGGCCTCGCGCTTTGTATTCCAGTCTAGCATATCCCCCTATTTACGCTTATCGATCACCGAGTCAATCAGACCGTACGCCACCGCCTCGCCGCCGTCCATGAAGTTATCGCGCTCGGTATCCTGCTCGATCCGTTTGAGCTCCTGACCCGTATGTTTGACCAAAATGCCGTTCAATCGTTCTCGCACCCGGAGGATCTCGCGCGCGTGGATGTCGATATCCGTGGCCTGCCCCTGGAACCCTCCGGAGGGCTGATGGACCATCATACGCGCATGCGGGAGGGCGTAACGCTTGCCCTTGGCGCCGCCGGCGAGCAGCAGGGCCCCCATGCTGGCTGCTTGACCGATGCAGACGGTGCTCACATCAGGCTTTATGAACTGCATGGTATCGTAGATGGCAAGCCCCGCGGTCACAGCGCCCCCCGGGGAATTGATATAGATGTGGATGTCCTTGTCCGGGTTCTCGGACTCGAGAAACAGGAGCTGCGCCACCACCAGGTTCGCCATATGGTCCTCGACCGGGCCCACGAGGAAGATCAGGCGCTCCTTCAGCATCCGTGAATAGATGTCGTAGGCGCGCTCACCGCGACCCGTGGTCTCGATCACCATCGGCACGAGCTGCGCGTGCGGCGCAAGATCGGCCGCGAATTCGGTCTTTGTCATGGACGGTCCCAGGTCATTTTCAGGTCAACTCCTCGAAACGCAGGGCCTTCTCGGCCACCTGCGCCTCGGCCAACAACTGCTCCACCGCCTGATCCTCGAGGACCAGCGATTCCGCCTCCGCCACCCGCCCGCGGTCGGTATAATACCAGTCGACGAAACGCGCCGGATCGTCGTAGTCCGCGGCCATTTCCTCGACGCGCGCACGCACCTTCGCGGCATCGGCCTTGAGATCGCGCGCGCGGATCAGCTCGGACAGGATGATGCCAAGCGCCACCCGCTCCGACGCCCGCTCGCGGAACGCGGCGTTGTCGGCCGGCAGGTCCTCGGCGCGCAGACCCTGGCGCGTAAGCTGGCTGCGCGCCTCCTCCCGGAGCCGGGTGGCCTCGTTCTCGACCAGAATCTGGGGCAGATCCATCGGGTTCACCTCCCGCAGGCGCTTGAATATCTCGCCTTTGATCCGCTCGCGGATCCGGCGACCGGCCTCGCGCTCGAGGTTCTGGCGGACCTCAGCGCGCAGCGCCTCGATCCCGCCTTCGGTGACGCCGAGCGATGCGGCGAACGCCTCATCGAGGGACGGGAGCACGGGCTCGGCGACCTCATGGACAGTCACGCGGAACTGCGCGGTCTTACCGGCCAGCGCCTGCGCCCCATAGTCGGCCGGGAACGCGACCGGGATATCGAGGACCGCCCCGGCGGTCGCCCCCTTGAGACCGGCCTCGAAGTCGGCCAGCAATTGTCCGGCGCCCAGGATCAGGGTATGGCCCGTGGCGCTGCCGCCCGGAAAGTCCGCGCCGTCCAGGGTCCCGGTGAAATCGATCGTCAGGCGGTCGCCGTCGGCCGCCGCCCGGTCCACCGCCTTAAACGTCCGGCGCTGCTTGCGCATCACCTCGATGGTTTGCTCGACGTCGGCATCGGTGACCGTACAGCTCGGACACTCGACCGTAACCCCCTTGAGATCGAGCCGCGGGACCTCCGGGTAGACCTCGAAGACCGCCACATACTGCATATCCTGGCCGCGGGCCAAGGCCTTCGGCTCGATCATGGGCCCCCCCGCCGCCTTCAGGCCTTCGCGGTTCAAGGCCTCGTAGAAACTGTCGCGCATCAGGTCCTGCGCCACCTCGTCTAGGAGCTTGCCGCCAAACTGGGCCTCGACGATCTTCAGAGGTGCGCGCCCCGGGCGGAAGCCGGCCAGCCGCGCGGTTCGCGACAGACGCTTCAGCCGCTCCGCGAACTCGCGTTCGAACTGTTCCGCGGGAACCGCCACCGTCATCCGCCGGCCGAGCCCGCCCGTAGCTTCAATGGATACCTGCATGCTGCCTTCTCACGAAAAGGGGTAAATGGGAAACGCGGTTCCGGCTTGATCATACCGGCTTACCGGCAAACGGCCAAGACGGGACCCGTCCGGCGGGCCCGGGGACGGGGCACGCCTCGGGTTTTGGTGCGAAAGGGGGGACTCGAACCCCCAAGGGTTTCCCCACTGGAACCTAAATCCAGCGCGTCTACCAATTTCGCCACTTTCGCAGACCTTTGGCGGCACGTTAGCACAAGCCCGTGGCGCCAGCCAGCCTCGGGCCGGGGCCTACGCTGCCGGGGCGGTCAGCACCCGCAGGGCCTCCTCGTAACGCGCCACGGTCTGAGACACGACCTCCGGGGGCAGGTGCGGCGCCGGGGGGCGCTTGTCCCAGTCCAGGGTCTCCAGGTAATCCCGGACATACTGCTTGTCGAAGCTCGGCGGGCTCGTCCCCGGCCGGTAGGAGGCCTCGGGCCAGAACCGCGACGAGTCCGGCGTCAGGACCTCGTCGATCAGGACCAGGCGGCCCTCCCCGTCCGCGGCGAACTCGAATTTGGTGTCGGCGATGATGACCCCGCGGGAGGCCGCGAACGCGGCGGCCTCGGTATAAATCCGCAGGCTCGTCTCGCGCACCGCGCGCGCAAGCCCCGCACCGAGCAGGGCCTCGGCCTGGGCGTAATCGATATTCTCGTCATGGGCCCCGGCGGCGGCCTTGGTCGAAGGCGTAAACACGGGCTCGGGGAGCCGCTCGGCCTCGCGCAGCCCCGGCGGCAGGGCGATCCCGCACACCGCCCCGGTCCGGCGGTACTCCTTCCAGCCGGACCCGGCCAGGTAACCGCGCACGATGGCCTCGATCGGCAGCGGCTTCAGGCGCCGGACGACCACGGCCCGGTCGGCCACCGTGGCCCGCTCCGCCGCACCGGGCAGGACCGACGCAAGCGGCCGATCCGAGAGGTGGTTGGCGACGATCCCGCGCGTGCGCGCAAACCAAAACCGCGACATCGCGTTCAGGATACGGCCCTTTCCGGGGATCGGATCCGGCAGGACACAGTCGAAGGCCGACAGGCGATCGGTGGTCACGACGAGCAGGTGGTCGGGGCCGGCGTCGTAGAGGTCCCGCACCTTGCCGCGATGCAAAAGCGGCAGGTGGAGCCGCGATTCATACAGCACATTCACATTAAAGCCCCGCCCCCGATACCGCCGCCGTCTCCGCCGCGTGCCCCGCGGCCCCCGTCTGCAAGGCCCGGCGCCTTAAGGCCGCGGCCGGCGCCCATACTATGCGCCCTGCAGGCCCAATAACAAGCCGTTCAGGCGGTGCACGAAGCCCGCCCCATCCTCCAGCGTCCCGCCCTCGGCGAGTATCGCCTGATCGAACAACAGCGCGGTCCAATCGGCGAACCGCTCGTCCGAGGACTCGGCGCGCAGGCGCGTGACCAACGGATGGCTGGGATTGATCTCGAGGACCGGGCGGCTGCCCGGGGTGTCTTGCCCGGCGGCCTTCAGGAGCCGCTCGAGGTGGATGCCCAGGTCGTGCTCGCCGGCCACCAGGCACGCCGGGGATTCGGTCAACCTCCGGCTTAGGCGCACCTCCTTGACCTTGTCGCCCAGGACCTTCGCCATGCGGTCGGTAAAGGCCTTCCACTCCGGCTCCTCGGCCTTGGGGGTATCCGCCTCCCCCTCGTCCGTGCCGACCCCCTTCAGGTCGAGATCGCCCTTGGCCACCGACCGCAGCGCCTTGCCCTCGAACTCGGACAGATGGGTCACGAGCCATTCGTCGATCCGGTCGGTCAGCAGCAGGACCTCGATCCCCTTGCGGCGGAAGATCTCGAGATGCGGGCTGCGGCGGTCGGCCGGTAGACTTTCGGCGGTCACGTAATAGATCTTGTCCTGGCCCTTGACCATGCGCCCGACATATTCGGCGAGCGATACCATGTCGCCGGGGTCGGCGGTCGTCTGAAAACGCAGGAGCTTGGCGATGCGGTCGCGATTGGCCGCGTCCTCAACCACCCCTTCCTTCAACACAACCCCGAACTCCGTCCAAAAGGTCCGGTATTTCTCCGGTTCCTTCTCCGCGAGCTCGGCGAGGAGATCGAGGACCTTGCGCGTGGCGCCGCTGCGCAGGGTGTCGATGTCGCGGCTCTTTTGCAGGATCTCGCGCGACACGTTCAAGGGCAGATCGGCGGCATCGATCACCCCGCGGACGAAGCGCAGATAATTCGGCATCAACTGCTCGGCATCGTCCATGATGAAGACCCGGCGCACATAGAGCTTCACGCCATGGCGCCGGTCGCGATCGAAGAGATCGAAGGGCGCGCGACGCGGGATGAACAACAGGATGGTGTATTCCTGCTTGCCCTCCACGCGACTGTGGACGCGCGCCAGCGGCGCCTCGAAGTCGTGCGCCACATGCTTGTAGAACTCGTCGTACTCGAGCTCGGTGACCTCGCCGCGGGGCCGGGCCCATAGCGCCGAGGCCTTGTTGACGGTCTCCAATGCCCCATCGGCCCCGGGCATCACAATCGGCAGGGTGATGTGGTCCGAATACCGCCGCAGGATGGCCTTCAGGCGATGGTCGTCTAAGAACTCATCCTCGCCCTCGCGCAGGTGCAACACGACCGTGGTCCCGCGCTCCGGACGCTCCACCGTCTCCACGGTGTACTCGCCCGCACCGGCCGATTCCCACACCACGCCCTCCGCCGGGGGCGTGCCGGCCCGGCGGGTCAGCAGCGTCACCCGATCGGCGACCATGAAGGCCGAATAGAACCCCACGCCGAACTGTCCTATGAGGCGCGCGTCCTTGGCCTCGTCGCCGGTCAACCTCTCGAAAAACTGCCGCGTGCCGGAACGGGCGATCGTCCCGATGTGCGAGATCACCTCGTCGCGCGTCATCCCGATCCCGTTGTCGGCGATCGTCACGGTCCGCGCCGCCTTGTCGACGAGCACCCGGATCTTCAGGTCGGAATCGCCCTCGTACAGGGATTCGTCGCGCAGCGCCTCGAATCGCAGCTTGTCGGCCGCGTCGGAGGCGTTCGAGACGAGCTCGCGCAGAAATATGTCCTTGTCGCTGTAGAGCGAATGGATCATGAGATCGAGGAGCTGGCGCACCTCGGTCTGAAAGCCCAATGTCTGTTTTTCGGTCGTCGTCATCGCCGCTTGCGGTCCCTCTTGCCGCCGTTGCCAGGATACCTGCCCGCACAGTGGGGGCAGGACCGCCAAAATTCAACCGTCAGGATCGCCCCGGGCGCGCAGATAGGCGGTGGCCGCCTCGTCGTCGAGCGGCGCGGCGATGTAACGCCCCTGCAGCGCATCGCAACCGGCCTCCGTCAGAAACCGGTACTGGGCCGCGGTCTCGACCCCGGCCGCGATCACCCGCATGTCGAGCGCGCGGCCAAGCGCGATGACGGCCAGGACCACCGCATCGTTATAGCTCTCGCCGATCCCGGCGATGAACGTCGATTCGATCTTGAGGGCGTCGACCCGCAGCCGCTGCAGCATGCCGAGGGTCGACGAGGCGCCCCCGAAATTTTGCACGGCAAGCCGCACCCCCCGCTCCCGCAAATCCGCCAGCTCCCCGCCAAGCCCGGCCGCCGGGGCGACGAGCAGCTCCTCGGCGAGCTCCAAGACGAGATCGCCGGGCGTCAGGCCCTGTTCGCGCAGGATCTCGCCGATCACCGCACCCAAGCCCGCCTCGACGCACTGCCGGCCCGACACATTGACCGCCACCGGAAACACGCCAAGACCGAGATCGCGCCACCGGCGGTTCTGCCGGCAGGCCTGCCGCAGCACCCATGCGCCGAGCTCGGCCGCAAGCCCCGCCTCCTCCACGGCCAACAGAAATTCCCCGGGATACTTGACCCCCTCGACGGGATGCATCCACCGGAGCAGGGCCTCCATCGCCACCACCCGCCCGCTGCCCGCCTGCACCTGGGGCTGGTAGACGAGACAAAATTCGTCGCGCTCGAGGGCCCGGCGCAGGTCGGCGGCGATCGCCAGCGGGTAGGCCGAGGAGCGGTGAGCATCGCGGCTGTGGAAAAAGCGATAGGCGTTCTTCCCGCCGGCCTTGGCCTCGTACATGGCGGCATCGGCGACGCGCACGAGCGTGCGGCCGTCGGCGCCGTCTTCCGGGTAGACGGCGATCCCGACGCTGACGCCCAAGGAGACCTCGCCCAGGGCCACGACCAGGGGCTCGCGAAAGATCGCCATGATTTTGTGGACCACCGGCAAGGCGTCCTGGCGCGCCCTGAGCCCCGGCAACACCACCGCAAACTCGTCCCCGCCGAGACGCCCCAGGGTATCCGCGGCCCGCACCGTGCGCCGCAGGCGCTCGGCTATGAGCACCAGGACGCGGTCGCCGGTACTGTGGCCGAGCGTGTCGTTGACCCGTTTGAATCCGTCCACGTCCAGGAACAGGAGCGCCACCATCCTCCCGGTTTCCTTGGCCTCGGCCAGCGCCCGCTCGAGGCGTTCGTTGAACAGGATGCGGTTGGGCAGCTCGGTCAAGGCATCGTGGGTGGCCTGATGGGCCAGCCGTTCGGCAAGCAGGCGCTTTTCTGCGGCGTTCCGGAGCGACAAAACGAACCCGGATACCCGGCCGTCCGACCCGTAACGCGGGGCGGCGGTGTACTCCACCGGGATGCTGCGGCCATCGCGATGGAAAAAAAACGCCTCCCCGGGGCCCGGGCGGTGTCCATCGCGATCGGCCGCCAAGGGGTCGAGCAGGTCGCCGCTGTATTCGTCGAGACAGGGCAAGACCTCGTTGAGCGCTCGCCCGCGGACCTCGCCCTGCGTCCACCCGGTGAGCCGTTCGGCGGCCCGGTTCAGGGTGGCGATGCGGCCCTCTCGATCGGTCGCGATCACCGCCTCCGCAAGCGACTGCAAGGTCCCCTCGGCCTGCGCCCCCGTTTCGGACCACCGGGCCTGCGCCAAGGCCCGCTCCCGCGCCAGCCGGATCTCGCCGCGGATGGCCCGGCGATACAAAAACGCGATCGACGCCAGGACCACGAGGAGCCAAACGGCGGCCGGATAGGCCTGGCGAAGTCCGCGGGCCTCCACGACCCGTTGCGGCCGCAGGGCAAACGCCCTAAACGGATATCCGGGTATCGGCCGGGAGACGCCGAGATTCAAACCCGTGCGCCTCCCGAGATCGACGGTGAAGCGGCCGCCGGGCGCACTGGCCGCCACCGGCAAAATGACGGCCGCCGGCACGGCGCGGCGCGCAGGCCAAGCACCGGCGATGCGCCCGTCGGTCCAGGAAAGACCGACCACGGTGTGCGCCGAAAGAACACCGCCCGGCCACAGCCACCGCCCCTGGTCGAGGGCTAATAAGGCCCCTATGAGGAAACGGACCCGCCCCCGGCTGCGCACCGCGACCCCCAGCGGCACATCGGGCCCGCCGCCCGAGCGCCCCACCCAGAACACGGTCCGCGCCCGACCTCGCCCGATCGCCCGCCCGGCGCCCGGGATCCGTCGGGGCGCCGCCCCCGCCCGCCACCACAACGATCCGCGAGGGCCGAACACCGCCAGACCGACGAACTCCGGATGGCGCGCGCTGAACCGGCGTCCCAGCCGGCCGATCCGCGCGCCGTCTCTTCCGCCATCCGGCCGCGGGACCCGGGCGATCGCCCGGCCCAGACCCTCAAGGGCGGCCTGGTCGTTCGCCAAATGCAGTCGCGCGGTCACGGCCACGAGACGCGCGGCGCCGGAAAGGCTGTGCCAGGCCTCGCGGCGCGCCTCCCGCCAGACCCCGACCCCGCAGAAAACGGCCACCGCGACCGAGACCGCCGCGAGCCCGCCGAAGATCGCCGCCAACCGTCGTCCCGGCGCGCCCGCCCCGGCCTCAGCCATGGCCCGCGGTCCTCCCGGGATAGGCGGCCGGCGGCCTGGCGCGGGGGCTGCCGCCCGCGAGGATCCCGCGGCACGCGCCGGAATCGTGGGCAGCCGGTAGCCCGCGAGCGCTCCGAGATGCCCAGACAGGGTCGCTCATGCGACTCCCCTTCCCCTTAATTTTCTGGCAGTATAGCCGAACCCGCGCGAACGCCCATCCTTGGGGGATGTCCGCGCCACCGGCCATTGAACCCCTTCCCGACATGCACTACCATCCGGCTCGCGTACGGCCACCTTTATAAAGGGCGCCCCAGGCGGCACCGGGGCACGGCACGCGCATCGAGACACCGTCGGGGTCCCGACAGGCGGTGGCGTTGGTGACCGCACGGCCGGCCCTGGGCGCCCGCGTCACGCCCACCCTCTCTGCGATCGAACCGGGTTGCGCAGACGCGCGGCCCTAAAAAAAGACCAAGAAATCCGGGGGGCCCTGCGTCACGACCCCCGCCCGACTATGGAGAACCGCCCGCGCCATGATGGTCCCGCTTGCGATCGCCGGGCTCGTGCAGAGGCCGAGCTTATGGCTTTTTCTGGAGGTCGTGGTGTTTGCGGCCTTCTATGTCCGCGCGACGATAGGCTTCGGATCGGGCCTCATTGCCGTCGCCCTGCTGTCGTTGAGCTTCCCTGTCAAGGAAGTGGTCCCCGTGGTCTTGCTGCTCGATCTGCTGGGGTCGGTATTGCTCGGGGCCTACGACTTCCGGGAGATGCAATGGGGGGAGCTGTCCTGGCTGATCCCGGGCTCGCTGGCCGGCCTCGCGGCCGGGGCGGTCATCCTGGTCCACACCGATGCCCAAAGCCTGACGCGGTTCCTGGGCCTTTTTATTCTGGCTTACGTCGTCTACGCGCTCGTCGCCAGACCCGACCGGGCAGCGCAGATAGCGCGCCCCTGGGCGCTTCCGCTGGGCGTGTTCGGCGGCATCATCGGCAGCCTTTATGGGGGCGGAGGTCCGCCGCTGGTGGCCTACCTCCAGATGCGCCATCTCGACAAACGGGCGTTTCGCGCGACGTTCCAGGCCATCGCCTTGACGGACAATATCGCACGCGGCGGGCTTTATATCGCCTTCGGCCTGCTCACCTGGCCGCTGACGGTCGTTTTCGCGGCCATGGCGCCGGCCGCAGCCCTCGGACTCTACCTCGGCAACCACCTGCACATGCGGATCAACCAGCGCACCTTTCTGCACGCTACGCTCGCGGTCCTGGCCGCCGTGGGGATCAAATACCTGATCTAGAAGATCGCTGGCCGCCGAGCGGGCCGGTCAGCGGCCGCTTCGGCAAAGGGCGAGTGCGAAGTCGGGGGAGGTGCAACTGACACGCCCCCCCGCCCCTTGGGCCTCAGCGCACCCCGAATTGGTAGGTCACACCCGCCAGCAACTCGTCGCCGTTTTGCCTCGGCGCCCCCGGGGCCACGCGCGGATCCACGATCACGTCGTATTCGGCGCGAAGATCGAGCTGGCGCATGACGCGATAACTCACCCCCGCGCCTATGATCGGCCGCGTGCTGTTGCGGATATAGGCGTTGGGGTCACTATTGATGTTGGCAACGCCGACACGCGCCAGGAAATGCATGCCCGGGACCCGGGCTATGGAGGCCCGATACAGGGCGGTCGCGGTAAACAAGCCGATATCCGAGGGGTTCACGCTCAATACCTGGTAGCCCACCTCCAGCCCGACCGGGAACGACCGTGTCGAAAGGCCCCCATACACACCCACGGGCGAGGTACCGGCAAGCGCCCCGCCGGTTATCCCCACGTCGCCGCCGATCCAGACGCGCGCGAAGCTCGCCGCCGGGCACATGCACAAGGCCGCGAGGCCCGCCATCACAAAACGATTGCTCATATCATCATCTCCTTTGATAGTATCTCGGTATTCTTGTTTTCAGCGCGCCGGCTTGGCCCGCCGGACCGGCTAGTCTAGACGGTCCCCCCGGCCGCTGCAAAGGCGCCGCAACGGAACTTCCGGACCCCTGGCCTTTACAAACGGTAACAATGAGCCGCTATCGTCGTGCCTACCATAACATGCAGATGAACACCGACAATGCCCGATACGGGGTCGCCCGCCGATTCCCCGACAAAGCCGCCTTTGCGGCCGACAGATCGGCCAGCTAATGGGCGCGCCGCGGCTGTCGCGCCTCTGGCAACGAGCCGCCCTGGCGCTGCGGCTCGCCCAGCTTCATGTCCGCTCGCGGCATATGAAGTCGAAGCTGCGCCTGCTCGGCCGCCGGCACGTGGCCCTGACGCGCGAGATTGCGCGCCTCGAGGCGCGGCGGCGCGGCCCGACGCCGCCGGCATCGGGTCGTCTGCACGATTGCGATCCTTACACGGCCCCTATCTGGATCCATGCCCCCTGGCGCGCCGGGTCGACCTACGTCTGGAGCAAATTCCGGTCGTCTCCCCAATATCTCGCCTTCTACGAGCCCTTCCATGAATCGCTGGAGACATTGACGCACGAGACCATCGAAGGGGCGACCGCCACGTCCTGGCCATCCGGCCATCCATCGCTCGATGCACCCTATTACCGCGAGTTCGCGCCCCTGCTCGCGCCCGGGGGCGGCGTGCGCGGATTCGAGCACGCCTTTGCCTATACCTATTACTTTGTGAACGACGAGCCCCTACCCGAACAGCAGGCCTACCTGAACGGCCTCGTCGCGCAGGCGTGTGCCCTTAAGCGCCGCGCCGTCTTCGGTTTCTGCCGCTCGACCGGCCGCGCCGCCTGGTTTACGCGCTACATGCCGGGCGTCCACATCGCCCTGACCCGCGACGGCCTGGGCCTATGGCGCTCGGCGCTCGGCCGTAAAAAGACCCTGGGAGATCTCTATTTCGTGACCCGCCCGCTCGTCATCTTGTTGACGAGCCGCCGGGACCGGTGGATCTCCGATTATCTTGCGTCCCTGAATCTCGACGCCTTGCCGCGCACGAGCGACGCCGGGCAGGCCTTGCGCGAGGCCGAGCAGTTGGCCATTGCCGACCCTGCGATCACCATGCGCGCGTTCGCCGCCGTCTTCGCCCTGGGCACCGCCCTGTCGCAACGCCATGCCGACATCGTGATGCCGATCGAGACGCTCTCCACCGAGGCCGGGCGGCGCACCCTGTCGGCCGCGCTGGCCGGGCGCTTTGGCATCGAGATCGACTGGCGGGACTGCGCGGTCCCCGTGCATCAGGCGCAGGCCGGCGACGAGGCCTTCCTGGCCTGCTGGCACGAGGCCTTGCGCCATGCCGAGGCCTGCGTGCCCGACGGTCGCGCAGGCGATGGGGCAGGCAACACCTCATGGGTCCGGCACGCCCCGGCGGCCCCACAGCCGAGCCCTGGCACACCCGCGCGGCCGCCGGTGCCCGGCCGCTCCGGCCCCCATCCGCTGCGGCCGGAAGGCGACATGGCCCCGTCCCGAGGGACCTGATGACACGAGGGCACGACCCGGCTTGCGGGGCCTGCGGCAACTTATCCGCGCCCCGCGATGCCGTCCCCGCGGCCTGCCTGCGACGGGTGCTTATCATCGCGCCGCAGCTGCTCGGGGACGCCGTGCTCTCGTCGGTGCTCATCACCGCGTTGAAGGACTTGATTCCGGACTGCCGGATCGACGTCATGGCGCACCAATCGCTAATCGATCTCTTCTGCCATAACCCGGCAATAGCGGCGGTCCACGCCATAGACGCCGACTGGCGCCGGAAGGGGCTTCTACGCACCGCCGGCCGGCGCCGGGCCTTGATCCGGACCTTGCGCCGGCGCGGCTACGATCTGCTCATCCAGTCGCCCCACACCACCGACGGCTCCTGGGGACCGGCGCTCATCGCCCTGCTCCGTATCCCCTATGCCGTGGGCGCTTCGGCAGCGATGCACGGCTCCCCCCTCAAACGCTTTTTCTGGCGGCGGCTCTTTACCCATACCCTGCCGCCGCCCCACGCCCACCAAACCCCCCGCCACGCGGCCGAGATCCATCTCGACCTCTTGCGGCGCCTCGGTCTCAGCCCGCGCCCACAGGCGCGACACGCCGTCATCGAACCCGGAGCCGCGGCCAGCGCGCGCATCGCCTCCCTGCTCGCCGCGCGCGGGATCCCCCGCGGAGGCTTCGTGCTGTTCGCGCCGCTCGCCGGCCAACGGAGCCGAACCTTGGATGGCGCCCTCTGCCGGGACTTTCTCGACCATTGCGAGGACCAGGGCGAACACGTCGTCATCATAAGCGGCCGCGACGCCTGGCAGCAGGCCTTCGCCCAGTCCCTGTGCCAGGATCGAGGCGGCCGCGTCCACAATCTCGCCGGCGCCGTCACGCTCGCCGAGCTTGCCGCCCTCGCCCAGGCGTCGCGCCTCTTCGTGGGGGCGGATTCCGGCCCCATGCACCTCGCGGCGGCGATGGGTGTCCCGGTGATCGCCTGCTTCGGCCCCGGAGACGAACGCCGATTCCATCCGTGGCAGGTACGGTACCGCCTGGTCACCACCGACCATTCCTGCCGGGCCTGCGAACTCGACGGCTGCGGCAACGGCGGCCGCGCCGAATGCCTGTGCGACATCGCGCCCCAGGCGTTGCTCGACGCGTTTGGCGTCTTCGGCACGCGGCCCGGACCGGAACTCATCCGGACACGATAGGATAAGCTGAGGCGTCCCGGACACACCCGGACAAACGGACGATTTGCGCGGAACGGTGGACACGCCAAGGGCTCTGCCCTATAATTTTCCCATGGGCGTGTCTTGGCATCGGCGGTTCGGCGGGATTTAAAAGGCAAATAATAATCGCGCAGACGCAAGACACAACCGAGGCGTAGTAAAGAACGGGCCGGGGTAGGCCCGTGCGCTTTCGTGATAACCATCAGGGAAACACGCGGAAAATGGCGCCCGACATAACGGGCTGACGCGCGAGAACGGGGGTTTGGACGTTCGGCGCGGCGGTCCCGTTTGGGCTTCGGTGATCCCTTCGCGGCCCTGGCCGCGAAGGGATCGTGTTTTCTCAGCGGCGACACCCTGATGCGGTTACATGACCTCAAACTCGGCCTAGCCGCGCTCGCAGCGATGTTCGTGCTGGCGCTGTCCGCTCAGGCGCGCCCCTTCAGTATCGCCTTCTATTATGGCGCTCACCCTCCGCGCCACGCGCTGCAGGCCTTTCGTTGGGTGGTGGTTCAGCCGGACTCGGCCTTCTCCCCGCGCCGCTTCGACCAGGGCCGGGAGCGCGCGTTCGCCTACGCGGCCGTCGGCGAGGCCTCGCCGGGCGAATACCGGCGAATCCCGCCGCGCTGCGTGCTCGGAAAGGATCGGACCTGGGGTACGGCCATCCTCGACGAGGCGCGCCGGACATGTCGGCGGGACTTCCTTCACGATGTGCTCGCGCCGTTATGGCGCCGGGGCTATCGCGGGTTTTTTCTCGACGACATCGACGCCTACCGTCAGGCCGTGGCGACCAAGGCGGGCCGGGCCCGGCAACGCCAGGGGCTCATCCGCCTGATCCGCGCGATCAAGGCCTCGCACCCCGAGGCCCGGCTCATACTCAATCGGGGATTTGCCATCCTGCCAGCCATTCGCACGCTCGTGTCGGCGGTCGCCGCCGAGTCCTTGTTCGACGGCTGGGATCAAAGGACCGGCCGCTATGTGCAGGTGGCGGCGGCGACACGCCGGTCCTTGTTGCAAAAGCTCGCCGGGGCTCGCCGTCTGGGGCTGCCGGTCATAGCCATCGACTATCTCCCCCCCGGCCGGCGACGGCAGGCGGTCGCCGACGCCCGGCGCATCGCCGCCTTGGGGATTACCCCGTATGTGGCCGACGGCCGGCTCTCGCTGCTCGGCGTCAGTACGATTCGCGTCATGCCACGCAAGATCCTCATGCTCTACAGCGGACCCGAGGATGCTCAGCATACGTCGCTCAACTGGTATGCCGCGATGCCGCTGAATTATCTGGGCTACAGCACGCGCATCCGCAACGTGGCCGACGGGCTGCCGCGCGGAACCCTGGCCGGCCGTTATGCGGGTATCGTCACATGGTTCGAGAACAATCATGTGACGCAGGGCGCCGCGCTCTATCGCTGGCTGCGCCGCCAGATGCGCGATGGGGTGCCGGTCGCGGTGCTCGGGAGCTTCGGGTTCCCAGCCGACGCCGGACAACTGCGCGCGCTCGGCCTGTCGGCCGGGCGCATCCCGCGCGGCTTGGTCCAAAACCGCGTGGCATTCAGCGACCCGCGCTACGTCGGGTTCGAGACGCACCCGGTGCCGGCGGCGCCCGACAATTTTCTGCCGCTCGCGTTGCGCAAGGGCCGGACGCTGCTTGCGCTGCGCGATGCGCAGGGGCAGACCGAAGATGCGATCGGCCTTACGCCCTGGGGCGGCTACGCCCTGTCGCCGGACGTCGTAAGCGCTCTTGGCGCGGTGCCGCACCGCAAAGGCAAGGCCCCGGCGGCATGGGTCCTGAACCCGTTCCGGTTCTTTCGCAAGGCCTTGCGCCTGCCGCCCATGCCCGTTCCGGACACCACCACCGAGAGCGGCCGGCGCATGCTCATGGCGCAGATCGACGGCGACGGCTTCGCCAATAAGAGCTGGATCTACCGCTATCGGGACCAGTACGCCGGCGCAGTCATCTTGAAGCAGATCTTGGAGAAGTACCGCATCCCCACCTCGGCATCCTTTATCGTCTCCTACTTCACGCCCCATGGGCTGTTCCCCAAGGCGGCCACGAAGCTCACGGCGATCGCGCGGCGGATCGCAGCCCTCCCATGGGTCGAGGTCGCATCCCACACCTTTTCCCACCCCTTCGACTGGCCGGCCCTGGAACGCGACCCCGGCCTCATGGGCCATAAGGGCAACCTGCGTTACGGATACGCGTTGGCGGTCCCCGGCTACACCCGATTCAGCGCCCGCAAGGAGATCGTGTGGGCCGACCGGTGGATAGACCGCCACATCGCCCCGCGCGGCAAGCGCGTCTCGCTCGTGCAATGGTCCGGGGATTGCGATCCTGATGCCCGTGTGCTGGCCTTGAGCTACCGCGCGCACGTCCTCAACTTAAACGGCGGCGGGGCCACCGAGACCTACGCCGAGCCATTCGTGACGAAGGTGCGCGGCCTCGGGATCTTCAAGGGCCGCCATTTCCAGGTCTATTCGCCCATGCAAGACGAGAACGTCTACACCCACAGTTGGACGAGCCCCTACTATTACGGCTATGTCCGGGCGATTCAGACCTTCAAGCTGACCGACACACCCAGACGCCTGAAGCCGCTCGACATCTACTATCACTTCTATTCCGGGGCGCGGGTCGCCGGTCTGCGCGCCTTGCGTACCGTGATCGCCTGGGCCCTTCGCCAAAGAACGGACCCGGTCTTCCCATCCCACTTCGCCCGCATCGCGGTGGATTTCGGGCATGCGGTGGTCGCGCGTGGCGCGCACAGCTGGTACATAAGCGATGCCGGGGCCGCGCAGGAATGGCGCATCCCGGCGCGGCTTGGCTACCCGCGGCTGCGCGGCAGCCGCGGCCTGGCGGGGTTCGATCGCCACGGCGCGGTGCGCTACATCCATATCGCCCCGGTGCCCGCCGGAAAGACGGTACGGATCCGGCTTACGCCGATGCGCCCCCGCGTGCCCTTTCTTCACGACGCCAACGCCGCGATCCGCGCCGCCTCCTACCACGGGGCGGCCCTTTCCTTCGCCCTCCGGGGCAACGCGCCGCTTTCCTTCCGGCTGGCGAATGCCGCCGGCTGCCGGGTCATGGACGGCGACCTTGTCCTTCGGGGACGACCCGACGGATCCCTGATGACCTACCACCTGGAGGCGCACCATGGTCATTTCACGGCTGCATGCCCCTGACGGCGCGCGCGAACGCCTTGCGCCCCCGACCCTGGTCGCGGGCCTTGCGCTCGGCATCGTGCTTACACTTGCGCTGCTCTTCAACCCGGGGGCGTTCTTGCGGCGGATCCAAGAGTCGCGCACACCGGCGATCGGCCTCTATTTCGCGAAGGCCCTTGCCCGCGACAACCACAGGCGGGCCATCACGCTTTTGCTGGTGCGCCGCGAGATCGAGACCGGCCACGACATTGCCGCGCTGCGCGCCCTCGCGCCGCTGCTGGCCCGCACCCAAGCCGGCGCCTCCCGGCAACGCATCCGCTGGCTCTACTATCGCGACCTGCTCGCGATGAACGACCGCTATCCCAGAGGGAGCGCCGCGCGCTCGCATAACGACCATACCCTACGCCTGCTCATCGACCAATTGCGTCCGGGGGCCGGACCACGGGCGCTGCGCGGTCTGGCGCGCGAGGCGGTCGTCATCCATGATCAGAAAACCGCGATCGCGATTTACCGGGATCTGGCGCGGCGCGGCCATGCCCGTCGCCCGGCCTACTATGCGCTGGCGGCGGCCGCGGCCTACGGCCTTGGTCACCCCCGGCTGGCGGCGCATCTCTATTTCTCGGCCGAACACTACGCGCCGACACGCGCGGCGGCGGCCCGCTATTTCCTGGGGGCCATGCAGGCCTTGCAAAGCCACAATGAGGTCGCGCTCGCAGTCCGCGAGGGCGGCCGCCATCTCGGCGGCCTTGAGGGGCGGCCCGCCATCCTGCGACGAATGATCGCGCTGGCGCGCGCCGCGAATGAACCCGCGGTCGCGGCGCGCTACGCCAAGCAACTGCTGCGCATGCCTTGACCATGGTGAACATACGCCGATTCCTCGCCCTTGGCGCGGCCGTGACGGCCGTGATGGGACCGTGGCCCGTAGCCTTCGCCGCGGCCGCCCCGGCCCTTCCGCAAACGCCCTATAATCGGCGCGACTACGCGCTTTCCTATAAGGTATTCCTGAATTCCGGCGACGTGCAGGCGGCCTATGATGTGGCCTTGACGGCGGTCGGAAACCGCCCGCACGACCTCGCCTGGCGCCGGCGGCTCGCCAAGACCGCGTTGTGGACCGGGCATGACCATGTCGCCTTGCGCTCCCTCGTCTATCTCGCAGGCCACGGCCAGATCTCCTACCTCAAGCCGGCATGGACCTTGGCAAGCGGCCTGTCGGCCTTCACCCACCTGACCCAGCTGCTCGCCCTGCGCCTCAAACGCCATCCGGGCGCACCGGCCCTCGTCGAGGAGATGAGCCGCCTCTACCAACTGCAAGGCCATCCCCGGCGGGCCATCGCCTGGCTCCAGCAGGCCATGCGCAAGACCCCGCGCCGGCGTTACCTTTGGTCTATCATAACGCTGGAAAACAGCCTCGGGGCGCAGACGCAAGAGCTCGCCGCGTTGCGCGCCTACGATCACCGGTACGGCGCCACCGCCCGCGTTCTGCTGACCGAGGCGTCGCTCTTTTACCGCAGCGGACACCCCGGCCGCGCCTACCGGCTGCTGGTCCGGCACGCCGCCTCGGTGTCGACGCGCCACTTCAGCTATTACCATACGTTGGGGGCGCTCGCCTGGATGCGCCAGGACTTTCCGACGGCGCTCTCGGCCGCCCAGGCCCTCTATGCGCGGGGCACGGCGACCCGCGCCGATCTCGCCCATCTCGTACTTCTCGGCGAACGCCGGCACCCGCGGACATCGTATCTGCTTGCCCTGGAAGGCTTCCGGCGTTACCACAGCCCGAACTTCTTTTTCGCCATGCTCAGCCTGGCCGAGCGGCTGCGCTCACGCGCCCTGCTCGTTCGGACCTTCGCGCAAGTCACCGCCGGTGACGCCGGGCGGCTTACCGCCAACCCCTACTATTGGACCGGGCTCGCCCGCTGCCAGGCCGTGCAACGGCATTATCGGAACGCCGAGCGCGTCTACCGCGAGGCCTTGCGGCGCTTTCCCGGCAACGGCGCCATCCTTGGGTCCTATCTCTGGTTTTTCGTGGCGACGGGCCGCGCCCCGCGCCTCGCGGCCACCTTGCTGTCGTGGGCGCCGACCGTCGACCGCAACCGCTCGCTCTGGCTCCCGTACGCCCTGTCCTTCCTCACCATAAACGAGCCGCGCCTCGCGATTCCCTATCTGGAAGCCCTGCTGCGCCGCCACCCGAACGATCCGCGGCTGTTGTTGCCGTTTGCCGACAGCCTTGCCAAGGACGGCCGCCCGGGCGCAGCAATATCTGTGCGCCGACGCGCCTTTGCCACGCTCCTCGCGCCCCAGGCCGGCGACCTACGCCACAAGGCCCGAAAGCGCGCCGCCCTGGCCATCGATCTGGCAACCGCCCCGGTCGCCATGGCGCTGCTTGCCCAGGGCGCCGAAGGACGGCCAGGAGGGGTAAGCCGCGACATCCTGCTTGGTTATGCACTGGCACGCAGCGCCTACGCCCCCGCGGGCTACGCGGTGGAAGGCTATGCCCGCCACGCGCCCCCATGGGCGGCCCTTGCCGTAGCCCAGGGCGACCACAACGGGATGCAGCTGCGCGCGCTGCTCGCCCGCCACAGCCTCACCCTTCCGCGGACGGGCCGGGTGGACGCCGCCGCGGCGATCGGGGAACCGGCCCGGGCCGTATCGGAAGCCTTCGCGAGCCTGAGCGCGAGCCGCTCCGACGCCCCGCTCGCCCACGAATACCGGCGGCTCTTGCTGCGCCAGTCCGACCGCCTGACGGGCCGGATCCGATACCTGCGGAGTGCCGGCTTCAGTGCCCTGATCGAGGGCATCGCGACGCGCCACATGGTAAACCCCGGGACCGAGATAGAGGCCGGGGTCCGCAACAGTCTGGATGGCCGCACCGACCCGGCGCTCATCGGCGCCGTCCCGCGCTTCGATCGGTCTGAACACTTCGCGATCGGCCTATGGCGTCCGTCCGGCGCCTACCGCCTGACGCTGGGCCGCCGATCGGCCGTGACGCGCTTCCTCTACGCCCAGGCAAGCTGGGCAACGGCGTTCTGGCCGCGCACCACGCAGACGATACGCCTGAACTACCACATGCGCGCCTACGACCTTCCGTCGCTGTACCTCGGGGGAGTCAAAGACGGCATGAGCATAATGGACGCCCAGGCGCTGACGGCACGCGACACCATAAACGGGCGGCTTTCCTATCGCCGATTCAGCGCCCAGGGAGGCGGGGCCCTTGGAACCGGCCTTATCGCAAACTTTCACTATGACCACAAGATCCGCCTGGCATACCCCGATCTTACGGTCGGTGCGGCCTTGTCGTTCGCCCATTACCGGGCGACCGGCACCGTGCCGGCCGTACTCGTACCGCTCCTGCCCCCGGGCGGTGCGGGGATCGGCTTTTTCGTGCCGCAAAGCTATGTCCAGGCGGGCCTCGACATGCACTTCGGGGAGACCTACCGGCGCCATTACGCCCCGGGCCTGCGCCCGTTTTTCGATCTGGAGGTCTTCGACAACAGCGTCACGCATGCCGGCTACGACATTTCCGTCGGGGTTGCAACACCGCTCATAGGCTCAGACCACTTGGCCGTCTACTACACGCGCAGCCAAGGGGGTGTCGGCATCGACAACCGCCTGCAGGCGATCGGCCTGCGCTACGACTACTACTTCAAACCTTAGGAGGGGATCATGGCCCTGATAAAGCGCATCTCTTGCATTACGATATGCATCACGCTGTCTGGCTGCGCGGACAGCACTCTCCACGCCAGCCGCGCGGTGCCCTTCGCGCGCACCGCCGCGGTCGCGGTCGCCCCATTCGCCAACTACACGACGACCCCGGGGGCCGGCTCGCGCGCGGCGTCCATGGCCGCAAGCCTCCTGCAGGCCCACGGCCTCAAGACCGCGAGCGCGATGGCCGTCGGCCGCCGCAACCGCCTGCCGCTCGGCCTCGAACCCAACCCCGCGACCCTGCTCCGAAAGGCCCGGGCGATGGGCGCCCGCTACATCGTCGAGGGCGCGGTCCAGGAGTGGCGCTACACCATAGGCCTGGACGGACAGCCGGCGGTCGCCGTCACCATGAATCTCGTGAGCGTGCGCAGCGGGCGCATCATCTGGACGGCGACCGCCAGCCGGAGCGGTTCGCCCCGCGAGAGCGTCGGCGTGCTCGCCGAAAACGCCTTGAACGCCATGGTCCAAAGGCTGCTCTCGTGACCCTGCGCAATCATATCGCGCCGTCTCCCCAAGCTCGGGCCTGGGCGGAAGCGATCGCGATCCCGGCCATCGCGATCGCGATCGCCTTTGCGCTAAGGCCGCACGATCCGTTTCTGGTGGACGCCACCTTCCCCTGGCTGTGGCTGGCCCCGGTCCTGGTGGCCCTGCGCTACGGCCTGGCGCCGGCCGTCTTGTCGCTGGCGGTCTTGATCCTGTCGTTGGTCGCCGCGCGTCTCGGGTTGCCGGCCCTACATATCCATCGCCTTCCCCAAGAACAATTCCTGGGCGGCATCATGCTCACGCTGCTGTCCGGCGAATACGGCTCCATGTGGATCCTGCGCCTGCGCCGCTCAGAGCAGATGAGCACCTACGCCACGCAACAACTCGAGGGGCTCACGCGCACGCTGCATACGACGCGGATCTCACACGACCGCCTCGAGCAGACCATCATCGGCAAACCCGTCACCTTGCGCGATTCGCTTCTGGAACTACGGCGCGCGCTCGTCACCCAGGGCAACGGACTGGCGGGCGATGTCGCCGCGCGATTGCTGCACCTGACCGCCTACCATGGCGGCTTCGAGCAGGCGGCGTTGTACGCGGTCTCGGGAGACGCCGTCGACCCGGTGGCTTGCGCCCACATCGGCGCGGCCTTCGATCTCGATCGCGACGATATCCTGATCACGCGCTGCCTCGAAAGGCGACGGACCGCCTACTGGGCGGTGAACTCGCTCAAGGACGGAGAGCACAGCGCCTACCTCGTGGCAGCCCCCCTGCTGGCGTCCGATGGGACGATGCTGGGCCTACTCGTGGTTGCGGCCATGCCGTTCCTGTTCCTGAACGACGAAAACCTCCTTACGATCAGCGTTCTGCTGGCCTACTTCGCAGACGACGTCTATGCCGCGCGCATCGCCCAAGATGTTCTAAAGACGCTGCCACACTGTCCGCCGCGGTTCGCGGCCGAAACGGTCAAGCTGGCGCGCGCCGCCCGCGAGCTCAATCTCCAAAGCAGTCTCGTCACGATCGCGATCGCGAAAGCGGCTCCGTGCGACCAGATACTAGACGACCTTGCGACGCTTGCGCGCGGGCTCGACGACAACTGGCGCATCACGGGCCCCGACGCGTGCCGGCTCGTCACGCTCATGCCGTTTAGCAACCGGGTTGTGGCCGAGGGTTACATCGACCGCGTCAAGGCGCGGCTTGCGGAGCGGTTTGGACTAAAACCCGGCCCCGAGACCTATTCGACAACGATTCGCGCGATCGGGGGCGGCGACGCCCTGCCGATGCTGAGCGCGGCGGCGGAGGCGAGCCATGACGCCTGATTTCGCGTCCTACGCCCTGTCCCACGCCTCGCTATCGGGCATCGCGCGCCCATTTCGGGGCCTTTCGCCGCGATCCCTGTTTCTATTCATCGTGGCCGGCAACGGCGTGCTGGCGCTGCTGCTGGCGGGCCCCTTGACGCGCCTGCTGCCGGACCCCTACCGGAGGCACGGATACGGACTCTTTGCGACACTCATCGTCGCGGTCCCGGTCCTGGGGCTGCCGATCGCCGCCCTCGTAGCCCTGGGCATCGCGCGGCTGAACAGCCGCATGCCGGTGCTGGAGCCGCGGACTTTGGGCCTGCCGGCCTTCGGCGCCGAGATGCGAGGGCGCCAGCGCCACATGGGGGCCGGGGGCGCGTGGGCGATATTACGGGCCAAGGATGCGGGGACCGCGCGCGGCGTGCGCGCCCTACTCGCCCTCGACCCCCGTCTCTCGCGCCAGACCTCGCCGCTTGCGCGCGCCGCCTTGCGCCATCCCGAAGAGGACCTGCGCCTGCTGGCCTACGGGCTACTCGATCAGCGCGAAGGGGATCTGGCGGAGGCCATCAACGAGGCGCTGGTGCAACGACGGTCTCTGGGACCAGACGACGACGCCAGCGCGCTCGAAAAGCGCTTGGCCTTTCTGTACTGGGAACTCCTCTACCAGGACCTCTCGCGCGACCATCTGCGGGCGCACGCGATCCGCCGTGCGCAAACCCATGCCCTGGCGGCCCTGGGGCGCCGCCCGGAGGATGCCACCCTTCATGTCCTTATGGGCCGCATCGCCATGCTCGAGGGCCATTATCTGGCCGCCCGCACCCATTGCGAGCGCGCCCTGAATCTAAACGCCGCACCCGGACAGGTCCTCCCCTATCTCGCCGAGACCCGCTTTCGGCTCGGAGATTATTCGGCCCTGAAGGATCTGGGGCGGGATTTTCCGTCACTACTCGACCTCCCCACGATAGGACCCGTGATCCGGCTCTGGAGTCCCACCCCATGACGATTGCGTTTCCCAAGGCGGCCTCGGCCGATGTCATGCTGCTGCTCGAAGGCACCTTCCCGTATGTGAGCGGGGGCGTCTCGTCATGGGTCAACCAGATCATGCAAGGGATGCCGGAATACCGCTTCGGAATCGTGTTCCTGGGGAGCCGCCCGGAGGACTATGGCGACCCGAAATACACGCTCCCGGAGAACCTCGTGCATCTCGAGGCGCATTACCTCTTCGCGCCGGACGACATGCCGCCGCCCGAGACGCCGCGCCGCGCGCCCGGCACCGCGGCCTGCCTGCGCGACATCCACACGACCCTCCGCCGCAAAGAACGGCCGTCCCTGCCGGAGCCTCTGCGCCACCTCGCCTTCTACGCCAACGATGGCGGGGGAATCCCGCTCGCGGAATTCCTGTACGGCGAGGACAGCTGGGATTACATCACCCAATCGTACGAGGAGCGCTGCACCGATCCCTCGTTCGTCGATTACTTCTGGACGGTACGCAACATGCACCTGCCGATCTGGAGGCTTGCGGCCGTTGCCCGCCAGCTGCCGCCGGCGCGCGTCTATCATACGGTCTCCACGGGCTACGCCGGGCTGCTCGGCGCACTCCTGCACTGGCACACCGGACGGCCTTTGATATTGAGCGAACACGGCATCTACACCAAGGAGCGCCGCATCGATCTCCTGAATGCCGCGTGGGTCGCCGACCGCCGCAGCCGGCTGGAACGCGACCCGAGCGAAATCAGCTATCTCCGCGAACTCTGGATCGCGTTCTTCGAGTCGCTGGGGCGAACCTGCTACGACGCCGCGGACAAGATCGTGGCCTTGTACCCGGCGGCACGGGAGCGGCAGATTGCCGACGGCGCCGACCAGCAACGCAGCCTCATCATCCCCAACGGCGTGCCGACCGAGCCGTTCGCCGCCCTGCGCGCGCTGCGCCCCGAGCCGCCGTTTGGCGCGCCGGTCTTGTGCCTGCTTGGCCGCGTCACGCCGATCAAGGACATCAAGACCTTTATCCGCGCCATGCCCGCGGTTCTCGATGAAATCCCGGGCGCACAGGGCTGGATCGTGGGCCCCGAGGACGAGGACCCGGTGTATGCCGCCGAGTGCCGCAATCTCGTGGACAACCTCGATCTCGCCGCGCACGTCCACTTCAAGGGGTTCCAGCCGGTCACCGACATCCTGCCCAGGATCCACCTGCTCATCTTGAGTTCAATCAGCGAAGGGCTCCCGTTGGTGCTGCTCGAGGGTTTCGCCGCGGGTGTGCCTGCGATCTGCACCGATGTAGGGGCCTGCCGCCGCCTGGTCTTCGGCGGCGAAGGCGACGCCCTCGGGTCCGCCGGAGACATCATCGGAATCGCCGATCCGCAGGCGCTGGCCCAGGCCGCCACCGCGCTGCTCACCGACCCGGCCCGCTGGCGTAGCGCCCAGGCGGCGGCCATCGCCCGCGTCGAGGCCTATTACACGGATACCCTGATGTTCCAAGAATACCGGAAACTCTATCAGGAGGCTTACGATGCTTAAGACGCGCCATTTGGGTCTGCGGACCGCGCGGGCGCCGCACCGCCGCCACGACGACCGGGGGAGCTGGTCATGGCGGGCATAGGTTTCGAGCTTCGCAAGCTCATGCGCCACAACGACTATCTCGGTATCGTCCGCGCCTACTCCTATGCCGGCATCGTCGGCGCGGGGCCGTGGGTCGTCTCCATACTGGGGGTCATCTTTCTGGGCTTTCTCAGCATAAACCACGTCTTTCCACCGCGCCTCATAAGCGAATTCCAGACGTCGGTCACGTACCTCATAGCGACGAGCCTCATTTTTTGCGGCGTCTGGCAGCTCGCCTTCACGCGCTATGTCGCCGACCGGGCCTTCGCCCGGGAACACCATCGCATTCTGCCCAACCTGAACGGTCTGCTGATCGTGGCCATGGGGAGCGCCTTCGCGCTGGCCACGCTCGCCTCGGTCTATTTGTTCGCGGGGACGGGCCTCGTCTACCGGCTGCTCATGACCGCACTTTTCGCCCTCCTGACCGGCGTGTGGGTCGTCGCGGTGATGCTGACCGGCCTCAAGCACTATCGCGCCATCGTGGCATGCTTCGTCGCCGCCTACGGGGCCGCGCTCGGTCTCGGACTGCTGCTGCGCCCCTATGGGCTCGTGGGTCTATTGCTCGCCTTTCTGTTGGGGCAGTGCCTGCTGTTCGCGGGGCTGCTCGCCATCGTCTACCGCGACTACCCTTCGCGGGACTTCCTGGCCTTCGATTTCTTGAAGCGCGGCCGCATGTACTGGTCGCTCATGGTCTGCGGGTTTTTCTATAACGCCGCGATCTGGGCCGACAAGTTCGTCTTCTGGTTCACGCCGAGCACGAGCCAGGACGTGATCGGTCCGCTGCGCGCATCCGCCATATACGACCTCCCGATCTTTCTAGCCTACCTCGCCATCATCCCCGGAATGGCCGTGTTCCTGATGCGCGTCGAGACCGATTTCGTCGAATACTACGACCGCTTCTACGAAGGCGTGCGCGAGGGCGCGAGCCTTTCCTATATCCGCAATATGCGCAACGGCATGGTGACCAGCGCCAAGACCGGGATCTTCGACATCATCAAGGTCCAGTCGCTCACCACCGTCCTGGCCTTCGTCGTCGGGCCCGCGGTCCTCAGGGCCCTCGGGATATCCCTGCTCTATGTCCCGCTCTTCAAGATCGATGTGGTCGGCACGGGCCTCCAGGTGGCGCTCATGGGTATCCTCAACATCTTCTTCTATCTCGACCGCCGGGCGCGCGTGGTCAACTTGACCGCGATCTTCCTCGGCCTAAATCTCGGGCTCTCCATCGTAAGCACCCATCTCGGCCTCTACTTCTATGGATACGGCTTCTCGCTATCGGCGCTCGTCTCGGTGCTCGTGGGCCTCGTCTGGCTCGACCGTGACATGGAGGCCGTCGAGTACCAGACCTTCATGCTCCAGCCGTGGACTCATTAGCGGCGGGGGACGACGCCCGATCATCCGGCCCCCGATCTTGACCGACAGGCCGCGCACGGCCCGGCCGGCCCCCGCGGGAGCGGGCGGCATACCGAGACCGGGCCACCTTGTCACCAAAAACGCGCGAGAAGCCCCGGCATTGATGCCGGGGAGACAGAGCGCCGATCGCGAAGCGGTCGCTGCACCATGGTTGATCCATGGGGCTATCGTCTCTACTAGGCAAACCATGAAGCGGGCCCTGCAAACACGCCTTCTGCCCGCACCGGATCAGGTGGCGGCGTTGGAGGCCACGATGCGGGCCTTCAACGCGGCGGCGGATTGGCTGGCGGGCGAGGCCTTCGCCCGAAAGACCGCCAACAAGGTCCTCTTGCAGAGGCTTTATTATCGGGAACTGCGTACGCGGTTTGATCTCTCGGCGCAGATGGCGGTGCGGTGTATCGCCCAGACCTGCGAGGCCTATAAACGGGACAAGGGGAAACGGCCCCGTTTCCGTCCCTTCGCCGCCATGCCCTAGACCTGCGCCTCATGAGCTTCAAGGGAATGGATCGGGTGAGCCTCTTGACGCTTTCGGGCCGGATCATCGTGCCGTTTATCATGGGCGCCTACCAGTCCGAGCGGTTCAGCGCCGCCAAGGGCCAGTGCGACCTCGTGCGCCGCCGTGACGGAAAATGGTTCCTGCTGGTGACGGTCGATCTGCCCGATGGCACCAAGACGCCAACGACCGACTTTCTGGGTGTCGATCTGGGCGTGGTCAATCTCGCCACCGACAGCGATGGCGGCCGGCACAGCGGAGAGGGCCTTGAGGCCTGTCGCATCCGCCACCACACCCACAGATGCCTCCTGCAGAAGGCGGCGGCGGGGCGTAAACGCCGCGGATACAGACCTAAGGCCATTCGCCACAAACTGCGCACGCTCTCCGGACAGGAGGCCCGTTTTCGCAAAGACATCAATCATCAGATCTCCAAATCGCTCGTTGCCAAGGCCCAAGACACCGGGCGCGGACTGGCCCTGGAAGACTTAAAGGGCATCCGCGACCGGACACGGTTTCGCAAGGCACAACGGGCGAGGATGGGCGGTTGGGCCTTCCATCAACTCCGGCACTACGTCGCCTACAAAGCGCAAAGGGCCGGGGTGAGACTGGAGATCGTCGACCCCCGCAACACCAGCCGGGAATGTGCCGGTTGCGGGCACATCGACCGGGCCAACCGCCCCTCCCAAGCAGAGTTCCGCTGCGTGGCCTGTGGACACACAGACCATGCCGACGTGAACGCGGCCCGGAACATCCGTTCCCGGGCCAGGGCCGCAGTCAATCGGCCCAAGGTCTCGGAACCGCCGCGGACCCTCGCGGCCTAGTACAGGGACAAGCGCCGGCCTTCAGGGCGGGGTGGTTGACGTGCCGTAGCCCTCGGGATTGCGCTCCTGCCAGCGCCACGCGTCCGCGCACATACGGTCGAGATCGTAGACCGCCCGCCACCCAAGAACCCTATGGGCCGCCGACGGATCGGCATAACACTGGGCGATATCCCCGGGCCGGCGCGCCTGCACCTCGTAGGGGATGGGCCGCCCGCAGGCCCGCCCGAAGGCCTCCGCCATCTCCAAAACGGAATAGCCGCGGCCGGTACCCAGGTTCACGGTGAGCATCCCCTCATGGGCCTGCAGATGGCGCAGCGCCGCCACATGCCCCTCGGCGAGATCCAGGACATGGATGTAGTCGCGCACCCCGGTGCCATCCGGGGTCTCGTAATCGCCGCCAAAGACCCGCAACACGGGTCGGCGCCCCACCGCGACCTGGCAGATGTAAGGCATCAGATTGTTGGGGACGTCCCGGGGGTCCTCCCCTATGAGACCGCTCGCATGGGCCCCGACCGGATTGAAGTAGCGCAGGCGGGCGATCCGCCAGCGGGCGTCGGCGGCCGCCAAATCGGCCAGCACGTCTTCGATCATGATCTTGGAACGCCCGTAGGCATTGGTGGCCGCCCGCGGGAAGTCCTCGCGTATGGGAACGGAGGCCGGATCGCCATATACCGTGGCCGACGACGAAAATACGAAGGTTGTGACGCCGGCCTTCTGCATCGCGCGCAACAGCGTGATCGTTCCCTGGACATTGTTTTCATAATAGAGCAGCGGCCTTTGGACCGACTCCCCGACGGCCTTGAGGCCCGCGAAATGGATCACTGCATCGAAGGCCTGATCACGAAAAAGCCGCTCCAAGGCCGCCGCGTCGCGCACGTCGCCCTGCGCGAATTCCGGGCGCGTCCCGACGATCTCGGCTATGCGCGCCACAACCGCCGCGCGGCTGTTAGAGAGGTTATCCCATAAGACGACCTCGTGGCCGGTCTCCATGAGGCGAACCGCCGTGTGTGAACCGATATAACCCGTGCCCCCGGTAACCAGAACCTTCAACACCACCCCCTCTTTGCGGCCACCGCCTCCCGGGCGCCGCCCTACAGCGCAGACCGCGCCCGGGGCCCCGCGCCTCGGAGGGGCCATCCTAGTCGACCGACCATCGCTCGACAAGGGCGCATGCCCGAGGCCGGGCGGCCGCCCGGTATCGCGCGCCGGCACCGACCCCGTGCCGTGCCCCATAAACGGGCACCGATTTCCGAAAACGCCCCCATCCGGTGCGCGGCCGACAAGCCGGCGTATCCAGAAATTTCCTGCAAACTCAACATTAGCCCCCTTAAACGACCCGGTCCGGCCGTAGGCACGGTTTTTGCCTTGGTCCAGTCGCATTTCACAAATTGGGGGAATTATGCTGATACCTGCACCGAGCTGGCTGAACGCCGGCGACAACGCGTGGCAGTTGACGGCCGCCACTATCGTCGGCCTTCAAAGTGTCCCGGGTCTTGTCATCCTCTACGGAGGAATCGTCAAAAAGAAATGGGCGGTCAACTCGGCCTTCATGGCGCTTTACGCGTTTGCCGCGGTGCTCGTTGCCTGGGTCCTATGGGCCTACAACATGAGCTTCGGACCCGAACTCACGACCTTCCTCGGACACCCCGGGCCCATTATCTCGTCGGTCCTGGAAGAGGGCCGGGCGACCATACCGGCGGCGGCGGGCGGCATGCCGGGACTCGCCTTTCCGATGGCGACCATGGTCTTTTTCCAGTTCGTGTTCGCCGCGATCACCCTCATCATCCTCGCCGGATCGCTCCTTGGTCGCATGAACTTCCGCGCCTGGATGGTCTTCGTGCCCATATGGCTTACGGTCGTCTATACGGTCGGGGCCTTCAGCCTGTGGGGTGGGGGCTGGCTTGGGACCATGGGGGTCGCCGACTTCTCCGGCGGTTACGTCATCCATCTCGCGGCCGGCATTTCGGGGTTCACGGCGGCGGCGATGATCGGCCCGCGGCTCCAGCGCGATCGCGAGTCGTTCCTGCCCAATAGCGTGCTCGTGACCCTGGCGGGCGCCGGCATCCTGTGGCTGGGCTGGGACGGGTTCAACGGCGGCGACCCCTACTTCGCCAACGCCGACGCCGCGGCCGCGGTGCTGAACACCAACATCGCGACTGCCGTGGCCCTGCTCACCTG
>DAIDMD010000121.1 GCA_027449165.1 Acidiferrobacter sp. | reverse complement strand
GACTTTCGTAGTAGCGTAGCCGCCTCAAGGGCGGCCTCTGTCGTGGCGGAGGCATGGAGGTCATGGGTGGCTGATGTCGTCTTCATTCTCGGGGCGGGTGCATCGCAGCAAGGCGGCGCGCCGGTCATGAGCAACTTTCTGGACAAGGCGCGCCGTTTGCTGTTTAGCGGGGCCGTCCAGGGTCGCGGCGGTGATTTCGCGAAGGTGTTCGAGGCCATCGGCAAGCTCCAGGCCGTGCATTCGAAGGCGCAGGATCTGGACATCACCAACGTCGAGAGCGTATTCGCGGCCATCGAGATGGCCAAGCTTCTGGGTAGGATGCCGGGCTACGACGTGGGCGATATCGATGCCGTGATGGCGGCCCTCAAGACGGTCATCGCATACACTCTGGAGTCGACTCTCAATTTCAACGAAGGGCAGCCGGGCGGGTTGCCCGTGGCGCCCGATCCCTACCCGAAGTTCGTCGACCTGGTGCGTACGAGTCTCCAGGCGTTGCCGCCCTACCGCCATGCCATCCTGACGTTCAATTACGATCTCGCCTTGGATTACGCGCTGCACCGGGGAGGGATTCCCGTCCGCTATTTTCTGGACGACTCCGACCCGCATGCCGGCATCCCCCTTCTCAAGCTGCACGGTTCGCTCAATTGGGTCGCGGACCAGGCCGGACAGATCGGGCCTTGGAGAATGGATCGCCTATTGGCGGAGCCCACGGGCGGGGTCTTTCGCCGGGAGCCGGGAAGCCCGCCGCGTCTCTGCACGACCTCCCGTATCCTCGATCGCCCTTCGGGCGGGCATCCGGTCATCGTCCCGCCAACATGGAACAAATACGGCTACCAGAGCCAGTTCACCAGGGTATGGGCGCAGGCCGCCAAGGAGCTGTCCGACGCCCAGCATATTTTCGTGATCGGCTATTCCTTGCCGGAGTCGGACCTGTTTTTCCGGTATCTCTACGCGCTCGGGTCGGTCGGCGACCACCCTCTGGAGACCTTTCGGGTATACGATCCGGACGAGAGGGTCGGGCCACGCTTCCAGAGCATGTTGGGGCCCGGCGCACGGATCCGCTTTCGGCACGTGCCGACGACTTTCGATCGGGCGATAGATTTGGTGGAGGCCATCTTGAAAAAGCGGCAGAAATGGCCGGAGCGGGGTCCGAGGTGATGCCCTCTTCGAGATGCTGCCTTCCTAAGGAGCGCGAGCGTCAAGGCCCCCGCGGGGCGCCTGAAGGGGATCAACAACGCGCTCAAGGGTCGTAGGTCGGTTTACTGATCCAGTATTTGGCTGACTTGTCCTGCCTTGCCGATGAGGTGCGAGAGCAGGCGGAAGTTCTTTTTTTCGTGACGCAGGCGTCCTGCCACGATCGCCGGGTGCACGCCGATCTCATCGGCAAAAGCGATGGCGTCTTCGGGCAGAAGCGTTGTCCGCACTTTGGCGGTACGCCAACTCCTTTCGGGGATCAGCGCCTCCTTCGCCATGGCATCGGCTTCCGTTTCGGCCTTTTGGGAGTTGCTGCAATCCAGATCGTCGATGAACACGGGAGACTCGGGGGTCAGGTGCTTGGCAATGTGAGCCAATTCGTGCAGCAAAGCAAACCAGAAGTTGTCGAATCGGTCATGTCGCAACGTCAAGGCAACGATCGGCCGATCGTTGTCCAGCATCGCAGCGCCATCAAGAAAGGTGCGCTTGAAGTGCTTTTCGATGACAAGCGTGATGCCGTGACGGGCGAGGTGCTCCCGCGCAAGTTTCGGGCCCTCATCGAAAGCGGAGAGCTTGGCCAGCTCACGCAACCAGGCGGGCGTTATGGTTCCGTGCTTGTAGTCTCTGGCAGGGTTAACGGCTCGCGCTTGTCGCAAGACGCACACACGCCAAGCCAAGAGAGCCATCTCATCGGCCTGCCGATCTCCGCGCTGATGCATGGGGGCGCGCAGCAAGGCAGGACTAACTTGCTTGGGTAGCAGGTCTTGCATGAATTTTCTGATCAGGTCTTCGGCGTAGTCTTTGAGACGCTGCGCGCTCCCTTCAAAATCCCCGAAGCAACCCCGCTCCAGCATTTCCTTGAGCGGGAAACGAGTGAAATCCATCTCTGGCTCTTGATCCACGACTGCGCTGTCCGTTTCGATATCTTCGATCAGAATGTCAGCGGGGATGCCCAAGCCCTGGTTGAGCCGACGAATCATGGGCAGGGACAGCGGACGCTTGCGCGACAGAACTTCCGAGACCTTGGAGATCGATCCAATGTAGGGGATCAGATCCTTGCGGGAGAGCTTCATCTGATCCATCCGGAAAAGAATCGACTCGATCGGATCGGCCTTGACCGGGGGAACGGTTTGGCGTTCGAAGTCCTGGATGACCAAGGCCAGCAGCTCGAGCTCGTTTTCTTCCTTGGAGTTGGCCTTGGGGTCGAGCGACATGAGCGCCGACAAGCGCGCCATTGCCGCTTCGTAGTCTTCCGCACTCTTGATGATCTTTACATTCATTGCCAGCTCCGCCTCTCGTTTTCTTGCCCCACACATGCCTGTCTAGAACTTTTTCTTGTCGTACTCAGCATGTGTCCCCACCCACTCAATCACCACCAGTCCGTTTTGATATCGGATCTTGACCACAAGCCGATATGAATTGCCCTTGATGTCAAAAATGACTCTGTTATCGGCCAAAAAATCCGTGCTTCTGTATCTACGCTTGATGTCATGTGGCGTTTTCCAGTTTTCACGCTCGACATCCGTTCGCCACGCGTCTAGTGGCCCTCGCGAGGCTGCATGATCTTTTTTGAACGCCTCGAGTATGGGTAAACCCAGAATTCGCATGTGGGGATGATGTGTGCGTGTTCAAGCCTGCATGGTAGTTCCCAAAACGGGAAATGTCAATTATGGACTTAGTTACAAGAGGGAAGTGGACGCAACCCCGCGAAGCGGACCAGGGTCGCGCTGGGCAGTTCGGCGGCGGCAGGAAGCTAGGTTGCTGATGAAGTCGATCCGACCAGAGCCCGGAGAGAGCCTCGCCGCTTACCAAAACAGACCCGCCCGCGCCCACATAACCGGTCGGCCGGTTTTAGGCGCCGCGTGCCTTTCCGAGCCGTTTTGGCCGGCTGCGGGGGTGTGGGGTGGCGCCCGGCTGCGCCACCCAGCCCTTGCGGACGCCGAGGTTGGGGCCCTCCTTGACCAGGAAGTCCAGGAACACGCTGGCCGTGAGACCCAGGCGCTTGCCCTGCAGGTGGACCGCATACCAGGTCCTGCGCAAGGGAAAGCCGACGACGTCCAGAATGACCAAGCGCCGCGCCTCCAATTCCAGCTCCAGACTGCTCAGGGCCAATACTGAAACGCCCAGATCGGCCATGATCGCCTGCTTTATGGCCTCGCTCGATCCAAGCTCCATGTAGGGCTCCACGTTGAGACCGTGTTCGGCGAACATCTGTGCTGCCGACATCCGTGTCCCCGAGCCGATCTCGCGCAGCAGGAATCGCTCGCCGGCGATTTGCTCCAACGGGATGTTGGTCTTATCCGCCAGCGGATGGTCCGGATGGGCCACGACCACCAGCAGATTGTCCATAAACGGCCGGACCGCGAGATCCATATCGTCCGGGATCTGGCCCATGACGACAAAGTCGTCCACATTTTCCGCCAACCGTTCCAGCACCCGCGCCCGATTCGTCACGGTGAGCTGGGGTGCGACGTCGGGGTATTCGTGCACGAAAAGCCCCAAGAAATGCGGCATGAAGAACTTGGCGGACGTGACCACCGCCATCTTCAGGGGGCCGGCCACCTTGCCCTTCATGTCCGCGATCTCTCCGGTAAGCGTCCGCAGTTGGCCCAGGACCGCGACGCTCGCGGCATAGACCTCTTCCCCGGCCCGCGTCAGCAGGAGTTTTTTGCCCACCCGTTCGATCAGGGGCAGGCCCACGATCTCCTCGAGGCGACGCACCTGGATATGGACCGCCGGTTGCGTCAGGCACAGTTCTTCGGCGGCGCGCGTGTAGCTGCGATGGCGGGCAACTGCCTCGAAGAGTCGGAGTTGTTGGAGGGTCCAGTGGTTAATCATTAACTTTAATAAATGATCATGCTAAAGAATAGTGAGTTTTATTTACTCATATTACTCTCTAAAGTCGGCCGTGTATAACCGGGCAAGAGGATGTTTCGTGTTAGTGAGGGCGGAATTCCCCCGAAGCCGGAGGCCCGGGTTGAGCGCTCTGTGACGGCCGGAAGGGCTGGTACCTTCCCGCTTCCCGGTGGCTCCGCACCGCCAGAACGAGGCGGTGCGCGTTCGGGCCGCTCGACATCAGGCCTCGCGTCGCCGGTTGCCAAAGGGCCGGCGCGTGCGAAACCACCAATCCCCGAGGAGTCGGCATGCCGCTTGTCAACATGAAAGATATGCTGGTGCACGCCTATGAGAACGGCTATGCAGTGGGCGCCTTCGATCTTACCGAGCTCGATTTCCTGCCGGCGGTATTGGCCGCGGCCGAATCGGCGCGCGCCCCGGTCATCCTGAGCGTGGCCGAGCCGCGCCCAGGGGGTTCGGCCTTCGACTGGGTCATGGCCGCGGTGGAGGCCGCCGCGGGGCAGGCCCGGGTACCGGTGGCTATCCATCTGGATTGCGGGGCCGATGCCGATTCGGTGATGCGCGGCATCCGCCTGGGCGCCAACGGCGTCGGAGCGGCCGCCGTTTCCGAGTCGCTTTTTCGCCACATCGACCTTACGCGGGTGGTCGTGGGCACCGCGCACGCCTGCGGCGTGCCGGTCGAGGGCGACTTGGGCCATGTTCCGGATGGGGGCGCGGGGCAAGATCGCGCGATGCGCGAGCCCCATTACACGACCGTGGCCGAGGCCAAGGGCTTCGTTGAGCGCACCCGGGTCGATTTTTTTGCCGTATCGGCCGGTGCGGCGCACGGGCGCGGAAATCGTAAGTTCGACTGGGGACGCCTGAAGGAGATCAACGCCGCGCTCAAGATGCCCTTGGTCGTTCGCAGCGGAGTCGGGCTCACCGACGAGCAATGGCGTCGGCTGATCATGCTGGGTGTCGCCAAGATCCATTGTTCTCCGGTCCTGCACGATGTGGCCGGCGAGCGCTTGCGTGCCAATGCGCGGCGCGAACGCCACGCGCATTATGGTGCCCTCAAAGACGGCATCGATGCGGCCATCGCCGCGCAACTGGAGCCGCGTATGCGCGCGTGGGGATCGGCCGGCCGTGCGGCCGAGGTACTAAGCCGTTGCCGTCCTTGGCTCGGTGTCACGCACATCGTCGCCTACAGCGCACCTGGCCTCGATGCCCCGGCGTTGTCAGCGCTTGTGAGCGAAGGACAGCGTGTGCTGTCGGGCATCCCCGGGGTCCGGGCCGTTCAGATGGGAAGCGTCATCGACGAGGGAAGCCGCTATCGGCATTGTATGCTGGTGCGCCTGGTCTCGGCGGAGGCCGCCGAGAGTTTTCGTCGGCATCCGGCCTATCTCGGGTTCATGGAGCGGCGCTTGGGACCGGCAACATCCGACCGGATCGTGGGCGATTACCATATGGCCGACCACGCGGCCAGCGCCGCAGTCTTGCCATTCCCGTCGCCGTCCGTCCCCCGGACCCCTCTTGCCTAGCCCACCTTCTCGTTATCCGCGCGGGTTGACCCGACCGACGAGGGGGAAGGGTGACTTCGCAAAAACCAGACGATAGCCGATCCCGAGATGCAGACATCCTCGAATGCCGCCGCGCAATTGGTGGAGTGGGCGCTCCAAGAGATTTCGTAAGCCGCCTCAGCCGGTAAATGTCTGGGGCATCGCTTCGTAAAGATTGCCGAAGACCGGGTCGAGCCCCCGGCTTTTTCGATCAACGCCGGCTGGCGTGCTATCATTCGATATCGCCAGAAAAATCAGTTCGCACTCCTTAGATTAGAGACAGCAGGGCCCAAGAAGTCGAGTGCGCGCCGCCGGTTTGGCCCTGCCCTCCAACCGCGTCGCCATCGCGAGGAGATCGCATCCACGATGAGAGAAAAACTCCCCGGATCATCGGCGATATATTGGATGATCGGCGTCACGCCGATTACGGCCACCCTTATCTATTTTGCCTTCGGGTGGTTTGGTATCGATATCGGGCTTCCCGGTCTTGCGCTCATGATCGTGCTCTTGCTCGCCATCAAGATCGTGCTCTGGTTTGTCTTGCGGATTTTCTATTCAAGGTCGCGCAGCGACGAAGGCTACGGCTAGCGCGATTTAGCGGATCGGCCCTCTTGCCGTCGATTCCCGGCACTGACGGGGCCTTTAGGCATAGGCGACAAAGCAATGGTATCGGCCAAAAGGAAATGGCGAAGCGGCCTAGATGCTGCGCAAAACCCCCGCACGGCGGCGGAAAATAAGGCGAAAACCTCGCGATAACTAGCACCAAATCTTACGCGCCCGGTGTCATCGGGGAACCCGCCGTCTTGCAGGACGCATCGCGAAGGCCGGGTTATGGGCTGATGAGAACCGGGCCCCGGCCCCTGGGCGCGGATCGATGGGGTAGCGGCGTGGGAGTCCCATTAATTCACCGTAGTAAATACTAACAATTACCAATATTAAGTGTTGCCTATTTTCGGGACGCCCTAGAATTGTCGTGTGCCGCGACGTGCGGCGTGGCGGGGACGACCCATGACAGCGGACTGGCAAGCGAAGGCGGCACCGCAGCCGATTGCTCCGGCGGCGATGATCGGGTTCCTCGGGGTTGTTGCGGCGCGGCACTCAAGGTTCGGGTGTCGCGCAAGGCCGGGGCCCACCATGTCTCTTGACCCCTGTGTGGGGGGGTGGAAGGGGAAGGGGGCGTTTGTGCACGCTGGGGATGGCCGGGTCTGTGTGGCCGATGACCGATCCGCTGCATCGGCGGCTGTCACCAGGGGCCTTGGCGGCGGCGCCAAACCCACATCCGCCATCGCGGGCGGATCTGTCGGGATGTTCGAACATGCGGATGGCGGTCTAGGGGCGAGCCCGCCGATCCGGTTATTCGGGGAGGGCCGTCGTTGCCTGTGCGGGCCGATCGACGGGAATGGCTTCGCGGGGCCGTCGCAAATCGGCCAGGCCGGCCTATCCCTACGCGTGTCCCATAGACGATGGCAGCAGGGGCCATGAGCGCGGCCCAGCACTCGGTCCCTTGCGCGCCGTCGATCAGAAGCGTCTATCGGGGGCAGCGGGCGGCGTTTTTGACCCAGCATGGCAAGGAGCGGATCGTGGCCCCTGTTCTGGGGGGTTTCGTGGGCTGCCTCGTCGAGCGCGCTGCCGGCTACGACACCGACCTTCTGGGCACCTTCACGCGCGATATCCCGCGGGCCGGCACGCAGATCGAGGCGGCCCGCAAGAAGGCCCGTATCGGCATGGAGCTTTCGGGGCTGCCGCTCGGGCTCGCGAGCGAGGGATCCTTCGGTCTCGATCCGGTCGCGGGCATGTTCCCCTGGAACGTCGAATTCCTGGTTTTTCTTGACGAGTTGCTGGGGCTTGAAGTAGTCGGTGTGGCGCAGGGCATGGCCAACAGCGCGCAGATCCTGTCGTCGAGTTGGGAAGAGGCCGAGAGGTTCGCGCGCACGGCCCGTTTCCCCGAGCACTACCTCATAGTGCGGCCGGACAACGACAGCGATCCGCGGATCCGCAAGGGGATCGCGGACTGGCCCGCGTTCAGGGATGCTTACGACAAGGCGGCCGGGCAATCGTCAGGCGGGCGCGTGTTCGTCGAGGTCGATCTGCGCGCCTACGCGAACCCCACGCGCCTCGTGAATATCCGGCTTGCCGCCGTCGATCTGGGCAAGCGTCTGGCGTCACCGTGCCCCGTTTGCCATGTCCCGGGATTCTGGATCGTCGAGACGCTCCCGGGCCTGCCCTGCCAGGCCTGCGGGACCCCCACGCGCGAGGTGTGCGCCGAGGTCCATGGCTGTCTCAAGTGCGGGCATAGGGTGACGCGCGACCGCGATGGGCGCGCCCAGGCGGATCCCGCCCGTTGCGATTACTGTAACCCATAGATCCCGTCAGAATGGAAATCCGAAGTGTTGATGGCCAAACGGCCACGGTCTTTGGCGGAGGGTGCCCTCCAGGGGCGCGGATGCCCGCGCGGCCTTCGCTAGCACAGGCATGTCCTGGGCCCCGGGCCGGCCGCGCGTCCTCTCGCAGGCCCCGTGGGCGGCCTCGTGTCTAGTGGCGCTGCGCAGGGGCCCGCGCCGGCCGCCGCTGCGCGTCTGAGCCTTGCGCGGCCCGACGACTGGCACGTGCATCTGCGCGATGGCGCGATGTTGGCTGCGGCGGCCGCCGATACTGCCCGGCGCTTCGCCCGGGCCATCGTCATGCCCAACCTCGATCCGCCGGTGCGAACCGTAGACGATGCCCTGGCCTATCGCGCGCGGATCCTCGCGGCGTTGCCCGCGTCTACGCGCTTCGAGCCTCTGATGACGCTGTATCTGACCGAGGCGATGCCGCCTTCGGAGGTCGCCCGGGCGCGCGCCTGCGGCGCCGTTTACGCCGTCAAGTACTATCCGGCCGGCGCCACCACGAACGCCGCGCACGGCGTCCGGGAGCTGCGGCGCTGCGACCCGGCGCTGGCGGCCATGGAGCGCCACGATATCCCTTTGCTCCTGCATGGCGAGGTCACGGACCCGGCGGTGGACGTCTTCGATCGCGAGGCGGTCTTCATCGAGCGCCACCTGCTGCCGCTCACGCGCGCGTTCCCGGGCCTGCGCATGGTCTTGGAGCACATCACGACCCGCGCCGCGGTCGAGTTCGTAAGCGCCGGCCCCGACACGCTTGCCGCGACCATTACCGCCCACCATTTGCTGCTCGATCGCAACGCCCTTTTCGACGGCGGGTTGCGGCCGCACCATTACTGTCTGCCTCTATTGAAGCGCGCGGACCACCGCGCCGCGCTCATCGCCGCCGCGACCGGCGGCAG
>DAIDMD010000120.1 GCA_027449165.1 Acidiferrobacter sp. | reverse complement strand
TCGGATACTCCAACGCGACGGGGGCGATATCGAACTCGTGGATATCGTCGGCGCCACCGTGCGCGTACGGATGAAGGGCGCCTGCGCCGGTTGCCCGAACTCGGTGCTGGATCTGCGTAATGTCGTCGAAAAGGTGGTGTGTACCGTGCCGGGCGTCTCTGCGGTCGTCAATACCTTCTGACGCGCCTGCCCATTCCCGCGAGGAAGTGACATCGCTTCGGAACATGGTGACGGCGGTCGATACGGCATTGCGTGGGCCCGCGCCCGAAGGGACAGGGCCCTATCCGTTCGCGGCGGATGTGGAATGGCGGGACTTTCCGCGTGTTTTGATAAAGATGTGGGCGACCCTCGCACCCGCAGCCCGCGGTGAGACCCATGCCGGGCCCGTGAGTGGCCCGATAACCATGTCCGATAAAGAGACGGGACCGGCGAGCGTCTCGGCGCACGAGGCAAGAGGCCGTAGGCGGCCGTCCAATCGATGGTGACGTGCCGCAGCAAGACACACCGCCGGTACCGCCTGTTCCATGCGCCGGATCGCCTCATCGGTAGCCCGGCAAAACCGATCCCGCCTGGCTTTGCCGAGCCACCGTTCGCGCAAGATCGCGCATGGCAATGTCCCGTTCGCGGTCTGGCAGATCCACGGAGTCCTTCAGCCGCGCATGGGAACGGTATCAAAACCTGCCTTGGCGGCGGTAAAATGGGCCATGGACGATTATATTGATCCACAGGCCCGCTGCCCGGGACCGGAGTCATTGCGGCCTGATGCCGTCATCATCGAGGGGCGGACTCATAACGGACACGCGTGCCGGATCGTAGACAACACCTGTTCGGTGGCGCGCGAGGACTTGGTCGAGGTCCTGAATGGGCTGATCGCGGCACGGCGATTCGGGATGGCGGCGCTCTCGGCACGCGGCGGCCAGACCTTGGTCATCGGTCGACCGGAGGCCACCCATGTGCAGTTCGGCGACACCCTCTATCGCCTGCTGCTCTACCCCTACGAGGCCCGGATCGAGCGGTTTTGATCTCGGGTCGCGACCAGCGGCCGCTTGAGGAGCCGCTCCAGCACCGACAGCGGCGCGTGCGCCGGCTCGTTCAGGCCCTGCACGGGCAGATGAAAGGTCTGCTCGAACAGATACTGGCCGGCCATCGCCGCATGGGGGACCTGATCGGTAAAGACCACCCAGGTGGTCCCGGCCGGGAACGTGACCTCGTATTGGGGACAGTGACGCTGAAAATAGTCGTCGCCCTTCATGGCATTATGCAAGGCCAGCATGTAATGATCGTAGGCCGAGCGGTAGCCGGTGGTAAGCCCGCATGCGGCCAATAGCCAGCGCTGCCCCGGCAGCGGCGGACGTATCGCTGGCAAAAAACGCCGGGCGCAGGTCTCGAAGGGCTCACCCAGACGCCACACTCGACCGCGACCGTCGGGATTGACGTTGCTAAAGACCCGTAATATGCGCTGGCCCCCGTTCGGACGCGAGGGAAAGGCGTCCACATGCAGGCGGCTGTCGTCCTTGCGATAGGAGGAGGGTCGCTCTTTGGCCTCGACCGGGCGGTAACTGGTGCGCCCCAGGCGCAGATGCGGCGTGTAACCCGGCAGCAGGCCCTCCACCAGCGTGCGCGCGCTCTGCGCATACCGCGCCACCATGTCACGCAAGCGTTCCCGTTCATGACCTGCCAGGGCCGTCCCTTTCAGACTGCCCGACGACACGTCATAACTGATGTTCTTGGCGCGACCATCCGAACAACGGGGATCCAGGAAGGACCGCTCATCAGCACCGAGCGGGAAGGTGAGACGCGGAAAGAACAAGACCCGCCCCCCCTCCAGGGCGCGCAGCGCCCGGTCCCTGACGGCCTCACCAAAAACAGCATCGAAGCACTCGCCCTCGATGTTCACCAATGGATCCATGACCCCGTCCCCCTCGTCTGCCGCCGGTCGCGCCCAACCGCCGGAAGGCGCGCGCCTACGCCTCGCGCCCTGCCCGCCGGCACAGCCGGTACACGCCCTCCTCGCGCCACGCCAGACCCTGCTCGGCGAGTCGCGGATCCTCCTCCGCAGTTTTGCGTTCGCATTCCAGGACTTCCACCGTGAAATGATCGGCGAAGATCTCCTGGATTTCCGATGACGATACCGCAAACGGCGGGCCGCTTTGCGGATCTTTCAGGGAAAGGGGGGCGATCAGCAGGACCGGCGTCCCCGGGGCCAGCAGGCGCGCCATATGCTCGGCATAGGCGCGTCGCGTGGCCGGCGGCATGGCGATCAGGGCAGCGCGATCATAGACGGCCGCCACCGGCCCGAGTAGTTCCGCGGTCAACCGGAAGTAATCGCCGAGCAGGATGGTGACACCGGTCGCCTGGTACTCCAGGAACTCGCCGCGGCCGACCCGATCCACGGGGATCTTCTGTTCCCGATAAAATGCCTCGACGGCGAGCGGGCTGATCTCGATCCCTATGACCTCGCGCCCCTGTTCGAAAAGCCAGCTCATGTCGCGGCTTTTGCCACACAGCGGCACGAACACCGGGCCCTTGGGGCCCAGGGCGTCGATATGCCGGCGCAGGAAACGGTTGATCTCGGCCTGATGGAAACCAATGCGATTCTCATGCCAACGCGTATGCCAAAATTCGGCCTTCATCCCTCCTCCTCCCCCTCCCGCGCGATCCCCAGCAGATCCGTGACCGCCGCCACCGCCGCGGGCCGCCCGAAAACGACCCGATAACGCCCCGGCGGCCCATCCAGGCGCTCGAACGCCGCGCCCGCCTCGCGCGCGATCGCCCACGCCGCGCATACATCCCAGAGCTGCGCATGCCAGTCGACGGCCACCGCCCCCTGACCTTGCAAAACCACGCTATGGGCATAACAGTCCCGGTAAACGCGCAGGTTCGGGTGGGCTGCCGCCAATCGGCCAAAGAGTTCCGGACGACCGCCCTTGGTGAAATTCTCGGGGGCCGTTGCGATGACTATCGGTGTCCCCGATTCCTGGCGGTCGGCGACGCGCACGTCGCGCCCATTGCACGAGGCCCCGAGTCCATGGGCGGCGCTCACCCGCAGGTCGAGCCGCGGGTGGTCTATGACCCCGAGCACCGGAACACCCTCGTGGCGCAAGGCCACCAGGGTGCCAAAGGTCGCCATGCCATGCACGAAATTATCGGTCCCATCGATCGGATCGAGGACCCACTCCCAGGCGCTGCCTCGACCCTCCGCCGGATACTCCTCGCCCACGAGATCGTGATCACCAAACTGTCCGGCAATGGCCTCCCGCCAGGCCGCCTCGATGCGCTGATCGGCCACACTCACATAGGAGCCATCGGCCTTGACGGCAATATCCGCTTCCCCGATGGGGGTCTCGGCCAGGAGCCGCCGCGCCAGATCGGCGAGCGAAAACGCAAAACGCAGGAAGCGGCGGCTATCGGCCTCGCCGATCCGCGGCTGAAAGACAGGTCTCATACAAGGCGACGATACCGACTCCCCGGGCCGCAGACAAGACCGGCCGTCGTGCTGAGAGGGACCCCGGCACCAAGATCACGAATGCACCATGTCGGTATCCGCTCGCCATGCGCTCGGCGGCCCCCCGCGGGCATCCGAACGGCGCCTCGGCGTGGGACCGGGGCGGGTCGCGACGACGCGGTCCCGTCGACCCATACCCCACCTGCCGACGATGCCGACCAGGACTGCGGGCGGCCTCGGCGGGACGCAAAACCCGGATACGTGATCCCATGGCAATCCGGACATTCGGTTATACTGGCGCCTACGGCTCCAGGCCTGGTCGAAAGTCGCCGCCGGACCGCCTTCAACGCCATGCGCCGCGGGCCGCAAGCCTCGTGAAGGAAACATGAATCCTATCTCCCATCTTCAAAGGAGGACGAGAACGCAGTGGTCGGGCTGAGCCTCGCAGATCCCGCGGCCCGCCGGCGTTTCCCATACCCATGACGACGCGCAGAGAAAAAGACAGTCTTGGCGAATATCCGGTGCCGGCCGATGCCTGGTATGGTATCCAGACGGCACGCGCCGTGGAGAATTTTCCGATATCGGG
>DAIDMD010000119.1 GCA_027449165.1 Acidiferrobacter sp. | reverse complement strand
TCACCGACATGAGCATCGCGATCTCCAAGGATCCGCTCATCGCCGTAAAGCTCGTGCACGCGAAGTCCGGCGACCTCGTCACCGTCGACTGGATCGACAACGAGGGCATGACCGGGCACGCCCAGACCCATGTGAGTTAGGGCGCGCCCCGTGAGGAGAAACCAATGAAGACATCCGCCACTTTGGTATTGGCCGCGGTCCTGTGCACGCCCCTCGTGGCGCAGGCCTCGCCGCAATCGGACATGCAGCAGTTCCAGGCCTACTTCCACAAACGCTTTCCGAACGTGCCCTTCAAGGACTACGCGAACGCGGTCTATGCGATGCCGGCGGCCAAGAACCTGCGCGCCCAATGGAAACAGATCATGGAGTTTCCGTCCTACACGTTCGCCCTGGATCGCGGCAAGCGGCTCTGGAACACGCCGTTCAAGGACGGCAACACCTACGCGAGCTGTTTTAAGAACGGCGGCGTCGGTATCGCCACGCATTATCCGTATTGGGATCCCGCGACCAAAGAGGTCCGGACCCTCGTCATGGACATCAATACCTGCCGGGTGCGCAACGGCGCTGCGCCCTACAAGAACGTGACGACAGGCCCGATGGCCGACATCGACGCCTACGTCAAGCACCTCTCCTACGGCATGCCGGTGCATATCGAGATCAATTCGCCCGGCGCCGCCAAGGCCTTCTACGCCGGCGAGCGGTTCTTCTGGGCGCGCCGCGGCCAGCTCAACTTCTCGTGCGCGACCTGCCATGTCTGGAACGCGGGCAAGCGGCTTCGGGGCAACGTGATCAGCGCGGCCTTGGGCCAGGGCGTCGACTTCCCGGCTTACCGGTCGGCGTGGGGTACGCTCGGGACGCTGGCCAAGCGCTATCAGGGCTGCAACAAGAAGGTCGGTGCGGCCCCGTTCAAGCCGGAGAGCGTCCAGTATCGGGACCTCGAGTTCTACCAGATGTACATGAACACCGGACTCCCCGAGAGCGCGCCCAGCCAGCGTCCGTAGGGGCTCCGGTACCCCGGCAAGGCCGCCTGCGGGCGGCCTTGCCGTGCCGGGAATAGAATCGCCCCGGCCGGCGTCTCACAGCAGACCAGGCGGGCCCGCACAGGCGGCTTTGGTCCGTTGCGGTAGTTTCCCACAAGGCGCTGCCCACCACCCGACTTAAAGAAACAAGCGCGAGGAGCACACGGCTATGAGCTTGTCACGACGAGAATTCTTGCAGATGTTGGCGGTCGCAGGCGCGGCCGGGACCGGCCTTACGGGCTGCAGCCTAAACCGCATGCACCGTGGCGAAAGTACGACCGCGGCGGCGAACCACCTCTACGACATGCCGGTCTACGGCAACGTGAGCCTCCTGCACATGACCGATTGCCATGCGCAGCTGCTGCCGGTCTACTTCCGCGAACCGAACATCAACATCGGCGTCGGCCACGCCTGGGGCCGCCCGCCCCACCTCGTCGGCGAATACTACCTCCGGTACTTCAAGATCCCGTTCGGGGGTCGCCGCGCGAACGCGTTTACCTACCTGGACTTCACCGAGGCCTCGCGCCGCTTCGGCAAGATCGGCGGCTTTGCCCATCTCGCAACCCTGCTGAAGAAAGTGCGCGCAGAGCGCGCCGGCCGTAGCCTGTTCCTGGACGGCGGCGACACATGGCAAGGATCCGCGACCTCGCTATGGACCGAGGGGCGCGACATGATCGGAGCGCAAAAGCTTCTGGGTGTCGACGCCATGACCGCCCACTGGGAGTTCACGTACGGGGCAAAACGCGTCAAAGAGGCGGTCGATACGGAACTAAAGGGCCACATCGAATTCCTGGCGCAGAATGTCAACAACTCCACTTGGGGTACGCTGGTCTTCCCCCCCTACATGATGCGCGAGGTCAATGGCGTTCCGGTCGCGGTCATCGGACAGGCCTTCCCGTATACGCCGATCGCCAATCCCGCGTACATGGTGCCGGACTGGGAATTCGGCATCGATCAGGCGCATATGCAAAAAACCGTAAACGAGGTGCGCGCCAAGGGGGCGCAGGTCGTCGCGGTGCTTTCGCACAACGGCATGGACGTGGATCTCAAGATGGCGCGCCAGGTCCACGGGATCGACGTCATCCTGGGCGGCCACACCCACGACGCCGAGGCCGAGCCTGTGCCGGTACGCAACAGTGGCGGCACCACGCTGGTCTTCAACTCGGGGTCGAACACCAAGTTCCTGCTCGTCCTGGACCTCGATGTACGCGGCGGCCGCGTGCAGGGTTACCGGTCGCGCCTCATGCCGGTGTTCGCCGACCTGCTGCCGGCCGACCCGGAAATGGCCGCCTATATCGAGAAAGTGCGTGCGCCCTACAAAGAGAAGCTCGCGGAGAAACTCGCGATAAACGAGGGTCTGCTCTTTCGCCGCGGAAACTTCAACGGCACCTTCGACCAATTGATCGTCGATGCGCAGCTTGCCGTGTCGGGCGCGCAACTGGCGCTCTCGCCCGGATTCCGCTGGGGCACCAGTCTGCTGCCGGGCGAACCGATCACGATGGAAGACGTCATGAACCAGACGGCCATCACCTACCCGGCGACAACCTTGGACACCTACACCGGCAAGGAACTGAAAGTCGTCCTGGAACAGATCGCCGACAACCTCTTCAACAAGGACCCCTACTACCAGCAGGGCGGCGACATGGTGCGCGTAGGCGGCTTTACCTACACAATGGCCCCGATGCGCAACATCGGGCATAGGATCTCCGATCTGCGGCTGCTGAACGGCAAACCCATAGAGGCCAACAAGCGCTACACGGTATCGGGTTGGGCCGACGTCTACCGCCCCAAGCATCCGGGCCCGAAGATCTGGGACGTGGTTACGGAATACCTGCGCGACCAGAAGACGGTACGTGTGGAAACGGCCTACACGCCGCGCCTCCTCGGCATCGCGGGCAATCCCGGGTACGCGCCGTGGCCGGCCCCCAAGAAGACGTTGACGGGAACCTAAAAGGGCGTCCCAACCCCGGAAGGACCGCGCGAGCGGTCCTTCTTTCTTGGCTCTTTCTTTTTGCCGAACCTCTGCCGATCCCGAAGGCCGGCCCGCCTCGCGGGACCGCCGCCCGGTTACAGCGCCCCTATGCCGGTATCGTGGCGGCCGCGCGGCCCGCCCCATAGACATCCGCGATCATCGCCAGAAATGCCCGATGCGCCTCCTCGACGTGCCGCCAGCCGGCATCGGCGGCCGCCCCCGCGGGGCCTTGCACGGCCCGCCGCAGAACCTCATGATAACGCGCGTGCAGGATCCGAAGGTCGTGGCGCGGCCCGAAGCCCAGACGATCCAGGTCCGCCTCCACAGGGCACGCATCGGGCCTCAAGACCTCGGGGGGCGCGATCAAAAACCGCCCCGCTTGGGCATAACGCCGCATTCCTTGATCGTATTCCATATGGCGCGCATAGACGCCGAGGAGGCTCGCCGGACGCAGACCTTCGGGTCTCCGGGGGCGGTCCAAAAAACCCGCGAGTTTCGCAAACGCCATGGGCATCGCCAGGGCGTAACCCTGCAGGAGCGGCACATCCAGGACCGAAACGGCATCCCGGATATCTTCGGTCTCCACGCCCTCGGCCACGATGTCGACACCCAGGCTGCGGGCCAGATCGCACATGGCGCCGGTGAACGCGATCCCCTCCGGCTGCTCCTCCAGGGTCCGGACAAACCCCTGATCCAGCTTGATCTCGTCGATCGGAAGATCCTTCAGACACAGCAGCGACGAATAGAGGCTGCCTACGTCGTCTAAGGCCAGCCGTGCGCCCGCGGCCCGAAAATCGCGCAATATGTCGAGGATGTCGCGGCGCTCCAGCAGATCGCCGCCGCGCTGAATCTCCAGGGTCAGGCGGGCTGCGCATGACGGCCGGTCGGCCCAGGTCTCGCGGAAAAATGCCGCCAGCCGGCCGTCGATGGTCGCCGCGTCCACATTGACGGACATGGCAACCGACAGACCCGATGCCTCAAGGCGCCCCATGTCCGCCAGGCACCGGCAGAGGACCCGCTGCGTCAAATGGCCGAGATCGTCAGCATTCAGGTCCCTCAGGAATTCCCCGGGCGCAAGCCCGCCGCCATCGCCGCTGCGAAGGTGCGGGAGCGCCTCTACGCGCGCCACCGCCCCCAGACGACGATCGAAGATCGGCTGGTACAGGATGTCGAAGGCGTCCTGGCGTACGAGCATCTGCGCCCGATTGAGGCGCCTGGGCACGGGTTCCCCGTAATAGACCCAAAATCGGAGGCGGTCGTCGCGGCGTTCCTTGCTCTCGTACAGGGCGCGGTCAGCGCGGCGGACGAGCATATCCGGATTCCTGATCTCCTCCAAGGATTCGATGCAGGCTCCGGCGCTCAGGTCGAGGCGGGTTGGCGGCATCCCGGAGACCTCCACAGGCTCGCGGACGATGGCGCCGAGCTTCTCCAGGACCACGGCCACATCATCGGCGCAACCGCAGTCGTCGAGAAGCACGACGAATTCGTCTCCGCCCCAGCGCGCCACGAAATCGACATGCCGCAGGCCTTTGCGCAGGCGCTCCGCCAGGATCCTCAGAACGCTATCCCCGGCCTCGTGCCCATAGGCGTCGTTGATGAGCTTGAAGCCGTCCAGATCGATCATCACGACCGCAAGCCTGCGTCCCTTATCGCAGGCCTCGACCACGGCCTTTTCCATCCTCTCGTTGAAGGCGCGGCGGTTAGGGAGGCCCGTCAAGGGATCGGTGCGCGCCGACCGCGACTCCTCGGCCTGCATGATCTGGATGCGCCTCTTCACGTCGAGTTCATCCAGGCCGTAGCTCAGCAAGGAGACGATGTGATGACATAAGTCTATGGTCTGTTCATCGAAGGTGTCGCGGCGCGGCGCCGCCAATGCCAGTACCGCCCAGATCTCGGCCGCGCGCATAACCGGGAGGGCGATGAGGCTACGCCACCCGTTCTTGGCGAACGTCGCGTGCCACGGCGCGAGACTCCCTTCGGCAAGCGTGTCGTTGCATGCGACCGGCGCGCCACTGCGCCATGCTTGGACCACGAGCGAGGCAGTCCGCCCACGCGTCAGCCGCGGCCGCGCCTCCCGGACCTGCGCGGCCCCCGATCCGGAGATCGCCAGCACGTCGAAGACTCCGTCGGCGCCGGGCCGCCCTATCCACGCCGTGTGGAACACGGTGCGCGAGAGCTGATCGCAGAGACTCTGCAGCATATCGTGTTCCCGGTCGCCGTGGATGAGGACGTCCGCGGAGACGACGAGCGCCCGATAGAGGTTTTGAAGATCGGTGAGACGCCGGCGCTGGCGCGCAAGGTCATAGGTCCGCTCTCCGAGCGCATCCGCCAACTGCGTGACCATCCCGACCAACGCGTCGTGGGTCTTTTGCGCCGCGGCGTCCCCGTCGGCCTCGCACCCGGCCTGCACCGCGCGGACCCGCCTTGCCATGTGCCGGTCGACGCCGAGGCTATGGTGCAACAACCATTGCCCCAGAAAAAACAGGATGTCTATCGCCGTATCCCCGGGGTCGCTTGCGGCCAGGACACGGGCCCGCCCGAGAAATGCCACAAAACCCTCATGGGCGGCGTCATGCATGGCGCGGTGGCCCGGGTCGATGGACCAGCCGCGCATCAGTTCCGCCTCTTGCGGAAACTGGCTTCGGGCGCAGTCCTCGAGGCTGCCGAGAACCCGCAGCAAATCGTCGCCCGAAACCCCACGGGATGCCGCCCTGGTCAAGGCATTGAAGAGCGAGAAGAGCCGCCTATGGTGGTCGTCGAGCGCATCCATGCCCGTGCTCAGGGACGCAGACCAAGTGATTTCTGGGAATATGGGAATGTTCAAGGTCGCTTGAGAGACAGGCTCGCTCGGGTTCTTCCTGTCCGGCTGCGCATCCGCTCGAGGCATGCGGCCCGCGCCCCGCCGGCGGGGCCGCCAGACGCCAAACACCCACGGAGTTTACGGATTTCCCCCAGGCATGACAAGAAAACCGGCACGGGCGGCCACCCCCCTTAGGGGCCGGCCCCGCCGCCGCGGTCGAGCCTAGACGGAACGGCCCGTGATCTGCAGCGCGCTGAGCGGCATGGGCTGTTCATCGGCCAGGGCCAGGGCCCCGCGGATGACACGGTACACCCACCACACGCTCACGACGACCAGCACGACATAGCCAAGCAGCGCAAAAAACAGGAACAGCCCGGCGCTCATCCAGAGAAGCCCCCACCAGACGGTCCGTATCATCCACCGATGGTGGCTGCCGTAGCAGCTCCCGCTCCGATCGCGCCGCCAGTAATTGAGGCCCAGGGCCAGGACGCTCGGGGCCAACATACCAAAAAAGCCCACGACATACAGGGCGTAGGCGACCACGACCAATTCGCGCTCGCGATTCTCGTCGAATGGCCGGACATCCACCAAAACCTCCTCCCTCAGGGGCTATGCAGGAGCCCCATGCGAATGCCGGTCAGGACATACTGAACCGCGAGTGCCGTCAACAGCACGCCGAGCAAACGAGTAACCACATTGGCCCCGGTCTCGCCCATGAACGCCAATATCCGCACCGAGAACAAAAGCACCACCAGCGTGATGGCCAACACCAGTGCCAGTATACCAAGGAGCGCCCCGATCGCGGCAAGGCTGCCATGCGCGGCCGAGAGCATGAGCAGGAGGCTCGTCAAGGCCCCGGGGCCGGCCAGCAGCGGGATCGCGAGCGGGAACACCGAGATATCGTTACGGCCGCGAGCCTCTTCGGTTTCCCGCCTGGTCGTCGATCGCAGGCCGGAATGGCGGGCAAACACCATGTCGATCGCGAGCAGAAACAGGAGGATGCCCCCCGCGATACGGAAGGCCGCGAGGCCTATGCCCAGCACACGCAATACGGCAAATCCGCCGACGGCGAAAAACAGCAGGACCAGGGCCGCGATCAGGACGCCCTTCATGGCCATCCGCCGCCGGTACTCCTCGCTCGCGCCGACGGTCAGCGCGCCAAAGAGTGGCACGAGACCGATCGGGTCGATGACGACCAGAAACGTGATGAAAACGTCATAGGCCTTCATGCCAGCGGCCACCGCGCCACGATATCGTAGAACCCGGGCCTGTCCCGTCGCGAGCGGCACAGGACGTAGTCCCGAACCGCCCACACCACTGGCGCGCCCCGGGCCCCCGCGTGCGGACGGGGCGTACCGCGCGCAAGTGTGACATGGGGGCGATAGGGACGCTGCCCGGTGGCGCCGGTGGCATCGTCCACGAGCCGCTGCAAACGCCCCGCGAGGCGCAACAGCGCCGGCGGCGGGCGCGAGGGCGTGAGGGCCTCGATGTCGCCCGTCCCGAACCCCATCGCGGCGTCCAAGACGCACACGAACGCCTCTTCCGACACCCGCGCAGCCCCCGCCTCGAGCGCCCGGCGGGTACCCGCCCCGACGTCACCCGCGAATGCCAGCGTCATGTGGTAACCATCGGCCGGAACCGGTCTCCCGCCGCCCCCGCTCGCCCAGACGGCCAGCTGCGCCCGCACCCCATCGTCGGGCCATAGGGCGAAAAAGAGTCGCTCGTGCTCGCAAGAATCACCGTACTCCACCCTCATGGTCGCCGATGGCCGTATCGTTTGGAGGCCCCCACGATAACAAGACTGCCCGCCTGCCGCACGCTCCCGGTCAGGGCACGAAGTCCGCCGACAAGCGCTCGGGAAGATGCTCCGCGGTTATGCGTCCACAGCCCGCCAAAATAACACATCTTTCTATGACGTTCTGAAGTTCCCGAACGTTTCCGGGCCAACTGTACCGGACAATCCGCGACCTTACCTCGTCCTCCATGACCGGAATCGGCGAAAGCCCGTTTTGGGCCGCCGCCTGCGCCAGGAAGCGTTCCGCTAGAAACGGAATGCCCTCCGGACGCGACCGTAACGGCGGCATAAGGATCTCCGCCACGTTAAGCCGGTAGTAAAGGTCTTCCCGAAACCCCTCTCCGGCAACCGAATGACGCAGGTCCCTGTTAGTGGCCGCGATGATGCGGGTGTCGACGGCGCGGGTCTTCAGCTCCCCCACCCGCTCGACCACCTTACCCTGCAAGAACCGCAGGAGCCTGGCCTGTCCTTCGGCCGACAATTCGCTGACTTCGTCCAAAAACAGCGTCCCGCCGTGTGTCGACTCGAGCCGCCCCACCTTGTCCTTGACCGCCCCCGTGAAGGCCCCCTTACAGTGGCCGAAGAGTTCGCTTTCAAGAAGCGTCGGCGAAAAACTCGCGCAGTTCACCTCGACGAAGGGCCCCTGGTGGCGTGCGCTTGCCGCGTGGATACGCCGGGCGATCATGCTCTTGCCCATGCCGCTCTCGCCCAACAACCAGCACGGTCGCCTCGCTTCGCGCGGAGCGCTCGGCCAGGGATAATGTCCCCTGCAGGGCCTCTGATCGGGTCAGCAGGTCCTCCCTGCCCAGTGCCGCGCGCAGGTTCCGGCTGTCCGCCTCGAGACCCTGAATATGGATATTGCGGCTCAATACCTGCTCGATCTCGGCGGGCGCGAACGGCTTTACGATGAAGTCGGCGGCCCCGAGCTTTATGGCCCCCACCGCCTTCTCCACGGTCGCGAAGGCGGTCATGATGATGACCGGCAGCGCCGGGTGCTCGGTCTTGACGGCGGCCAGAAGCTCGATGCCGCCCTCGCCCTCCATCTTCAGGTCCGACAGAACGATGTCCGCGCGAAACTCCCTCAGGGCCGTCAGGGCGGCCTTGACGGATGCCACGTCCCGCACGCGATATCCGCGCCGCTCGAGGAATATGCTGAGCGTCAGCCGGATTTTGCGATCGTCGTCGACAATGAGTACCGCGGGCATGGGATCAAGGACGCGTCGGCAGCGGCACGATCGGCTGGAGCGGCAGGTCCGCCGCGGTCATATGCCGCGGAAGCGTGATGCGAAACTGCGTGCCCTCGTTCACCTTGGACGTGACGGTGATGCGCCCGCCGTGCGCCTCCACCATCTCGCGAACGATCGCGAGCCCCATGCCGGCTGACCCCTGCCGGTCGGCGGCACCTTGAGTGAACCACTCGAATATACGCGGCAACTCTTCGGCGGGAATGCCGCGCCCGGTGTCGGCAACCTCCACCACAACCTCCTCCTCGGTCGGCGTCGCGGCCGATATGGTGATCTGCCCGTGCACGGGGGTGTGGCGCAGCGCGTTCGACAGCAGATTATTGAACACCCAGCCGAGCTTTACGGGGTCGGCGTTGACGGCCACCTCCGGACGGCATTTGACGACCAGGTCCACGTCCTGGAGGTCCGCCTGCAGATGGAAGGAGTGGGCCTGGCGCCGCAGGAACTCACACAACTCCAGGGGCTTTAATTCGATGCTGGTGCGGATGGCGTCAGGACGCGAGACGTCCAACAGATCTTCCACCAGCATCGTCAATCGGCCGACCTCCTCCTTGCCGACCTCCAAAAGCTGGCGGACCTGGTGGGGGTAGTTCTCTTGCTGTGCCGTCTCGTAGAGGGTTCCGATACTGAGGCTCAAGCTTGTAAGGGGGGTCTTCAGCTCGTGCGACAGCGTCGCCAAAAGCTGCGTCCTCTGATGTTCCGCGTGCCGCAACTCGGTCACGTCCTGCAACACCACGATTAGTCCGATTACGCTGCGGCCCTTGTCGCGGAACGGAACGGTCTTCAGGATATACGAATGGAGGCGTCCCCGGATCGTCAGGGAGAATTCGTTGCGGCTGTACTGGGGCTCATCCTGGTCCTCGCGACGCAACGACACGAGCGCGTTGCGCAGATTCATGTAAAAGCGCGTTGCTATGTTCAAATCGTTCACGTTCCGTCCGAGCAGCTCCCCCGGCTCGGTCTGGAGCAGCATCCCTGCCATGAAGTTCACGTGGAGGATCTTGCCCTGCCTATCGAGGAGGACGAGACCGTCGTCTATCGAGTTGATGAGGGCGTCGATCTTGGCGTTTTCATAGACCAGCTTGTCGGTGTTCCCGCGCTCATGCTTCTCGAGGCGGCGCAGCAGCCCGTTGAATTCCCTCGTCAGATCGTCAAACTCCGACAGGCCGTAGCGCTCGAGCTCGCGATGGGCGCCGGAAGGGCTCAGGTCATGGATACTGCGGGCCAGCTGGCGCATGGGCCGCAGGATGAGTCGCACCATCCACACCGACAGCACCAGGATCACGAGCAGAGAGGCGCCTAGGCCGAGGGACGCGAAAATCGTGAGGTTCTTTATGGCGGCGATCGCGCGGTGCTCGCGCGCCTTTATGGCCACCCGGCTCACGGTCTTGAGGTCTTGCAGGGCGCCATCAAGTGCCTGGAGGCGCGCCGCGCTGGGCGCGCGCCGATAGGCCTTCCAGGCGGCTTCGACCCATTCCCGCTCGGGGCCGACGTGCAACCCCGCGCTCTCGTCCTTGAACCCCTGCCAGGCGGTGGCGAAGCGCGTCGCGATGCGCGCGCGGGTCCGGCCGTTTACGGCAAGACCGTAAGCCTGCGCGGCGCTGCGCATTTTGCCCATCATGGCGGCCGACTGGGCGTTGGTGCGAAGGATCGCCTCGGTCGTGCCGCCCAGATTGCTGATGCGCGCGACCAGCAGGGCGCCCAGCACGCTCAGAAGCAGAACGACGGCTGAAATGGCTATGATAAGGCGATTACTTAATGATCGCAGCATGGCTTTTCCTAGTTGCGGGTCGGCGCTTCCCGTTCGGCGGTGTCGACGATTTGCACGTCGACGCCGTCCGTGTGGTTCAGGAACTCGAGCGTCAGCCACTTGAACATTCGCAGGCGCCAGCCCACATGCCGATTTTTGCCGAAGATCGCCATCGTGATGCCGTGCGCCTCGACGAAGCTCACGAGGGCGTCGAGGACGCTGTGCGCCTCGAGGACCTCGAATCGCGCCCCGAGCTCCTCGGCTAGGCGTTCGAGCTTCAAAAACTCCTTGCGGACCGGACTTAAGGCCTTGCCAGGCGCGAGCTCAGGCCTCACCACAGTGACCGCGAACCAGTCGGCGTTCAATCGGCCGGCGATCCGCGCCCCCCGGCGCAACAGGGCGACGTTCGCGCCATGATCCGGCCCAAGACAGACGACCACGCGATCCGGACGGCGCAAAGGCCCGGCCTCGCGCAGCAGCCGTTGTTCCTCGGTCTGATACTCGACCTTGCTCGCCACTTCGCGCAGCGCCATCTCGCGCATGGCCGCGAGATTCTCGGGCGTGAAAAACCCGCGGAGCGCGCTCTCGACCTTCTCCGCGGGATAGATCTTCCCGCGCCGCAGCCGCTCCCTGTGGTCCTCGACGGAAAGGTCGATATTGATGATCTCGCTGGCAATGGCGAGCACCCGGTCCGGCACGGTCTCGCGTACCTTGACCCCGGTCAGCCGCTCGACATAGGGATTCAGGCTTTCGATGTGCTGAATGTTGACGGCCGAGATGACGTTGATCCCGGCCTTCAGGATGTCCTCGACGTCCTGATAGCGCTTTGGGTGCTCCGTTCCGGGGATGTTCGAATGCGCCAGCTCGTCGATGACGACGATCTGCGGGCGGCGCTCGAGGATCGCGGGCAGATTCATCTCGTCAAAAAACCGGTCCTGATAGCGGATCCGGCGCAAAGGGACCATTTCGAGGTCGCCCACGAGCGCTGCGGTCTCGGCCCGACCGTGCGTCTCGATATAACCCAAGACGACGTCCACGCCTTCGCCTCGCAGCCTCTGCGCCTCGAGCAGCATCTGATAGGTCTTCCCGACGCCGGCCGCCGAGCCGATGTAGATCTTGAGACGGCCCGCCGCGCGCTCCTTCAGGGTGCTTAGGATGTCCTCCCCCGCGGAGGAGGGTGTGTTCTGTGGTTCGCTCATCGTGTCCCGCCGGGGCCACCGCGGTCGCAGCCTGTTCTCGCCCGCGCGGGCCCTTAGCGCACCATCCTAGCATAGCGGGCCTTGGCCATGATGCGGGCAAGCCCCAGGTTCAGGGACAGGACGTCCACGCGCGCCTGCCCAAAAAGACCGAGCCATGGCCGGCGCTCGTGGCGCGCCACAAGCCGGCGAACCGCCGCAAGCGGCAGGCCCCGGGCCCGGGCGACCCACCGCGCCTGCAGATAGGCGTTGGCGGGCGTAATGTCGGGATCGAGCCCGGAGCCCGAGCTCGTGATCATGTCTGCCGGCAGGCGGCGGCCGGCCAGGCCCGGGTGCCTGGCCAAAAGCCGCGCGCGGCGGGCGGCCAGATGGCGTGCGAGTAGGGCGCTCGACGGGCCGATGTTGGACCCGCCGGACGACCGGGCATTCATGTGCACGGCCGAGGGCCGGCCGTGGAACCACCCCGCCCCGGTAAAGCGCTGCTCTATGAGGCGCGACCCCACGACGCGGCCGCCGAACCGCGCAAGGCTGCCGTTGGCGGCCGCCGGAAAGGCGAGCTGGTTGACTCCCACCTCGAGCAGCGGATAGCCGAGCCCGAAAACCACCCAACTCACCACGGTCAGGCGTAGAGCGGCCCCGAAAATACGCGACACATCGCCTCCTTGCGGGCTAACGCAGGAATGGGCTCAAGACGAGATCGATGGCCTTGATGCCGATGAACGGCACGACAAGGCCCCCGAGGCCGTAGAGCAACACGTTGCGTGCCAGCATGTGGTTGGCGGTGGCGGGCTGAAATCGTACGCCGCGCAGCGCCAACGGAATCAAAATCGGGATGATGACGGCGTTGAATATGAGCGCCGACAAGACCGCGCTTTCCGGGGTTGCGAGATGCATGACATTGAGCTCGGAGACCCCCGGGAGCGCGAGCATGAACATGGCCGGCAACATCGCGAAGTACTTCGCGACATCGTTGGCGATCGAGAACGTCGTCAGCGCGCCGCGCGTGATCAGAAGCTGCTTTCCGATCGCCACGACGTCTATCAGCTTCGTGGGGTCGGAATCGAGATCGATCATATTGGCGGCTTCCTTCGCGGGCACCGTCCCCGAATGCATGGCCAGGCCCACGTCCGCCTGGGCAAGCGCCGGCGCATCGTTCGTGCCGTCGCCGGTCATCGCCACGAGCCGTCCGCGGGCCTGCTCGGCGCGGATGACCCGGATCTTGTCCTCGGGCTTGGCCTCGGCCACGAAATCGTCGACCCCGGCCTGCTCGGCGATCACGCGTGCCGTAATCGGATTGTCGCCGGTCACCATGATCGTCTTTATGCCGAGGCTGCGCATGTGGGCGAAACGTTCGCGCATCCCCGGCTTCAAGACGTCCGAGAGACCGATTACGCCGACGAGATCGCCGTCCATGGCAAGCGCCAGGGGCGTCGCCCCCTTGCGCGCCACAAGCTCGGCCGCGTCCTTCAGCTCCGGGGGCACAGTCGCCTTGAAGCACTCCTGCACATAACGCGCGACCGCCGCGACCGCGCCTTTGCGCGCCTTGCGGCCATCCGCCAAGTTGGTGCCGCTCATGCGCGTCTCGGCAGTGAACTCGACCCCCTGCCCCTGCTCCCAGTCGAGGTCGCGCTTGGCGCCGCGCGCCACCGCGAGCGCCACTATGGATCGCCCTTCCGGGGTCGTGTCGTACCAGGAAGCCGCGAGCGCGATCGCCGCCACCTCGCCCTCGGTGCGGCCGGACAACGGCACGAACTCGGTGGCCTGCCGATTGCCCATCGTAATGGTGCCGGTCTTGTCCAGGATGAGCGTCTGCACGTCGCCCGCCGCCTCCACCGCCCGGCCGGACATGGCCAGCACGTTGAATCGCGTCGCCCGGTCGATGCCGGCGATCCCGATCGCCGATAACAATGCCCCGATCGTAGTCGGCATGAGGGCGACCAAAAGCGCGATCAGGGTGGCGATGTCGAGGTCGATATGGAGAAAGGCGGCAAGCGGCTTCAGGGTGGCCACGACCACCACGAAAATGAGGCTCAGTACCGCGAGCAGCACCGTAAGCGCGATCTCGTTGGGCGTCTTCTGGCGGCGGGCCCCTTCCACGAGGTGGATCATACGGTCGAGGAAGGTATGTCCGGGATCGGCCGAGACCTTGAAGACCAGCCAGTCGGACAAGATACGCGTGCCGCCGGTTACCGTCGAGAACATGTCGGTCCCCGGCTCCTTCAGAACCGGCGCGGACTCGCCGGTGATGGCCGACTCGTCGACTGATGCGATACCCTCCAGGATCTCGCCGTCGGTCGGAATGATCTCCCCGCGCTCGACCCGTACCCGATCGCCCTTGCGCAGCGCACCCGCCGGAACCACCTGAAAGGTTCCGTCATCGGCGATGCGCCGCGCGGTCACGTCGGTCTTCGTGTGACGCAAGGCATCGGCCTGCGCCTTGCCCCGGCCTTCCGCCAAGGCCTCCGCAAAGTTGGCGAACCATACCGTAAAAAACAAGATGGCCGTCACAAAACCGTTATAGGCGGCGCTGACCTGCGTGCTGCCAAAGAGCGCGGGGTCGAAGGTCAGCGCCAGGGTCACGAACATCGAGAGCCAGACGATGAACATGACCGGATTGCGGATCTGTACCCGCGGGCTGAACTTGCGAAACGCGCCGATGACGGCCTGCGCCATGAGTTCGCGCGTGCCCTTGCGGCGCACCTCGGCATGCCCATGCGCGCCCGCCGCAACCTCGCTCATCGCACCCCTCCAAGGGCCCCGTGGTGAGCATAGAGCGCGAAAAACTCGGCGATCGGTCCGAGCACGAGGCCCGGAAAGAAGGTGAGCGCGCCCACTACAACGACCGTGGCGAACCAAAAGCCCCCAAAGAGCACGGTGTCGGTCTTCAGGGTTCCGACGGTCTCCTGCACGGGAGGCTTCGCGGCCAGGGATCCGCCAAGCGCAAGCATGAATATGATCGAGGCATAGCGCCCAAACAGGATCACGAGACCCAAAGAGACGTTATACCAGGGGGTATTGCCGTTCAGGCCGGCGAAGGCCGAGCCGTTATTCGCGGCCGCCGAGGTAAAGGCGTAGAGGACCTCGGATAGGCCATGCGGTCCGGTGTTGCCCAGCGAACTCACCCCGTAAGGAACCGTCAAGGACCATGCGGCCGGGACCAAAATGATGAGGGGATGAACCAAAAGCGCGAGCGACGCCAGAACGATCTCGCGTTTCTCGATCTTCTTCCCGAGGAATTCCGGCGTCCTGCCGACCATGAGGCCAGCGATGAATACCGCGAATAGACCATACATCAAAAAATTGAGAATCCCGACGCCTTTGCCGCCGAACACGCAGTTCAGCATCATTTGCACGAGCGAGACCATACCGCCTATCGGCGTATAGCTGTCGAGCATGGAATTCACGGATCCGGTGGTAAACGCGGTGCTGACGGTATCGAAGATGGCGCTTTGGGTAATGCCGAAACGGACCTCCTTGCCGACCATATTGCCGCCCATCTGCCCCGCACCGGCGTGCTGCATGATACCGGCATGGGCCAGAAGCGGCGTGCCGCGCTGTTCGGCCGCCACCGCGATGAACAACGCCGCCACCAGCATAGACCCCATGACGCCGTACATGACGCGCGCAAGCTTCGGGTTCCCTACCATGCGCCCGAAGGCGACGACAAGCGCCATCGGCGTCACCATCATGAGGAGGGTCTCGATGATGTTCGATAAGGGCGTCGGATTCTCGAAAGGGTGCGCCGAATTGGCGTTGAAGAAACCGCCGCCGTTCGTGCCCAAATGCTTGATGACCTCAAGGTCGGCAACCGGCCCCATCGGTATGTGCTGCAAGCCGCCCTGGACGAGGTGCGCCGTGACCATGCCCGTGAGCGTCTCCGGCGACCCCTGCCAGACCAGGATCGGGGTGATGAACAGACACGGCACGAGAAAGACGCGCGTGAGCACGCGCACGAAGTCCCGGTAAAAATTGCCGAGATTGCGGCCCTTGTCGCGGGCCGGCCCGAGCGCCCGGAAAAACGCGATGGCCACGACAAAGCCGGTGGCCGCCGAGGTGAACATCGGGAAGGTGATGGCCGCCATCTGGCTAAAGAGCGAAAGCGTGGACTCGCCGCCGTAGTTCTGCCAATTGGTATTGGTGATGAAGCTTGCCGCCGTGTTGAAGGCCAGGAACGGGCCGACGTCGGGAAAATGCAGCGGATTCCACGGCAAATGCCCTTGCCAGGAGAGGATGGTGTAGATCAAAAGCCCCATCAGGAGATTGGTAAGCAGCATATTGGCCGCATAACCCTTCCAATCCATCGCCTGGTCCACGACGTCCCGCCCTATGAGGCGATAGATCAGGCGATCGACCGGATCCAGGACCGGGTCGAGTATCGTCTTCTGGTCCTGAAAGACACGAGCCAGGTAATGGCCGAAAGGCACGCTGATGGCGCCCGCCACCAGGAGCTCAAGGACGATCTGCCAAAAGGCGCCCGGACTCATCCCTCAGAACCGCTCCGGGTACAAGATCGCGTAAACCAGGTAGGCCGCCACCGCGACGACCAACCCAAGCAACACATCCATCATGCGTTCCCCCCTTCGCGAGTCCGGATGATGGATTCCGAAAAGCGGATAAGACCCGCAAGGAGCCCGTAGACCGCAACGAACGACGCTCCCATGATCCAAAACAATGCAGCACCCCTCTCATTCCCGATTCCCGCCCTGGGCGCGGCCAAGGACCGCAACCCGCCGGACACCGATCTCGCGTTACCGTGAGAGACGGCACTTCGGACGCGACGAACGGCAAAATCTATCACGAACGCGCCGGCCATCCTAGATCTCTTCCGGCCGATCCCTCTGGCAGACGAGACATGCGACCCGCCCCGACCCGCGCCGCCGCCCAAGAGATCTATCGGCCTCCACGCAGGGCGCATAGGCCCCGCGCGGCATCCGCAAAGGCCGGCGGCCGCCGGCACGTCGCCCATGACGTTCGCGGCCGGAATTAAGGCGCCCGAATTTTGCAAAACGCCGGGGCGCACACGAACACACCGACCCCCGGGGCAAACCCCCGTCCGGGCGACGGCCTTCATGCCGCCCCCGCTGATACCCTAATGTATTGTTTTCATGGCGTTATATTATCTGGCTGCCGAGCAGCGGCCGAAACGCACCGCGCCGGGACGGGGCACGGGGACGCACCCGCCCCGGCCCTGGCACGTGACGCGCCTTGCCAGACATCCGTCCTCGACTATTCTTCAACAGGAGGGGTACGCCACCGTGTCCGAGCGCCAGCCATGAGCCATACCGTGTCCGAGGACAACAGCGACCGCGGCGAGCCGCCGCGACGCCGGGTGCTCGTGGTCGACGACGACGACGGGCTGCGCGCCGGGCTTGCCATCGGCTTGAAGCGCGACGGCTACGCCGTCCAGCTCGCGGGCGACGCTCGCGAGGCGAAAGCGAAGCTCTCGCAGATGGATTTCGACCTCATTCTGCTCGATCTCCACTTGCCGGGCGCCGTCGACGGCTTAAGTCTGCTGAACACCATCCGCGCCGAGCGCTCGCCGTTGAACCTCCCCGTCATCATCATCTCCGGGTCGTCCGACACGACGAAGATCGTGACCGCCTTGCGCGACGGCGCCAACGATTATGTCGTAAAGCCCTTCGACGCGAGCACGGTGCGCGCCCGCGTGCGCACCCAGATCACCCTGAAGGCCCTGAAAGACGTGAACGACCACTTCCTGCGCACCGCGAGTCATGACCTCAAAAAGCCGATCATGCTCATGCTCGACGTGGCGAGCCAGATCCGGCTGTCGGCCACCAACGGGGAGCCCATGTCGGCGGATGATCAATCGGCCCTGGACCTCTTGATCGACACCGGGAAATACATGCAGCAGATCATAGGCGAGCTTCTGGACATGGGGGCCATCCGGGCCGGCCGCATCCATCTGCAAAAGCAGCCCACCGACTTCGGCGCGATCGTGCGCCAAGCGGTCGCCCACAACTTAGGGTACGCCCACAGCAAGGGAATCGACCTTGGACTCAAGTTCTCGCCGGGCATACCGCATATCCTCGCCGACGAGTTGCGGCTCCTGCAGGTACTGGACAACCTGATCGGCAACGCCATCAAATTCAGCCCCGCAGAGACCCGGGTCACGATCTCCACATCGGCGGACGGCAACCAGATCGTCTGCGAGGTCGCAGACGAAGGCCCGGGGCTGTCGGCCCAGGATCAGGCCCGCCTCTTCCAGCCCTACCAGACGCTCAGCAACAAGCCGACGGGGAACGAACAAAGCACCGGGCTTGGCCTTGCCATCTGCAAAGAATTGATCGCGCTCCACCAGGGCGAGATCGGGGTGCGCAACAACCCGGGCCGCGGCGCCACGTTCTGGATCCATGTCCCGATAAAGCCCCTGCCCGGCCTCCCCGCCGCATCCGACGAGCCGGACAGGGTGGCAAGCCGGACGACCTAGTCCCGGCCGCCAAAGGCCGTCGCGACGACCGGAGACAGCGCCGACGTGACCCGGCCCCCGGGAGCGGGGCGGCCTGGACCGACCCGAAAGAGCGTGATCTCGGGTGGCGCCAGAAGCCGGAAAGGCGGCCCCCAGGCCCCGGTCCCGCGACTCACATAGAGGTAGGAGGCGCGCGCCAGACGAAAGAGTCCGGCGTGGGCCGGGTAGTAGAGACGGATCAGGAAACCGAAGGGGAAAATCTGACCCTTGTGGGTATGGCCCGACAGCTGCAGATCGAAACGGGTCTCCGAACCGGGCAATACATCGGGGCGATGTTTCAGCAAGACCGTGAAAACCTCCTCGGACAGCCCGGCGAGGACCCGCGCCTCGGACCGCGCCAATTCGCCCGGCCTGCCGGCCACGGGATCGTCCATACCCGCAAGCTGCAAACCCGGAACGGTGACCGCGGCATTGCGCAGCACCACGAAACCGCTGCGCTCCATGAAGGCGAGCGCCGGCGCAAGGCCTGTGTAGTACTCGTGATTGCCGACGACCGCGAACTTCCCGAGACGCGGCTTCAAGGCCGACAGCGCCTCGGTCACGGGCACCTTAAGCCCGGCCCGCGAGTCGATCAGGTCGCCTGTGGACACCACGACGTCGGGGTCATGTTCCTGCAATCTCTTCAAGAGCGTCCGGACACGCCGGCGGCCGTTCATGGGGCCTATGTGCACGTCCGATATCTGGGCGATACGCAATACCCCCGGGGCGCCCACATCCTTTGTCGTCGGTATGTCGATCGTCTCGACGCGAACGCGCGACCTCTCGACAAACGCGTAAACTGCCAGCGCCCCGGTCAGGACCAGGGTCAGCATAAGCGATAAAGACCGCACCGCCTCCTCGGGCGGTGCCCCGACCAGGATAAACGCAACCCCCAGCAAGAGATCGATCGCAAGCCGCGCGATAACGAACAATAGGACAAGACCGGCCCAGGTATAGCCGATCCAGGAAAAAACAGGGCCGACGTGCCCGAATCCCCGCCGATCCAGCCATCGGGCCAGAAACGGAGTGAGCCCGAGGCCCGAAAGCGCGATGCCGAGCCCGATGCGCCCAGACAACGGGGGCGCGAGACCCGCTACCAGGGCATGCCAGATGAACACATGGGCCAAGACGTAGAGCGCCACAAGCACACGAAAAATCATCACGGATACCTCAGGGACCGAACCGCATTATGGCGCATGGGCACCGGTCCCCCCAGGCTTTTTAAGACGCTCGCGCCATGCCGCCCGGCGGACGGACCGCGACCGCCGGGCGCGGCCTCCCCCGCGACGATCCTAGGCAATCAGCGCGCGCTCGACGATCCCGGCAAAAACGGCATCGAGTTCGGTCCCTAAAACGCCAAGATCCGGATGATCATAAGGCGCGAAGACTTCGGAAGGCCGGCGGTACGCCACCACCGTGCGCCCACCCGAGACGTAGACATGGAGCCGTAGCGGGATGTCGAGCCCCGCCTCCTTGCACGCCGCCCATACGCGCACGGCGAAATCCGGCCGAAAGATCTCCAATATCTGGTCGCAGTCGACGACAAGTCCCCGCTTGGCTGCGTTGGCCTGTCCATTGATGTGGGCCACTATCCCCATGGGCACCTCGGCGGCCGCCGCCTTCAGGCGCTCCACGGTCTCATCGCAGCCGTAAGACGACACTCTCTGAACAAGATCGCCTCTCATCGATTTACTTGGGTCCTCCGCAGAATTCGTGGGTGTATTAGGTCAACAGAAGCTTCAGCTTGCAGGTCAGCGCCTGCGTGGTTGGCAATTCATTCACGTTCACAATCATAGCAATCTCACTTATGATCGTGAACCATCGCCACTGCGCGGCGGCGCTACGACCGAAGGAAGTCCCTGCGGGATCCCTCCCCGCCCTGAACGGCGGGGATTACCGCGCAACCGGATGAATCGCCGTCGTCGCTTCAAGGGCTTCCTGTACGGCAAGACCCGGTTTGCCGAAGCTCACTTACGAATTTTACTGAGGAGCCAACGAATTCAAGGGCTCTCTGTTCTGTTTAAACAGAGCCTGTATCATGGCCTTCGTGTCAACTCATATCTAAGGCTGACGTTTGCTTACGCTGCCATCACTAACCACGGAATGGTGGCTTCTCCCTGTATTGTTTTCTGTCGGGGTAGGAGCCGGGTTTATCAACGTGCTGGCCGGTGCTGGATCCATGTTGACCCTGCCGGTACTGATCTTCGTGGGCCTCGACCCCATCACCGCAAACGGCACCAACCGCATCAGCATTTTTTTGGAAAACTTCACGGCCGCTCGCACCTTCTACCACCATAACTTGGTGGATTTGAAAACGGGGGTGAAACTGGCCCTGTGGACCCTGCCAGGAGCCATACTTGGGGCTATTGCAAGTGTTCATATCGGCAATTTCTGGTTTCAGCGCATTCTGGTGATCGTATTGGCGTTGAGCACGGCCAGCCTGTTTTTCCCGAAAAGGGCCGCAGAAAAATCCGCACGTTCCGATGGCGTGGCGTCGCCATGGCTGTATCCCACCATGCTGGGGCTGGGCTTTTACGGCGGCTTCATGCAGCTCGGTATCGGCTTCCTCTTCATCTTCGCCCTGCGCCATTTGCTCACCAAGAATCTAGCGCGAGTAAATGCTTACAAAACTCTTATTATCGCGTTGTACACGTTGCCTACTACCCTTATCTTCGCCTGGATGGGGCAAATCCACTGGGAACTCGGCTTGGTCATCGCCATAGGCGGTATGATAGGAGCACGGTTGGCTACGGGGCTTACGATGAGTCGGCGTGGAGAGCTGTGGGTGAAGGTGATGATGGCGATCACCGTACTGCTGATGGCGGCCAAGCTCTGGGATTAAGGCTGATTGATCCTTAATTTTTGGACATTTGTGTGTCGGGAAAGGCCGGCTTCGCGCTATCGAAGGAGGCCGGGGCGCACCGCCGGTACCGGCCGGCCGCCCGGACCCGGAAGTGCCAGGACGGCGCCTCGGGGACCGGCCGGTCCCCGAGGAAACCACCCAAGCGCCGCCTTGATGAATCAAGCTCGGCGTTATTCTATCATCAGAAACCCTGGGCCCCACACAAGATCCGGCCGGACACAAGACGCCATGCGCCTGATATCGACTCTGATCATGATTCCCTGTCTCCTGTTCCTCGTGGGATCGGCCTACGCCATGACCGCGCCTATCGCCCCGAATCCCTGCGCCGGCCCCTCGGGGCTGCTCGCGGAGCTCGACCGGCCGACTGTCGCCGACAGCGCCTGCGTGGCGCGGCCGGGACGCGCCATCGTGGAGATGGGCTATGCCCACCTGAACACGAACGCCGGCACGCGACAAACGGTCCCGCAGGCGGAGCTCCGATTCGGTCTACCGCACCACAACGAATTCGTCCTCCTGCCTCCGAACGCGACCTATGCCGGGAACGAGAATGGCGGCGAGACCGATTACAGCGCCGTGGTGATGGGGCTCAAGCACGAATGGGGCTACAACCGCCGGTGGATCTATACCGGCGAGGTGCTGTTCACGGCACCCGGGACGCGCAACGCCGCCGGGACCACGGACGGCTGGGGAACGGCAGTGAACGGGATCGTGGGCTACAGCCTGACGCATAGCATCGCGCTGGGGCTCATGCTCGGGGTCACGAGCCTTTACGACCAACAGGGCCGCCGCTACACGAGCCTGAACCCGGATTTCACCGCCACCTGGCTCATAGACCCGCGCTGGCAACTGTACGCCGAGGTCTACGGGCAAAGCCACACGGCCCAAGGGGTCGGCAGCGGCTGGGACACCGACGGGGGGGTGCAATACCTCGTGACACGCCGCATCGAGGTGGATGCGGAGATCGGGCAGCGCTTGTCCGGGGCCTTGGGCGGGTATCGCCACTACTGGGGGTTGGGCGCGGGATGGGAATTCTAGGGAACGGCGGCGCGGACGCGCCTTCGGCGCACCAACGGGAAGGGGTCACGAAGTTCCGGCTCCACTACACCAGAGCCGCACCGCTCGAGGCGGCGCGGCTTGCCGCCCTGCAGGGGTGGCGGCGGGTCCTGTTCGACCTCGGACTCATAGGGCAGGAGATCACCGAGGCGGGGCCCGTGGGTTTCGGGAACGTAAGCGAGCGCCTCACCGCCACCCAAGACGGCCGGGGCCGCTTTGTGATCACGGCGACCCAAACCGGCCACAAACCGTCGCTTACCCCCGAAGACTACAGTGTCGTGACGGATTGGGACCTCGCCGCCAACCGCATCAACGCCGAGGGACCGGCGCCGCCCTCCTCGGAATCCCTGACGCACGCCATCTTCTACGATTCGCTCGCCGACGTGCGGTATGTATTCCACGGCCACTCGCCGGAGATCTGGTCGCGGGCCGACGCCCTGGGGCTGCCGGCGACCGACCCCCATGCGGCCTATGGGACACCCGAGATCGCTCGCGAGGTCCAGACCCTCCTCGCCCTCCCGGACTGTCGCGCCGCCGGGCTTCTGGTCATGGGCGGCCACAGGAACGGGGTCATAAGTTTCGCCGCCACCGCCGATGCGGCGGGCGATCGCCTTGTCCGGGCGCTGGCGCACGCCCGCGGGCCAACGCCCGCCCCCCGGCCGTAGATCCGATTCGACCCCGCGAGCGGCGCGCGCCGGCGGACCCCCTGGTACCGTACTGGCTTGCGCCAACCCCTTTCGGCTATACTGGACCGGCTCACGATGAGGGTCGTCCAATGGCCGCATCCTACGATATCCTGAATCAAGAACGCGAGGCCCCAAGCCTCGTCCCCCTCCCCAATGCCGTGAACTGGTCCATCTTCCGCAGGCGGGCAGATGCCGAACGCCATGCCGAACACGTTCACCTGAATCCTGGCCACCGATTGGTCGGCGGACACGGTCACGATAGTGTCGATGAATATTGGTGGGTGGGCGTCTGCGTCGAATCTCTTGGCGACTGGGGCAGCCGGCAGGCCGTCAACAAGCGGGGCCGTCTCGGCGACTAGCCGCCGACCGCTCGCGGCGACAGAATCGGCTAACCGCCCCGCTCGTGCAGCGATCCCCGCACAGATAGCGCGCGCCGGCGCCGGGCGGCCCACAATGCCAGCAAGCCCCCCCATCGCGTCCAGACCCGACCGGTCGTTAAATGACTGGTACCCGCTGGGCGCTTGTTCCGAGATCGCTTGGCCGCCTATCCCTCGCCGGAAGGGTCGCGGGCGTCGAATGGGGAACCGGCATGCCGCTCGTGGCGCATGCGCCAGGCCCTGGCCGACATCCTCCGACGTACATGGATCGGCAGGGCATCGGCTCCCTCGCTCCAAGGTCTTCACCGCTATCCCGTATGGGAATACCAGCCGATATGGCCGGAACTATTGGCATCGGCGGAACCGGCTGGCACGCCGCGACACCTCCCCAATCTCCGGCTCGCCTCTTTTCGGCAAAACCCGCAGGCCGACCTGGCGCCTCCAGCCGGCGATCCCACTACCGGCTGTTTCCCTACGTCCCGCCTCCATAGACGTCCAGGTTGACCTCCGCCATTAATCGGGATATTGTGTATCTAGATTATGAACTCTCGTGTGAGCATATCGTACGGCCATGAAAACGATATATGTACGAGACAACACGGGCATCGCTTATCGATGCGGCGGCCAGGGCTCGCCGGTGCTGTTGGTGCACGGAAGCCTTGGAGACCACCGATCCTGGCAACTGGTATGGTCGTCGCTTGAACGCCGTTTCCGGGTGTACGCCATGGATCGGCGCGGGCATGGCGCAAGCACCGACGGGTCGACGTATCGATTTGAGCATGAATGGAGCGACATCGCGACGCTTGTAGACGCGATCGGCGGACCAGTGGACGTGGTCGGGCATAGCTTCGGCGCGACGTGCGCACTCGAAGCGGCGCGGCTGACTACCAATATCCGGCGATTGGTCCTCTACGAACCCCCCATGCCCTTTGGCCGGCAATTTTGGCCGACCGCCTTTGGGGACCGTATGCAGGCCTCATTGGATGCCGGGATGCCGGAAGAGGCCCTCGTGCTCTTCCTGCGGGAGTTTCTCTCGATTCCCGCCGCAGATCTCGTGGCCGCGCGGGCCTCGCCGAACTGGCCGACGCAAATAGCGGCCGCCCAGACGATCCCTCGCGAACTTCAGGGTCTGGATGCCTACACAGTTGACCGCGAATCGCTGCGCGCCCTGCGGATCCCGACGCTCCTGCTCCTAGGTGGCGACACGCTCCCGGCGCTCAAAACCGAGATCTCGCATCTCCAGGGACTGTTACGGTCCTGCCGCGTCGCGGTGATGGCAGGCCAAGGACATGCGGCGGTGCGCACGGCACCGGATGTCCTTGCGCGAGAGATCATCCAGTTCTTCACGGCGGATAAGGCCCCATAATGGCGGCAAGAGACGATATGGTGCGGACCGACGCTGTATGGAGATTCGACCGCGCTCATCATAAGAAGTCCCAGATAGGGGCCTGACCGCGAGGCTTCAGACTGGAAAAGGGGGAATCATGCGCCTAAGCGAGGGAGTGGAGTGGGGACTGCACTGTTGTTTAACGCTGGCCTGGATCGGCAACAAGGAACCGGTGCCCACAGCGAAGCTTGCGGCCCATTTTGATGTCCCGCCAGCATACCTTAACAAGTGCCTTCAGGCCTTGGCGCGGGCAGGCATACTCTTGTCCGTTGCGGGAGCCCACGGCGGATTCCAGTTGGCGAAAGCGCCCGCGGAATTGACGCTATTGGACGTCGTAACCGCCATTGAGGGGCCAGATGAGGCCTTTCGCTGTACCGAGATCAGGCGCAGCGAGGGATGTACTCGAGACGAAAACCGGCGGCCTTGCGCAATTGCCGCAGCGATGCATCAGGCCGAAGCGGCGTGGCGCGCGGCGCTCAGCGCCCATACATTGGCGAACATCATGACAGCGGCGCCGCCTGCCGCAGCGGAGCGAACCCGTCGCTGGTACGCGCTTATCCGCCGATGATCCTATTGTGGGTACGAGCCGCAAGATCTACTGCGTTGTTTAATCTGGATACATTATATCTCGAATATCGGAGAGGCGCGACATGGCAAACGCATACACGGACGAACTCCCGTGGTGGTCGGGATTAGCGCCTGTTGCGATCCTTGCGTTGGGCACATTTGCCGTGGCAACGGACGCATTCATCGTGGCCGGACTTTTGCCGTCCATGGCCGCCGCGCTGCGCGTCTCCGTGGCCGCAGCCGGGCAGAGCGTCACCACATTCGCCATTACCTACGCCGTGCTAGCGCCGATCCTTGCCACGATCGCCGCCAAAACATCGCGCCGGACATTGTTGATAGGCGCGTTATCGGTTATCGGCATCGCGAATCTTGGCGCAGCATTGGCGCCAACGTTTGCGGTTCTGTTGATTTTCCGCGTGATTGCCGCCACTGGTGCGGCGCTGTATACGCCGACTGCGGGCGCAACGGCAGCCCTCATTGTGCGCCCGTCCGTGCGCGCTCGCGCCTTGGCTATCGTGGTCGGCGGTTTGACCGCCGCCACAATTCTGAGCGTTCCCCTGGGGCATTACATCAATATCTGGGCTGGCTGGCGGCCCACCCTGGGCCTCGTAGCCGCGCTTTGTTTTACGATCGGTTTTACGCTATTCCGAACCCTGCCGATCACGGCTAGCGGCGCATCGGTGCCATTGCGTACCCGTTTGGCCGTGTTACGGCAAGCAGGTGTCATGAAGGTGCTGCCTTTGACCGTCCTGGGCATGGCCGCAGGCTACACCCCTTACGCCTATTCGATCCCGGTGCTGCGCGGCGCCGGCATGTCGGCGGCCGCAACGGGGACGGCGTTATTTTTATATGGGCTGGGCGCGGCACTCGGCAGCATCGGTTGCGGTTATGTGACCGACCGCTGGGGCGCTACGCGATCGTTGGGGATTACATATAGCGTTATGACGGTGGCCCTCGGGACGCTCGCTTGGCTTGCGCGACAAGACGCCGCCAGGCCCGAGGCCGTTATAGAGGTTCTGGTGGGGTTGTGGGGTGCCAGCACATGGTCACAGACACCACCCCAACAGCATAGGCTTGTCGGCACAGCACCGCAGGGTGCCGCCTTGGCTATATCTCTCAATGCCTCGGCAATCTATTTGGGGATCGGATCGGGTACGGCGCTCGGAGGCGCGGCCCTGGCCGCGGGCATCCCCATGGTATACGGAATCGGTGCGTGTTTGGCGGCACTAGCGCTTCTCTATTTACGGGTAACGGCTTGACCACAACATCAGTTTTTGAACGGATGCCAGAAACTCTCCCGATCGGAAACGCCCGACGCGTGACGCATTTGACGATTCACGAGGACAAATAGCGCACCCACGCCATGCCGTAGCATTTTTAGTAGTTGCGGGTGTCTGCATGCCCTCCAGAACCCTGGCGGCCGAGGACCCACATCCCCGGTTCGCGTCCCCTGGCGCCCGATCGGACTTTCGGGACACATGGGGTTAACAATTTCGATAATCCCGCCACCATCGCGTTCCGATTCCGGAACGACCGATCGCGGCGAGTCCGGTGACCCATTCGCGCTCGTACCTGGCTTATAAGGGGTTGCTGGGCTACGTTAATGAGTTGCGGGATTTGTGTCATGTACAACACGCCAAACGACGCGCGGCCTTTGTAAGATCGCCGCGGGCGCGTCAAATCCGGTCGTATACGGGCCTGGAATTCGAAGAACGCAACAAAACAAACACCGCGATCGCACATGGCGGGAGAGGAGCAATGACCAAGGTGGAAGCGATAGGCATGGCGGTCGGGATAGGCCTGATCCCGCTTGGTGTCGGCATCGCGCTCGGAGCACGCTTCAGCCGATCATTGGTCGCCCAATGGCGCAGCCGCTGGTGGGTACGCGGCTTAGCAATAACCCTTATATGGATGGGGCCCGTCATCGCAAACCTCGGGCATACTTCGGCGTCGGCCCGTACCCGGCCCAGCCACACCATCGCAGGCATCATCGCCGACATGGTGGGCGTATTGACCGGCTCGGCAGTGGCCACGGCGCTCCTGTTGCGCCGCCGCGACATACCGGCCGCTCAGCGCCGCCTGAGCCCCTTGGGCTGGGCAGCGATGATCGCCGTAGCCTGCGGGATGGTCCTCGCAACGATGCTGCCGACCCGCGACATGAATATCGTCATCATGCCGCATGTCTATGTATGGGCCCTTGTGGCCCTCGTGGTCAGCCTTACATACGGGCTACTGGGGGCCATAATGATCGTCGAACGCGACCGCGAGGGACGTTTCCTGAAACCGGCCACATCGCGGATCGTCGGCTGGAGCCTGGTTACGATTGCGGCCATGCTGGCGGCAGCCGCCGTCTGGTGGGACCTTGTGCCGTAAGCGACACCCTCAACCCGCTAAAGCGGGTGAGCTTCTTACTGAACGACGCGGTTTATGGGCCTGCTCCAAGGAGCCCGCACAAGCATCCTGCGGCGCTTGATCCCGTGCTTCGGCAAAGCAACGACGAATGGACGGATCCGACCGGTGGCCCGTCCCCGGGCTATTGCTACGCCCAGACCGCAAAGGTCCTGGGCGTAGACATGTGATACGGTCCGGAAACGGCACCGCCTGACCGTCGGCGATGGGGCGCCTATTCAGCGCGCCTCCGATATCCCCGGGACCGGCGAAGCCGCACACCGGGCGCCGCCAGTTTGGCCCCTTGACCTGTGGCGATGGCCCCGATCAGCCATTCTGGACGATAGAACACCAGCGAGGGGCGTCCCCGCCCCATGGGCAGCACCATGTGTTTTTCCTCCAGGCCTATCGCCTGGGCCGGCCACACCAAGGGATAGAGGGCCTTGCCCTCGTAGGGATGGCGGATCGCCTTGCGGCCATTGCGGCGGTTCTCCCACGCCAAATCCACGGCGGCGTCGAAGGCGCGAAAGACCTACTGGACGCTTATGGAAACCGCAGTCTGCCGGCGTTCGGCGGGCGTGCGGTTTGCGGCGCGCGGCTGCGCGATGGGAAGCTGCCACACAACCGACACGGAAAGGCGCTAAGCTGCGAGGCGCAGGCGGGCTGGTGCGACATGGACTGGGGGGCATCATGGTCATCCAAAGAGGGCTTGTGGTGGGAATACGGACGGCGTGCGGCGTGGGCTTCGTTTTGGGCAGCGGGTTTTTGGCGGCACACGCGCGGCCGATCGCAAACGACCGCAACGTTTTACAGGCGGTCACCATTGATGCCGCAAACCGCCCAACCTATACCCATGTCCTGCCGACCGGGCGCGTAACGAGCCCGGTCGGCAGGATAAACGGCACGCCGAACTTCGCGACGGCCGCCGCGATATCCGGCAACGACCTCGCCGTGCTCGCCAACGGCGCGACGCGTACCCAGACAATCACCCTCTACGATAAGCATACTCTTGCGCGGGTCGGGCAGATGGCTGCCTACCGGGGCGCACATAAGGGCGCGGCCGCCAATGGCCGAGGGACCTTGGCGATCGGGCACCAGAACCTGTTCCAAGGACTCGCCACCGGCCCCGGCGGGCTCATTTATGCGGCGGGCGGCGCCAGCAACGACGTACTGGTGTTGCGCCGGGAGGCGGGGCACCTTGCGCTCGTGCGCCGCTATCCCCTGACCTGGCAACCCTTTCCCAAAACCCAATACCCTTACCATTACCAGGGTCACCACATCGGCGCGCCGCGACTGTTCTATCCGGACGCGGTCGCCCTCGGACCGCGCGGCCAGCACCTCTTCGCCGCGGGACTGCTCGCCAATAGCGTCGCCCGCATCAACCGGAAGACCGGACACGTCCGCTATCTGAATGTCGGCGCCTACCCCTACGCGCTGGCGCTCGCCGACCACGGCCGGCGACTGGCGGTAAGCCTATGGGGGGCCAACGCGGTCGCCATCGTGGACCCGCGCCGCTTCGCACGCCTCGGTCAAGTTGAGGTCGGACCGCCGGCTTCGGCCGCGGATGCGGCCGCCGGGGTCCACCCGACGGCCATGACCGCGCTGGGCCAGGGCCCGGACGTCTTCGTTACGCTGGCCAATGTCGACCGCATCGCCCAGATAAACACTGCGACGGGCAAGGTCGTACGCTGGATCAACGACAGCCCCTATCCCGATGCCCCACCCGGGAGCTACCCGGACGCGCTGGTCATCGCCGACGGTCGGCTGTTCGTCGCCAACGCCGGCAACACCGACGTGGCGGTCTTCGATCCGCGCTCGGGCCGGCGCGAGGGCCTGATCCCCACCGGCTGGTACCCGACGGCGCTCGCGGCCGGCACCCGCGCCCTCTATGCAGTGGCGGCCAAAGGGCTGGGCTCCGGGCCCAACATCCGCCACCAATGGGTGGGCGACATGATGGACGGGCTCGTCCAGCGAATCCCGCTCTCCGCCCTGGCGACGAGACTCCCGCACTGGACGCGGCTTGCCCTGCGCCACGATGGCTTCACGGGCCGCGAGCGCGCGGCGCGGGTGCGCGGCGATAGAGCCGCTGCGGCCTTCCTCCACCGGCACATTCACTACGTTGTGTTCATTCTTCGCGAGAACAAGACCTTCGACGAGGACCTCGGCAAATACAAGGCGGCCGGCCGTTATGCCGATCCGCGCCTCGACCTCTACGGCCCGCGCGAGCTGCCCAATCTCTACGGCCTCGCGCATCGCTATACACTCTTTGCGAACTTTCTGGCCGACGGCGAGGTGACCGCGCAGGGGCATCAGTGGACGACCGCCGCCTCCGATTCCGACTTCGTCCAGCGCACCTGGCCCGAATACTATTCGCACCGCGGGTTTGTGGCGAATCCCGGATGGACGCAATCCCTGATCCCGGGCGGCGCGACCGGGACCGGCGGCATCCCGCTCGGCGTCGACAACCCCTACGCGATCTACGAAAACCTATCGGCCTTGGGCAAATGGTCCAACCCGTGGATCAGTTACCCTGGACGCCTCTTTCTCTTCAACGATCTTTTGAACCACGGCATCTCATTCGAGGACTTCGGGGAATTCGTGTCCCGGGCCCGCGCCGGCGCGATCTCGTACGCCATGAAGGCGCATCTCGCGACAAGCTTTCCGGGATGGGATCGCATGATTCTCGACACTATGCGCGCGCGGCTTGCCATCCGCTGGCTCAAGGCACACCCGGGACGGGCGTTCCCGCACTTCATCTACATCTGGCTCCCGGACGACCACACCGCCGGCCGCCAGCCCTGCTACTATAGCCCGGACTACTATGTCGCGAACAACGACCTTGCGACCGCGCGCTTCATTCATTACCTGTCGACGACCCCGGAATGGCGCCACATGGTGGTGTTTTTGACCGAGGACGACGCCCAATCGGGGGCCGACCACATCAACGCCCACCGGACATTCGCGCTCGCCCTAGGGCCGTGGGTCAAGCGCGGCCTGCTCGACACCCATCCCTATTCCCAGGTGAACATTCTGAAGACCACCGAGGCGGTCGTCGGGCTCCCGCCGCTCTCCCAATGGGACCAGAACGCGGCCGTATTGTCGGGCATCTGGACGAACCGCCCGGACTTCGCCCCAACCCGCGTCTACCCCGCACAGGTCCCGGTCACGTTCAACGCCGGCGTCTGCACGCACTACACGCTCTTGCGCCGGGAGGCCGGCGCAACCGGCCATGTACTGTCCCCGCGCTGGTACAAGGCGCACATCGACCCGCACGACGCGGGCGCCGCGCCCCCGCGTCGCATCTACGCCCCTACGACCTTGCTCAAGGTCCCGGGACCTGTACAGATGCGCCAGGAATGGATCGCCTCCAGGGGTCGGGCCGCCTATAGCGCCGAACAGAGCTACCTCGCCCGCTACGCGCACCGACACGGGGCGCCGCTCGCCGCCTACGAGGCCGGCGCGACGCGCTAAGGGGGGATCAGCCGACGTTGGCGGCACCCGGGCCGCAAGACAGCCCTCGAGCCTCAGCGCCCGGGCCGACGCGCCCCGGAGGGGCGGCAAGCGAGAGACCGCGCTGGGACTGGGCGCGGTCCCAGCGGCAACGACTCAACTCGGATCCGGCGCGAGGTCGCGGGCACCAAAGACCAATGCAGGAGCCGCGCGAAAGGGACGCCCACCGGGTCCGCCCGGCAACCCGCCGCGTAGACCATGGCGTCTGCCTCGATGAATTCGTGCAGGCGCTGGCGGCAGCCCCCCCGCACGGCCACGCCGGGCGGGGCCTTCCCACCAACACAAGCGCCGCGCGCAAGCGTCTTGCGCCGACTGCGGCAACCAAGCGGCAAGCGCCCCCGGCCTGCGCGCACGACCCCAGAGGGATCGGCTTCGGCCCATGGCCATTCCGGGTTATACTTCCCGCGCCAAAAAGGGTCCGCGCCCACGACCTCGCGCGGCCGCAGTCTTGAGGGGAATCGTTGTCAATGCCAAGTCAGATATCAGGATTCGACGACAAAATGTCGCCGCATGAGCGGCGCACGGCCTACTCGCTTGCCGCAGTTTACATGGTACGGATGCTGGGTCTTTTCATGATCCTGCCGGTCTTCACAGTCTACGGAGCGGAGCTCAAAGGCCATACCCCGCTCTTGATCGGGCTTGCGCTCGGCATCTACGGGTTGTCCCAGGCGACCTTCCAGATCCCCCTGGGGCGGCTATCCGATCGCATTGGCCGCAAACCCGTGATCCTGACGGCCCTTACGCTTTTCATCACCGGAAGCGTCGTAGCCGCCCTGTCCCACACCATCGTCGGCGTCATCGTGGGCCGCGCCCTCCAAGGAGCCGGCGCGATGTCGTCCACCGTGCTTGCGCTCGCCGCGGATTTGACCCGCGAGCAACATCGCACGAAGATCATGGCGACCATCGGCGTCAGCATCGGCGTAGCCTTCACCCTGGGGATGGTCCTGGGTCCCGTCCTGAACGCCTGGATCGGCGTCTCGGGCATATTCTGGTCAACCGCGGCGCTGGGGCTGCTGGCCATGGGCGTCGTCATCGGCGTGGTCCCGAATCCACGGTCCCATTTCCGCCACCGCGACACCGGCGTGGTGGCGGCATCCCTAGGCAAGGTGCTCAGGAATCCGGAGCTTTTGCGGCTCGATCTCGGCATATTCATCATGCAGTTCGTACTCACCGCGAACTTCGTGGTCTTGCCGGTGGTGCTCGCGCATGTGACGCATGTGCCCGTGAACCGCAGCTGGGAACTCTATCTCCCGATCATGGTGTTCGCGTTTCTGTTCATGATCCCCTTCATCATCGTAGCCGAGCAACGACGCAAGATGCGCCAGATCCTCCTCGGGGCGATCGCCGTACTGGGGCTTGCGAATCTTGCGTATATCTACGCCGACCGCTCCTTGTTCGCCATGGCGGCGGGTCTCCTGGTCTTCTTCACGGCGTTCAGCGTCCTTGAGGCGACCCTCCCCTCGCTCGTGGCGAAGGTGGCGCCGGCCGACCAGAAGGGCACCGCCATGGGCGCCTATTCGACCTCCCAGTTCCTGGGGGTATTCGCGGGCGGGACGGTGGGCGGCATGATCTACGGGACCTGGGGTGTCGACGGCGCCATCCTGGCGAGCGCGGGCCTCGCGCTGCTCTGGCTGTTGGTCGCCTCCAGGATGGCCGAACCCCGGTACCTGTCGAGCTATGTCCTGCCCATCGCGGCATCCGACCCGCAGGCGGCCCGCACTCTCCAGGCATCGCTCGCCGCCATTCGCGGCGTGGCCGATGTCGCGGTCGCCGAAGACGAGGGCGTCGCCTACCTCAAAATCGACCGCGCCGCGATCGACGAGGCCGATCTGCGCGCCTTCGCGCGACCCGTCTCCGAACCTCTGACGAGCGACTCCTAGCGGTACTGGCCCGCCAATCGTTCGCGCGAAGGCGCCACGGCAAGCCCTCGCACGCGGTCTTGCCCGCTCCCCTGCCCGATCGGCCGCCGGGTTCAGGCCGATTCCCGGGGCAGTCGGGCCGGAGGCCGCCGGCTTTGCCTTGACAACTGCACAAGCTCTGCCAGACTGGCGTTAGATTGGGCTCTCGCGCGAAATTTGTGGAACGATGGCGACGACCGTACTGATGTGATGGATATGGGACGGATGTCGGCGCCCATGGAAAACGGTAACCCCGTCATGCCGCGAACCCTGGAGGGAAGTGACCCTTTGTGTTCATGCGCGGCCGCCGGCGACCGCGCAGCGGTCTGTTACCCGCCGACTCCTCTCGCAGCTTTATGACGACCGCCAACGTGCCCGATCGGCTGCTCGCGCGCCTCGCGCGACGTCTGCGGGGCCGCGCCGGACCGTCTTCCGGGCTTGGGCCGCCCGCGATCGCGCTCCAACAGATCGACATCCCCATCCTGTATCTCACCGAGACGCTCCTTGTGATCGGCGCCAATGCCGGGCTCGAAAGGCTCATCGGCCGGGACGCCGAAACAGTGATCGGGGCGCCCGTCGCGGACGTTCTCCCGGGCTATGACCGGGGCATGCTGCGGTCGACCAACCCCTATCCCGTCCTCCAGGTCAGGGGCCGCGACGGCACCGTACTCCCGATCGAGATACGCGCAAGCCCCTGGATAGGGCCCGGGGACATCCGTTACGCCCTTACGCTACGCGACGTAAGCCATGAGCAAGAGGCCGCGGCCAAGGCAGCCCGCCTAGCACGCGTATACCAGGCCTTGAGCGCGTTGAACGCGGCCATACGTCACACCGAGGACGAGGCCGCCCTGCTGGCCTTGACGTGCCGGCTGGCAGTGGACTTGGGCGACGTCGCCATGGCATGGATCGGCATACCGGGGGCCGGGAACGGCATGATCCGGCCCGTGGCCCGATACGGATCGCGCCTTGCCTACCTGGACGGCATCCGCATATCGTCACGGGCCGATGTAGCCGAGGGGCAGGGACCGACCGGCGTCGCCTACCGCGAGGGCCGTGCGGTCACGGTCGGCGACTACGGTGAAGACGAGTCGACGGGCCCTTGGCGCGAGCGCGCCATAGCGTGCGGCTTTCGATCGGCCGGCGCATTTCCGATCTTGCGCCGCGGCGCGCCGTACGCGGTCTTGACGGTCTACCATGGCCAGAAAGACGCGTTCGACAAGGATACGGTGGGCGTTCTGCATGACATGGCGGCCGCCGTGTCGTTTGCGCTCGACGCGCAGGATCGGGAACGGCAACGCTGCAGCGCACAGCAGGCGCTTGCCGGACGCGAAAGGCATTTTCGGGCCTACTTCGAGCAGGCCGCCGTCGGTATGGCCGCCACCAGTCGCGACAAGAGCTGGCTCGAGGTCAACGACGCCCTGTGCGCCATGCTCGGCTACACACGGGCCGAACTGCTCGCCAGGACATGGCTCGACATCACCCACCCGGGAGACCGCGCCAGCAGCCTCGGGCTATTGGACCGACTGCTGTCCGGTCGACTGGACGCCACCACATGCGATAAGCGCTATATTCACAAGGACGGTCACGTTGTCCACGTCCACATCGCCCTACGGGCGGTGCGCGGTCCCGATGGCGCCCTCGATTATGTCGTCCTTCTCGTCGAAGACATAACCGCCAATCGGCATCATGAGGATATGCTGGGGCGGCTCGCAAGGATCCTCGACGAATCCTCGGACGAGATCTACATGTTCGACGCGCGGACGTACCGGTTTCTGTTCGCGAACACCGGGGCCCAGCGCAATCTCGGGTATTCGATCGCGGAGCTTCGCGACCTTACCCCTCTCGACATCAAACCACACCTTTCGCCCGACGACTTCGCCCGGCTCATCGCCCCGCTGAAGAGCCCGGGCGGCGATTGCGTGAGGCTCGAGAGCGAGCACCGGCGCAAGGACGGGACGGTCTACCCGATAGAGGCGTGCCTCCATTTTTCGGAGAACGAAGAGGCCCCGGCGATCGTCGCCATCATCCAGGACACGACGGAGCGTCGCCGGTTCGAGGCGCAACTACGGCACCAGGCGACGCATGACGCCCTCACGGGGCTTGCCAACCGCGCCTTTTTCTATGAGGTCGTGGAAAAGGCCATGGCCTACGCGCGGCGCCAAAACACGCTCATGGCGGTGCTGTTCGTCGACCTTGACGCCTTCAAGAACATCAACGACGCGCTCGGGCACGAATATGGCGACCGGCTCTTGCAGGCGATCGCCAAGCGCCTGATGTCGGCACTGCGCCGGGAGGACTGGATCGCGCGCGAGCCCAACCTGGTCGCGCGGCAAGGCGGCGACGAATTCACGATCCTCCTGCAGGGACTGACAACGGTTGAGGACATCATACGCATTGCCGAACGACTGCTTTCCGAAATCGCCCAGCCTTTGACGGTCGGGAACAGCACCGTGCACGTGACCGCGAGCATCGGCATAACGGTGTTCCCGTTCGACGATGCCGCTATCGAAGAGCTTTTGCGGAATGCCGACGTCGCCATGTATAAGGCCAAGGACGGCGGCGGGAACACCTTCGCCTTCTACGACGCCGCCATGAGCGCTCGGATCCACGAGCGCCGCGAGATCGAGGAGGGCCTTCGCCGGGCCATCGATGAGGACCAGCTGGTTCTCCACTATCAGCCGCAAATCCATATCGCCACAGGGCGGGTCGTGGGCGTCGAGGCCCTGGTCCGCTGGCAACACCCGGAGCGCGGGTTGATCCCGCCGGGCGCGTTCATATCGATCGCCGAAGAAAGCCGGCTCATCGTCCCGCTGGGCGAATGGGTCCTGAGAAGCGCCTGCGTTCAAAACCGGCTCTGGAGGGCCCGGGGTCTCGGTGACCTCAAAATATCCATCAACCTGTCCGGCCGGCAGTTCAAGGACCGGAACCTAGCGACCACGGTAGCCGGGATACTCGGGGAAACGGGGCTCGATGCCGCCACAAGCTCCATCGAACTCGAAGTGACAGAAAGCACGCTTATGGACGACACGGAAGTGGTTGCAGAAACCCTCGCGGCATTCCGCGAGATGGGGCTGCGGCTCGCCCTGGACGACTTCGGGACCGGTTACTCAAGCCTCAACTACCTCAAACGCTTTCAGATGGATACGCTCAAGATCGATCAATGTTTTGTCCGCGGTATCGCCCAAAGCCCCGAAGACGCGGCGATTACCTCGGTCATCATTTCCCTCGGTCATAGCCTAGGCCTTACGGTCATCGCCGAGGGCGTCGAGGATTTGGAACAGCTGAAAATCCTGCGCGATGCCGGATGCGACGAGGTCCAAGGCTACTACTACAGCAAACCGCTGCCGGCCCCGGCGTTCGAGGAGTGGCTAGACGCCCGCAGACCGGCGCCTTGAAGAGTGCGGGAGTCCCTTAGCTGACGGGGATCTCGAGGCGGCGCCTCCCCACCCCTATCACGCCGGGCCCCCGAGTTTGACGGTAGGGTCGCGGCGGGGCGCCGTGCACAAAAATGGTGCGAGTCCGGGACAGCGGGTCGGTGCCGGCCGCCCTACGGGGTCTCGACCCGCCCTTTCACGGCAGAGAACCGCAGTCTATGCTTGATATCAAGGGTGGGTGCGTCTCGGCAGACGGGGGTGGAACAGGGGCCACATGGAGAGCACGCGACGGGCATCGGAGCGCGCGCTACGGCGCATGAATCGCGCGCATGGGGCTGCGATCGCAATCCTGGGCGTGCTGGCGTTCGCGACCCACGTCACGCTCGCCGACCGCATCGCCGCCGTCCGTTCGGACGCGCGCTCGATCAATCATGCCGGGTTGGAGCGTATGCGCCTTCAGCGCGCGGCCGCGCTGGCTATGCGCATGGCGGCCGCGCGGCCCGCGGCCGGCCCGAGCCTGCGTGCGGCCTTGCACCGCGAGGCAAGGCGCGTTTGGGACACATGGCGCACATTGCCGCCGTTGCGCGGCGAGCACCCATCGTCGCCG
>DAIDMD010000118.1 GCA_027449165.1 Acidiferrobacter sp. | reverse complement strand
GGGAGGGGGCGCAGCCCTTCTCCCGCCTTTTTGAGCGGTAAGGGAGGAGTTGCCATGAGATATCGCAGGAACCTTCGAATGGGCGTGGTGGCGTGGGCGATCGCCATCCCAGCGTTGGCCGGGACGCTCCCGGTCGTCTCCGGCGCGGTCGGGGGCCCCAGCGCCCAGGCGTTGCACAGTCAGATCGCCTCGCCCGAGAACGGGTACTTTTCCCCGAGGGCCCAGTTCAACGGGGCCGGCGGGAACGTCACGAGCCCCATGGGGGGCTATGGCGCGAACGGCTTTTTGGCGCCGTCCGGGCAGGTCATGAGCAGCCCGCAGGGGGCGATGGGGGGCGGGGCGTCGAGCCCGAATGGCCGCATGGGCGCACCCTAAGGCGAACGAAAGGACGGCGAGAATGAGGGAGGGCTTGTGAGGAAACGGATATGGGTCATGACGGCGGCCGCCGGGCTGGCCGCCGGTATCGGCGCCGCGCATGCCAAGGTCTTCGGGGGCGTGGACGCCGGGGCGCTGTGGGAAAGCAACTTCACCGGGGCGACCGGCGGGCTCGTGGCCTCTCCGGTGTGGGTAGGGGTCTACTCCGGTTATCTCGGGGCCTATAAGGGCTTCGATAAGAATCGCGGCGCAGTGGTGGGGTCGGTGAACCTGCAGGCCAACCGCCTGAGCCGCTATAACGTCCTCGACAACGACGTCTTCGGGGGATCTGCGGGGGTCTTTCATGATCTGGGGAAGAAGGCGTCTCTGCTCGCAACTGTGGGCGGAGAGGCCGTGCGTTTTAGTGACAGCGTTCGCAATATGGCGATTTATATGGCACGGCTGCATTTCAAGGAGGGCAGCCAGACGCTCTGGCTGGGCGAGACCGGCGAATACGACGATGCCCGCGGGAATGCCGACTTCGATACTTACCGCGGATACGATGTCACGTTCGCCGTCAACTGGAAGCCGATCGCCTCCGACGTGATCAGCGTGTCGGCGGCGCGCGCCTACGATCATTACGACATCCCGACGGCCTCGATCCGAACGTCGAACGCCGCGAGTCTCGGGTGGCTCCAGGAACTCGGACACAAGATCTACGTCCGCGCGCAGGCGAGCCGCGCCTACGTCCAGGTGGCCGGCGGCCCGCATTTTTACACGACGATCTTCGCGACCGGGCTTGGCGTGACGTTCTGAGGGCTTGGGTCATGCCTTCGAGGATTGTTATAGTGGCGGCATGCAAGGATCGGGAAGACGGGGAAGACGGCGCGAGTGGTGGTTCGCCTGGGGATTTGTCGTCCTGGGTCTCGGGTGCGCGCAGGCGCGCGAGGTGCCGTTTCACATCCGCGCGCCGGGCGCGCGGGAGGCGTTCGTGTGCGGGAGTTTTGCGCAGTGGCGCTGTCTTGCCCTCCATCGCGGCCGGCATGGGGTGTTCCGGCGCCGCGTAGCGGTGGCGCCGGGGCTTTATGAATACGGGTTTCGGGTCGATGGGCATTGGCGCCTCGACCGGCGCGCGCCGCGCGTGCGAGACGGCTTCGGCGGCCACGACGATCTGCTCGTGGTGGGGCGCTAGCGGGCCGCCGCGGTCGGCGGGCGCCGCGGGCCGGTGGCGGTGAGCATGGCCGAGCCGACGGGGGGTCAGGGCGATGGAGACGATGTGGAGCGCGGCTGGATCGCGCGGTGCCGGGCCGGAGACCGGACGGCGTTTCGGCCGCTCGTGGCCCGTTACGCGCGCATGGTGCACGGCGTCATCGGGCGGCTGGCCCCTCACGCCGATATCGACGATCTCGCGCAGCAGACCTTTCTGGCGGCCTTCGAGCACCTCGACCAGTACCGTGAAGGGGCGCGATTCTCGACATGGCTCTGCCAGATCGCGGTCAACAAGACCCGCGACGAGCGGCGCGCCGCGCGGCGCAGGCCCGAGCTTTCGGGCGATGACGATTATGACGACCGGTGCGAGGCCGGGCCCGAGGATCAGGCGGTCGGGCGCGAGCGGGGACAGTGGCTCGCGGCCGGGCTTGCGCAGTTGGGCGCGCTCGACCGTGAGCTGTTGGTCTTGAAGTACGTCATGGAGGAGAGCTTCGAGACGGTGGCTGAGATTCTGGGTACGAGCGTCGGGGCCGCGAAGGTGCGGGCGCTGCGCGCTCGCGAGAGGTTGCGGCAGATCCTGAACAACGGTGGGGCGTATGGCGGGCGAGACTGACAAATCGCTTTCGGAAACCGAGGTCGGGGCGGCGCTGAAGGGCTGGCCGCAGCCGGCGGTGGCGGAGGATTTTGTGGATCGGGTCATGGCGCGGATCGAGGCCGCCGAGGTCCGGCGGCCGCGCACGCGCCTGGCCATGGCGGGCCCCTGGGCGATCGCCGCCGGGGTCGCGGTTGTGGTCGCCATGGCCCTGGTGCGCATGGCGACGGGGCCCGGGCTGCCGCCGGGGACGCGGCTGGTGCGCTTTGCGCTCGAGATGCCGCATGCCGAGCGGGTGGCCGTGGCCGGCAGCTTCAACGGGTGGGGGCGGCGGATCGCGCTGCACGCGCGCGGCCATGGTCTGTGGACCGTACGGATCCCCCTGCGCGCCGGGCAATATAGCTATGTATTCGTGGTGAACGGGCATCGCGTCGTTCCCGATCCGCACGCCGAGGGGTATCGGCCGGACGGCTTCGGCGGACGGAACTCCTTGATCATCGTGGGATCGTCCGGGGTGCCTGCATGAGGCGCGCAGCACTCGTGGTCTTGGCGTGGGTCGCGGCGGCGGCCCCGGGGGCGGCATGGGCGTCGGGGTCGCTGACGGAGGCCTTGCGGCATGCGGGGGTGTCCGGGGCGCAGGCGCGGCGCCTAGTGCGCGAGGCGCGCGCCGACAGGGTGCCGGCGGCGGCGGTGCGGGGGTGGGCGGAGGATTTGGCCGGTCTGCGCCGCGTAAATCTCCCGGTGTCCCTGGCGGTGGAGCAGGTCTTCGAGGGCTTGGTGAAGGGAGTCCCGCCGGCGGGGATCACCAAGGGGCTGCGGGTGTTCGGGCGCGAGCTGAAGGCCGCGCGTCGGATACTCGACCGGCATGCGACATCCGATTCCCTCGCCGGGCACCCGCGCGAAGCGCGCCGCGCCCTCTCGGATCTCGTGATCGCGCATCGCGCGGGGCTGCGCGCTTCGGCGCTCGATCGGCTGCTGGGCGCCCGGCGGCTTGCCGTCTCGCGGGTGTCGGTCTACGTGCAGGTAGCAGCGGATCTGCGGGGGTGGGGGATGGCGCGCGGCAAGATCGTCCGGATCTTGGGCAAGGCCCGGCGGATGGGCGTGCGAAGCCAAAGGCTTTTGACGCTCGACGCGACGCTCGCCGGCCGCGCGGCGCGCGGGGAGAGGCTTCGGCATCTCGGCGGCACGCTGCGCGAAGGCCTGGGCCTGCGGTCGCCCATGGGGCCCGGGTCGTCGGTGGGGCCGGGCGGCATGGGCGGCCCGCTCGGGGGCACCGGGGGCATGAGCGGGACGGGGCCGGGCGGCATGACCGGACCCGGGGGCGGTATCACTGGACCAGGGGGCGGTGTCGCTGGGCCGGGAGGCGGTGTCGCTGGGCCGGGAGGCGGCGCCATGGGGCGGCCCTGACGGGCCGGTGCCGCCCGGTCGATCCCCTCCGTCCTGGCACTGGCGCGGGATATCGGCCATCCGGCGCCTGCCGTCTTGCCGAGCGGCGCGGTGCGCCGATTGCGCCTATGAATGAGGCGGCGGCGGGGCGATCCGTCAGGACGACTCCAGGGCCTCCCAGCGCGCGTAGTGCTCGCTAAGCTCTTTTTCGATAGCGGCGAGACGATCGAAGAGACGCGCGACCGTGGCCTGGTCCTGTTCGTAGAAGCGCGGTTCGGCGATCGCCGCCTGAAGGGACGCCTGTTCGGCCTCGAGCGCCTCGATGCGCTGCGGGAGTTCGTCGATCTCGCGCTGTTCCTTGTAGGAGCGCTTGCGACGGGGCGCGGCCGCGGCCGTTTCGGTGTGCGGGAGCCGAGGCTCCACCGGCGCCTGGGACGCGCCCGGCGCGGGCGCCGGCGGGCGCGGCGGCAGATCGCTATAGCCGCCTACGTATTCATGGACACAGCCCGCGCCGTCGAACACCCATGTGGCGGTCGCCACATGGTCTATGAAGGCCCGATCATGGCTCACGAGAAGGATGGTGCCGGTGAACTCCAGCAGGATCTCCTCGAGGAGCTCCAGGGTATCGGTATCGAGGTCGTTGGTCGGTTCGTCCAGAATGAGGAGATTGGCCGGCCGGGCGAAGAGACGCGCGAGCAGCAGGCGGTTGCGTTCGCCCCCCGAGAGCATTCGGACCGGGGAGCGCAGGCGCTCCGGCGGAAACAGGAAGCGGCGCAAGTAGCCCGCGACATGCTCCTGACGGCCGCCGATGGAGACCGTGAGTCGGCCTTCGCCGACGCTGTCCATGACGGTGGCCTCGGGGTCTAGTTGTTCGCGCTGCTGGTCGAAATACGCGGTCTCGAGCCGGGTACCGCGGCGTACCGATCCGGAGGCCGGCGGCACGTCCCCCAAAAGGGCGCGCAGGAGCGTGGTTTTGCCGGCGCCGTTGGGGCCGATGAGCGCGATGCGGTCGCCGCGTTGCACGGTCACGCTGAGGTCGCGGATCATGACGCGGCCGTCATAGGCCAGGGTAAGATGGTCGGTCTCGAAGACGAGCCTGCCGGAGGCGTCGGCCGTGTCCAGGCGCAGATCGGCGCGTCCGGCGCGCTCGCGCCGGGCCCGGCGCTCGCGGCGCATGGCCTCCAGGGCCCGTACCCGGCCTTCGTTGCGGGTGCGCCGGGCCTTGATGCCCTGACGGATCCAGGCCTCTTCCTCGGACAGCCGCTTGTCGAACAAGGCGTCGCGGGTCTCCTCGGCCGCCAGGGCCTCGGCCTTGCGCCGGAGGTAGTCCTCATAGGTCCCGGGCCACGAGGATAGGACGCCGCGGTCGAGTTCGACGATGCGGGTCGCAAGCCGCCTCAGGAAGGCCCGGTCGTGGCTTACGAACAGTACGCCGCCGGTAAAGCTCGCGAGATAGTTTTCGAGCCACAAGATGGCATCGACATCGAGGTGGTTCGTGGGCTCGTCGAGCAGCAGGAGATCGGGTTCGGCGACGAGCGCCCGTCCGAGCATGACCCGCCGGCGCCAGCCGCCCGAGAGTTCGCCCATGCGCGCATGCGGGTCGAGCCCAAGCTCTGTGATCACGGTGTGTACCCGCTGCTGGAATCGCCAGCCGTCCTGACTGTCCAGGATCTGCTGGGCCGCGCCGAGCCGCGCAAGAAGGTCGCCGTCGGCGCCTTCGGCAAGCTGCGTGCTCAAACGGTCATACTCGGCCAGCGCCGCGCCGAGCGCGGCGAGGCCCCCGGAGACGATCTCGTAGACAGTGGCCGTGTCCGCGCAGGCGACCTCCTGGTCGAGGGTGGCGATCCGCAGCCCGGGCTGAAGGACGCGGCTGCCGCCATCGGGCCTTACCGTGCCGGCCACGATCCGTAAAAGCGATGATTTGCCTTCGCCGTTGCGGCCTATGAGGCAGACGCGCTCGCCGGCCATGACGGCGAGCGAGGCATGGTCGAGCAAGGGGTGGTGGCCGTAGGCCAGGCTGATATCATCGAGACGCAGTAAGGACATGACGGGCTTGGGGTACGACAAGGGCTGGGAAAGGCCGGTATAATCGCAGGTCTGGGTCCCAGGGGCAACGATCCGTGGGCCGCACCCGTCACCGGGAGGACATTTATGCTGGATCTTTACTATTGGCCGACGCCAAACGGCCACAAGGTGACCATCTTTCTGGAGGAGGCGGGTCTGGCCTATCGGATCGTCCCGGTCAACATCGGCCGGGGCGAACAGTTCGCCCCGAACTTTCTGGCCATCGCCCCCAACAACCGCATGCCGGCCCTGGTCGACCCCGACGTCGACGGCGAGCCGATCCGGCTGTTCGAGTCGGGGGCCATCTTGCAGTACCTGGCGGAAAAGACCGGGCGGTTCCTGCCGGCCGACGTGCGCGGCCGGTTTGCGGTCTTGCAGTGGCTCTATTGGCAGATGGCGGGCTTGGGGCCTATGGCCGGCCAGAATCACCATTTCGGGCGCTACGCCCCCGAGAAGATCCCCTACGCCATAGACCGCTATGTGCGCGAGACCGCGCGCCTTTATGGCGTGTTGGATCGGCGGCTTGCCGAAAGCCCGTTCGTGGGCGGCCCGGAGTATTCGATCGCCGATATGGCGTGCTACCCCTGGATCGTCCCGTATCGGGATCAGCAGCAGGACATCGAGACCTTCCCCTATCTGAAGCGCTGGTTCGAGGGGATGGCGTCCCGTCCCGCAGTGGTGCGGGCCTATGCCGTGGGCGCGCAGATCGCGCGCGGCGGCGAATTGGACGAGGAGGCGCGCCGCCACCTGTTCGGCCAAGGCGCGCGTCCCTGACACCCGAAGCGCGCTAAAGCGGCGCACTGGCGCCAAGACGCGCGGCGGGCCGCCCCGGTATGATGCCGGGAGTCTCCCACGACCCTTGGCCGCATGGGACATGGCGCGCAGCGGGCCGTCGAAAAGCGTCCCCCGTCTGCAAGGGCGTCCCCGACCCTTCAGGCCGGCTCGAACGCCGCCTCGCGCCCGTCACCCCTCGTCTGGGCTCCCGATGGTATGCTATCCCCGATGGGCCGCCGCCCGAGGTTCGGTGGCGGCCAAAACCGGGGGCGCTGTGTTTTCCATAATCGGCAACGTGTTGTGGTTTGTTTTGGGCGGGGCGGTCATGGGCCTTGCCTGGTGGCTTGCGGGACTCCTGGCGCTCGTGTCCATCGTCGGCATCCCCTGGGCGCGCGCCTGTTTCGTTATCGGCCAGTTCACGTTTTTCCCGTTTGGCCGCGAGGCGGTGAGCCGCAGCGCGGTAAGCGGCCGAGGGGATATCGGGACCGGCCCGCTCGGGCTTCTTGGCAACGTCATCTGGTTTTTGTTCTTGGGGGTGTGGCTTGCGCTTGGCCATATCCTGGCGGCCTTGGCCAACTTCGTCACCATCATCGGCATCCCTTTTGGCATCCAACACCTGAAGCTTGCGGTAATCGCAATGGCGCCCATCGGGATGACCATCGTGGATAAGCGCCCGCGCCTCTGACGTCTTCGCCGCCCCAAGGACCGGCGACTCCTTAATGTCCCAGCCGGCCTGCCGGCCTTCAGCCGATTAGGCGTTCCTTGTAATCGTGCAATTAAAATGCATAATTGCACGATATGGGGAAATATCTGCCGCGCACGCTGGAGCCGGTTCTGCGCAAAACTGCGCGGGAGTTCCCGGCCGTGGTGTTGACCGGCCCGCGCCAGTCGGGCAAAACCACATTGCTTCGCGGCGTTTTCGGCAAGCAGGCGGCTTATCCTGCAGCGCCGTAAAACCCCGCCGTTTAGGGGGGGGATATAAGGCGCCACGGCGTGTTTTTGGCTATAATTCCCGTCATGTTCCGTGCTACCAAAATTCGCCTCTATCCGAGCGCCGCGCAGCAAGACATCATCGCGCGGCAATTGGGGTGCGTGCGCTTCGTCTGGAACAAGGCGCTCTCCTTGAAGAAGGCGGCGTGGGCGGAGCGGCATGAGTCGCTCTCCCTTCCCACGCTCATCACGATGCTCCCGGTCTGGAAGGCCGGAGACTATCCCTGGCTCAAAGACGCCGACTCCCAGGCCTTACAGATGACGCTTCGTCCTCTCGATCGGGCCTATATGAACGTCTTTGCCCATCGCGCCCGGTTCCCGCGCTTTAAGACAAGGCATGCATCGCGCCAGGCCTACGCCTACCCGCAGCGGGTGAAGGTCGAGGGCGATCAAGTCTTCTTGCCCAAGGTCGGCTGGGTCAAGGCCGTGGTCCACCGGGAGATCGCAGGCGTCATCAAGACCGTCACGGTCTCGCGGTCTGCGACCGGACGGTATTACGCCGCGGTGCTGACCGAGGACGGACAGGCCGCCCCGGAGCCGGTTCGGCATGTCACGCGGGTCACCGGGATCGATCTTGGGCTCAGGGACGCCGTCATCACAAGCGACGGCGTCAAGACCCAAAACCCCCGCTTCCTGCGCCGGGCCGTAAAGAACCTCCGGCGCAAACAGCCATCGCTCTCGCGCAAGATCGAGGCCGCCAAGGCCCGCTGCGCGGACGCTGGCCGCCCGATAGCCGACCTCCGTGATTACTTCGGCAGCAACATCGCCAAGGATAGGCGACAAGTAGCGCGCGCGCACGATCATGTGCGCTGCGCGCGGCAAGACTGGCAGCACAAGGTGTCCCGGCAATTGGCTGACGA
>DAIDMD010000117.1 GCA_027449165.1 Acidiferrobacter sp. | reverse complement strand
GCTCCAGACCAGTTACGCCCCCACGAATGATCTCGAGCTGTCGGTGACCGTGCCCTACCTGGCCCGGCAAAGCACGTATGTGTCGGTCGGCGTCAACAGCTCGAGCCTGCAGGCGAGCCAGCAGGACGTGACCAACAAGGGTCAGATCGGCGATGCGAGCGCGGCGCTGTACTACCAGCTCTCCGGCAGCCAGGGCGGGGCCGCGGCCATCTGGAACCTGACGGCCAAGGCGCCGACCGGACGCAGCCCCTACGGCATCCCGGTGGTCACCCAGACGCAGAACGACAACCTGAGCTACCCGGAGTCGCTGCCGACCGGCAACGGGATGTGGTCCGTGTCCACGGGGCTTTCGTTCATCAAGCCCGCGAGTCCGGCCATCCTGTTCGGGAGCGTGAGCTACACCTATAATATCCCGCAAAGTTTCGGGAATATCTCCAGCACCGGACCCGCGCAGCCCGGAGAGGTGGCCGGCGGCAACTACGTCAGTTTCGGGGGCGGTACGGCGTTTGCGCTCAATCGGCGCGTGAGCCTGACGCTGTCTTTGGCGGAGAACTTCATCGCCGAGACCCGAATCAAGCCGCAGGGCGGCGCGTGGCAGGGGGTCGTGGGCAGCAGCGGCAACGCGGCGGTCCTGAATCTGGGCATGTCCTATGCCGACAGCCGCAGCGTGACCTTCGTCACCAACCTGGCGGTGGGCCTCACGAAGGATGCGCCGAATATCGACTTGAGCGTGACCGTGCCCACGATATTTTAGCGATGCCGGCCAGGGGAGACGGGGAGATCGAAGTGTCGGGGGAGGAGAAAGACCGCAAGACCGAAAACTTCGGATTCCGGGCGGGACTCGGGGACGGGCCTCGCTCGCTGCTCGTTTACTGTGCGGCGAAGACCCTGCCGTTTCGGGAGGCGGATATCACGAGCCAGGGATGGAATCTCACGCGTGTCGGCGCGTGGGCTGCGGCGCGGGCCCACATGGACCGTTTGGGCGCGGGCGTCGGCATCGTGTGCCTGCAGGACGCGAGCGAAAAGGAGGTTGCCGACGCTGAGGCCTTGTTGGGCTATGGCAATAACCGCTTCCGGTGGATCGCGATCCTCGATCTCGCCTTCCTGAAGAGCGTGGTGGCAAGCCACCTCATCAGCGAATGTTGTCTCGATTTCCATGTCGCGCCGGTGGACGTGCCGCGGCTCTTGCACAGCCTGGGCCATGCCCTGGGCATGGCGAATCTGAGCCGCAACCGCCCCCAAGGGTCCGCCGAGATCCGATTCGAGAAGAACATCATCGGCGCCAGCCGGGCGATGAAGGCCACCTTCCAGCGGATCGCCAAGATTAGCCAATCGGACGCGCCGGTCCTGGTTCAGGGGGAGACGGGCACCGGCAAGGAGTTGTGCGCGCTTGCGATCCATGCCCACTCGGTGCGCGCGCCGCGGCCGTTCGTGGCCGTCAACTGCGGGGCGCTGCCCGACAAGCTGATCCAGTCGGAACTGTTCGGTCACGAGAAGGGATCCTTCACCGGGGCCCATCAGCGCAAGATCGGACGTATCGAGGCGGCTGACGGCGGCACGCTCTTTCTCGACGAGATCGGGGATCTCTCGCTCGATCTTCAGGTGAACCTGTTGCGAGTTCTACAAGGCGGGACCTACGAGCGCGTGGGCAGCACCGAGACCATGCACGCCAACATCCGCGTCATCGCCGCCACGCATGTCGACATCGAAAAGGCGGTGCATGAAAAGCGCTTCCGCGAAGACCTCTATTATCGTCTGAACGTCCTGAATCTCGAGGTGCCCCCGCTGCGCGCCCGGGAGGGCGACGTGACGCTGCTGGCCCGCCACTGGTTCGACATGTTCGCCGCGGAAAAGAATCCGCAGGTGCGCGGCTTCAGCCGCGACGCCTTCGCGGCCTTGAGCCGGCACAGTTGGCCCGGGAACGTGCGCGAGCTCATAAATCGGGTCCGGCGGGCCATGGTGATGTGCGAACGGCAGTTGATAGGACCCGAGGATCTGGGTCTCGATTATATCGGATCCTATCGCGATGTCCCCGTCGAGGAGACCCTGGCCGAGGCCCGCGAGCGCGCGGAGCGGGAGGCGATCTGCGAGGCCCTCGACAAGAACGCCGGAAATCTGTCGCGTTCGGCGCGCTCGCTCGGGGTGTCGCGCGTGACCCTCTATCGCCTGCTCGAAAAATACCAGATACCGCACGGCCTCCCGCGGAATTGAGCCGCGGCCCGCGGGTGGCTTATGGCTAGAAGCCGGCCATGGCGCGCAAAAGCTTGCGGTACGGCAGATAGGTGGCATCGTGCACCCGGACGAGCCGCTTATGCCCGAACATGTCGCGCAGGGGCTTGGTCGCGGCGCGGCCCGCGGGGCTCAACAGGGCCGCTATGATCTTGTGCCGCAGGGCGGGCGGCACCTTGGCGCTGAGGGAGAAGCCCTGGTTGGGCAGCCCCGGAATCTTGTCGGCCACCTGGAGCTTGCCGGGGAACTGCATGGCCTGGTGCTTGTAGACCGGCAGCGGCTCGAGCGCCGCCAAGCAGCCTCCGTCGATGATGTTGCGCGCCGCCTCGGCGAAGTTGTGGATGACCACGATATAGGGCTGGCGCGCGGGATTCGGGAACTGGCTGTCGAGCGTCAAGGTTCCCAGGTTCGGCGGGGAGAACGCGCAGACGCCGCGCCCGATCAGGTCATCGATCCGCGCGGGCGAACGCCCCCCCTTCTTGGTCACAAGGACGAAGTTCAGGTCGCCGCTCAAGGCCACGGCCGCATGGTCGTGCCAGTGGGCGATGCGCCAGCCGATGAACGACGGGCCGTCGAAATAGATGTCGGCGGTGTTGTCGTGCACCGCCGCCATGTAGCTGAGCCAGTTGTTGATGTAGTGAAACGTGATCGGCGCGCCCGTGGCCTGCGTCAGAAAGTGCGCGATGCGTCCATAGACGGCGTTCGCCTGGGCGAGCCCCTGGCGGGGCGGGGCGACCAGGATATAGTCGGCGGGCCGGCCGGCGGCCCAGGCGGATGCCCCGAACAGGCTCAGGGCGATAACGAGAGTGCGCAGCATAGATTCTCCTTATGTGTCTGCGTCCGGTCGCTCGCGCGCCGCCGCACCCCCCAAAGGACCCTCTTACGGGCCGCCATTGTATTTTTGTGTTTAAGCCTAGCCCTTTTATATCTGCGCTTGCAAGGATGGCCGCGCCGGGCAGGGGCCCGGGGTCCTCCCCCGCCGCGCTTGGCGTTTGCGCAGGCGGGCTGATATAGTCGGCGCACGACAGGCAGCTCGCGGGAGAGGCCCGCCCCTCGGGGCATGGGCGCCGACGACGCAACCGCCCGGAAACGTACCGGCAAAAGGACCGCGAGGCTATTACCGTCGACTCTGGAGAGAGACTGCGCGACAGTCCACCGAAGGGGCTCAAGCTCTCAGGTCGTGGGACAGAGGGGTGGCTATCGAGGCGCTCGCCGCTTTTGGCGGCCGAGTTCGTGTGTATCGAACGCGAGATCTCTCATGGGTCACCGTACCCCGCTTTATGAAGAGCATGTCAAGGCGCTCGCCCGCATGGTGGATTTCGGGGGGTGGGATATGCCCCTCCACTACGGGTCGCAGATCGCCGAGCATCACGCCGTGCGCCGTCACGCCGGCATCTTCGACGTCTCCCATATGCGCGCCGTGGAGGTCCGCGGCGCCGGCGCCCGCGCCTTCCTGCGCTATGTGCTCGCCAACGACGTCGATAAGCTCACGGTCCCCGGCAAGGCGCTCTATGGCTGCCTTCTGGACGAGCAGGGCGGCGTCCTAGACGACCTCATCACCTATTTCCTGGCGCCCGACTGGTTTCGTCTGGTCGTCAACGCCGGACCCGCGGAGCAGGACATCGCATGGCTTCGCGGGCACGCCGGCGGGTTCGACGTCGAGATCACGCCGCGGCCGGATCTCGCCATGGTCGCCGTGCAGGGACCGAGCGCCGAGGACGCCGCATCGCGGGTCTTAAGCCGCGAGGAGTGCGCCGCGCTCGCCGGCCTGAAGCCCTTTCACGCCGCGATTGTCGGCGACACCTTCCTGGCCCGCACGGGCTACACGGGGGAGGCCGGTTTCGAGGTCCTGGTCGACGCGCATCGTGTGACCGGCCTGTGGCGCAGGTTCATCGCCCAAGGGGTCGCGCCCGCCGGCCTGGGGGCCCGCGATACCCTGCGTCTCGAGGCCGGCATGAACCTCTACGGGCACGATATGGACACCACCGTCTCGCCGCTCGAGTCGGGTCTCGCCTGGACCGTCAGCTTCGCCGGCGACCGCGAATTCATCGGCCGCCCTGCGCTTTTGCGACAGCGCGCGCAAGGCGGCATGCGCAGGCTGACCGGGCTTTTGCTGCAGGGGCCCGGTGTTGTGCGCAGCGGCCAGATCGTGCGCGGCGACTGGGGTCCGGGCACGGTGACGAGCGGCAGCTTCTCGCCGTCCCTGTCGCGCGGCATCGGGCTTGTCCGGGTGCCGGCCGGGGCGGCCGACGGCGACGCCTGCGAGGTCGTGGGCCGGTCCGGGCAGATCCTGGGCGCGCGGCTCGTCGCGCCGCCCTTCGTGCGTCATGGGCGGGTCTTGATCGATCTGTGAGGGGGGAGAGATGAGTAAGATTCCAGGGGATTTGCGCTACACGAAGAGCCACGAGTGGGTCCGCGAGGCGGGCGCCGACCTGGTCGTCGGTATCACCGACCACGCCCAGGACCTGATGGGTGACATGGTCTTCGTCGAACTGCCCAAGCCCGGCACGCGGCTTGGGGCCGGCAAGGAGTGCGCGGTCGTCGAGTCGGTCAAGGCGGCCTCGGACGTCTATGCCCCGGTCGCCGGCGAGGTGATCGCGGTGAACGAGGCATTGGGCGATGCGCCCGAGACCCTGAACGCCGACCCCTACGGAGAGGGCTGGCTCTTCAAGCTGCGGCCCAGCGATCCCGCGAGCGTCCGCGCCCTGCTCGACGCCTCCGCCTACGAGGCCTTGCTCGCGTCCGAAGGTTAGGCCATGCCCTTTATTCCCCATACCGCGGCCGACACGGCCGCCATGCTCGAGACCATCGGCGCCGCGTCGCTCGAGGACCTGTTCGACGAGATCCCCGCGGGGCTGCGCTCGGCGCCGCTTGCCGGAGTGCCCGAGGGCCTGACCGAGCAGGAGGTGGGCCGGCTCATGCGCGAGCGCGCCGCGGCCGACGGGGAGTTCCTGACCTTCGTGGGCGCCGGGGCCTACGAGCACCATATCCCCGCGGCGGTCTGGGAGATCGCGGGCCGCGGCGAGTTTTATACCGCTTATACCCCCTATCAGGCCGAGGCGAGTCAGGGCACGCTCCAGCTGCTCTACGAGTTCCAGACGATGATCGCAAGCCTCGTCGGGCTCGACGCGGCCAACGCCAGCCTCTACGACGGTTCGACGGCCTTGGCCGAGGCCGTGCTCATGGCCGTGCGGCTGCACGGCCGGTCCCGGCGCGTCCTGATCCCGGAGACGGTCCATCCGCTCTACCGCAAGGTCGTCGACACCATCGTCTCGGCCCAGTCGATTACCCTCGATGTCGCACCCATGGGCGACAACGGGACGATCGACGCCGAGGGTCTGGCGCCGCGCCTCGAGGGGGCGGCCGCGCTCGTCATCCCCCAGCCGAACTTCTTCGGATGCCTCGAAGACGTCCATGCCCTGGCCGCATCGGCGCGCGGTGCCGGGGCCTTGGCGATCGGGCTCGTGAACCCCGTCGCCTGCGGGTTGCTGGCGCCCCCGGGGGAATGGGGACCCGGGTGCGACATCGCGGTCGGCGAAGGCCAGCCGCTCGGCGCGCCGCTGTCGTCCGGCGGCCCCTATTTCGGCTTCATGGCCTGCCGGCGCGAACACGTACGCCAGATGCCGGGGCGCATCGTCGGACGCACCGTCGACGCCGTCGGCCGCGAGGCCTTCACGCTGACTCTGCAGGCGCGCGAGCAGCATATACGCCGCTCCAAGGCGACCTCCAACATCTGTACGAACCAGGGCCTCTTAGCCACCGCGGCCACGGTGCACATGGCGCTCCTCGGTCCCGAGGGGCTGCGGCGCGTCGCCCTGGCCTCGCATGCCAACACCGCCGAACTTCGCGCGCGCCTGGCCGCCATCCCGGGGGTGCGTATGGCATTCCCCGATACGCCGTTTTTTCACGAAGTCGTGCTGAGGCTTCCGGTGCCCGTCGCCGAGGTCTTGCGCGCCCTCGAGGCCCAGGGCATCCTCGGCGGTTACGCGCTCGGGGAGTACTACCCGGGGCTCGGGGACGCGCTGCTCGTATGCGCGACGGAAACGAAGACCGCAGACGACATCGCGCGCTATGCGCAGCACCTGGAGCGGATCGTGACCAAACGCCGTCTCGATCCCCCGTGCGCCTACAAGGACGACAACCCAAGGAGCCCGTAGACATGGCCAATATCACCCTCAAAGGCACCCCCTGCACGACCTCCGGCGAACTCCCCAAGGTCGGCACCAAGGCCCCCGACTTCAAGCTTGTCAACGGTTCGCTCGCCGACGTCGGACTTGCCGATTTCAAGGGCAAGAAAAAGATCATCAGCATCGTCCCGAGCCTCGATACGCCGGTCTGCGCGCTGAGCACCAAGCGCTTCGACGAGTATGCGGCGAAGGATCGCAACACGGTCGTGCTGGTGGTGTCTTCCGACCTTCCCTTCGCCCAGGGACGCTTTTGCGCGACCGAAGGGACCTCCCACGTGGTGACGCTCTCGATGATGCGCAACCGCCATTTCGCGCGCGACTACGGCGTTCTGATCCAGGATGGGCCGCTTGCCGGGATCACCGCGCGCGCGGTCGTCGTGCTCGATGCCCAGGACAAGGTCGTCCACACCGAGCTCGTGGCCGAGATCGGCCAAGAGCCGGACTACGCGGCGGCCATCGCCGCCGCCCGGTAAGCCGCCCATGCTGATCTTCGAGCAAGGCCAGGCGGGGCGCGTCAACGGCGCCCAGATGCCAAGGCCCATGCCTCTGCCCGGCGATATCCCGCCCGCGCTGTTGCGGCGGGTGCCGCCGGCCTTGCCCCAGGTCTCGGAGCTTCAGGCAGTGCGTCATTACACGCGCCTGAGCCAGCGGAATTTTTCGATCGACACCCATTTCTACCCGCTCGGTTCGTGCACCATGAAGTACAACCCCCGGGCCGCGCACGTCGCCGCCCGGCTCCCGGGCTTCGCGAACCGCCACCCGCTGGCGCCCGAATCGACGGGCCAGGGCTTTCTGGCCTGCCTGTTCGAGCTGCAGGAGATACTGAAGGACGTGACCGGCATGCGAGCCGTCTCGCTGGCGCCGATGGCCGGGGCCCAGGGGGAGTTCGCGGGGGTCGCCATGATCCGTGCCTACCACAGGGCCCGCAACGATCTGGAGCGCGACGAGATCGTGATCCCCAAGGCGGCTCATGGGACGAACCCGGCGACCGCAGCGATGTGCGGTTACCGGGTCCGGGAGGTCGACGTGGGGGCCGACGGCGACATCGATCTGGCGGCGCTCGATGCCGCGATCGGGCCGCGGACCGCCGGGCTCATGCTCACCAACCCCTCGACGCTTGGGGTCTTCGACCGGCATATCGAGGGGATCGCCCGGCGCGTGCACGCCGTCGGCGGCCTCCTGTATTACGACGGCGCCAACCTGAACGCCATCCTCGGTCAGGTCAAGCCCGGCGCCATGGGCTTCGACGTCGTCCATCTGAACCTCCACAAGACCTTCTCGACGCCCCACGGCGGGGGCGGGCCGGGCGCCGGACCGGTCGGGGTGGGCGAACGCCTCCTGCCGTTTTTGCCGGTCCCCCTGGTCGGCGAGAGCGGCGGGCGCTATTACTGGATCACCGAGAAGACCCGGCCGCAGTCGATCGGGCGGTTGTCGGCGTTCATGGGCAACGCCGGGGTGCTGCTGCGCGCCTATGTCTATGCCCGCCTGGTCGGGCGCGAGGGGATGGGGCGGATCGCCCAATACGCCACGCTCAACGCCAACTATCTGCTGGCGCGGCTGGCCCGTCTGGGCTTCGAGCCGGCCTATCCCGGCCGCCGCGCGACGCATGAGTTTCTGTTGACCCTGAAGGGCCTGAAGGACAAGACCGGCATCACCGCACTCGATGTCGCCAAACGGCTGCTCGACAAGGGTTACCACGCGCCGACCATCTACTTTCCGTTGATGGTCCCGGAATGCCTGATGATCGAGCCGACCGAGACCGAGGGCCGCGCCGAGCTCGACGGCTTCGTGGCGGCCATGGCGGAAATCCTCGCCGAGGCCGAGGCCACACCCGATCTCGTGCACGCCGCGCCCCATACGCTGCCGGTGCGGCGCGTAGACGAGGTGCGCGCCGCCCGCGAGCTCGATCTCGCCTGGCGGCCCGCTTGCGCCGGCGCGTGAGGTCATCGGGCCGCTTATCGGATCGTTTCTTGTCATCGGGCCTGCAAGGAATTCGGGGGGTCCCGGCGGCCGCCATGCGCGGCGCCGGCGAGTCGCCCGCACGGAATGGACGGCCTGCTCACGAGGGTTTTAGGGGAATATGACGACGCTTATTTGCGGATCTTTCGCGTTCGACACGATCATGGTCTTCCCGGACAAGTTCGGGCGGCACATCCTTCCCGACCGGCTCCATATCCTGAACGTGTCGTTCATGGTGCCGAGCATGCGCCGGGAGTTCGGCGGCTGCGCCGGCAACATCGCCTATAACCTGAATGCCATCGGCGGCAAGGCCGTTCCCATGGGCACGGTCGGCGAGGATTTTCTTCCCTACGCCCAGTGGATGGACCGTCACGGGGTATCACGCGCCCATGTGACCGAGGTCCCCGGGACCTATACGGCCCAGGCCTTCATCACGACCGACCTCGACGACAACCAGATCACGGCGTTCCATCCCGGGGCGATGGCCGAATCCCATCGGAACCGGGTAGCCGACGCCGGCGGGGTGACGCTCGGGATCGTCTCGCCGGACGGACGCCAGGGCATGATCGATCATGCCCAGCAGTTCGCGCAGGCCGGGATTCCGTTCATCTTCGATCCCGGCCAGGGTCTGCCGATGTTCGACGGCCCCGAACTCCTGCGCTTCGTCGATCAGGCCGACTATGTGTGCGTGAACGACTATGAGGCGCAGCTGCTCGCGACCCGCACCGGCATGGACGTCGCCAAGCTTGCCGAGAGGACCCGGGCGTTCATCGTCACCAAGGGCGCCGAGGGCTCCGAGATCCACGCCGGCGGCCGCATCTATCGCATCCCGGCGGTGCGCGCGGAGAAGGTCTGCGACCCCACGGGTTGCGGCGACGCCTACCGCGCCGGCCTGCTCTTCGGCCTGGAGCGAGGCTTCGACTGGGAGACGAGCGGGCGTGTGGCCTCGCTCCTGGGGTCCCTCAAGATTGAATACGCCGGGACGCAGAACCACACGCTCGATCCCGAGGCCTTTCGTGATCGGTTCGCGGAGGTCTTCGGATATCGCCTGACCTGAGCGCGGGCTCATTCGTTCGAATTGGTGTTCGGACGCCCAAGCGGGTGCCGGTCTTGATCTCAGGCGACCAGAGCCGATCCATCCAGCCATTACGATGAGCGGCTCCTCAGGCGGAACTGCAGTGAATTTGCGCGCACCAACGGGTGCCTGCAGCACGATGCCCCGACGCGAGATCGCGAGGGGCGCGATGCAGTGTCGCGGCGTCTAATCCAGGTTTGCCGGGGCCCATGGCCCATGCCCGAGCGGTTACCGCGTGACGCGCACATGACCGAGCAGCCCCGTAGGCCCGTGCGAGGCCCGTGTGCGGGGGGGCAGCAGGAATCTCACCACGGCGCCCCTCAGGCCATTTGCCGACTATCCGTTGATCCTTGCGGCCCCGGGCTCCTTGGCGCAGTGCGCTGCGGACCCGGGGACCGAGTGGGCCCCGGCGAATTGCCGGAAGTCGGAGACCAAGACCGAGGAGCGGCTGATCGGGATGCGGGCGCGGCGCGCCGCGCGCGAATCCCGCCATTCTCCGTAGGGACTTATTCCGCTGGGTCCGGGAAGCGGTTCATGCAAGACCTATGACCTAGTCCCTGTATGGAAGCCGTAATGGTAAAATCGTGTGCGTCAATGAAATGAGGCCCATGCGCCAGCTCACGTTAGCCTCAGGGGGCATTTGAGGCCCATGGCAAACCTGCCAGCCTGGAGAAATTCCCTGCGGACATGGCCGAGGCGGCGCCCTGGCAGAGTTTTGCGCCAGGCCGAGCCCGTTTACCCAAAAGGGGGCGACGATGCTCTTGAAGATGATCCCCGACTTCCGGCGTGGTGCGGCCGGACGGGAACAAGAATAGAGGGGGGATAATGGCCAAAATCGAGGGGTTTCGGGTCAAGAATTTTAGAGCATTGAAGGATGTTACGCTGGGACGCCTATGGAATCAGCAGAAGGCGGAACCCCTCACGCCCATGACCGCCGTCATTGGAAAAAATGGTGCTGGCAAGAGCACGCTTTTCGATGCCTTCGGGTTCCTTGCGGATGCCTTGAAGTCCGGCGTCGAGGAGGCCTGCGACTCTCGTGGGAGGGGGGGGTTTGAACGTATCAGGGCGCAAGGCCAAAAAGGACCAATAGAGTTCGAGGTGTACTATAAAGAGGATGGAAATGCCCGACCAATCACATATGAAATTGCCATTGATGTGGATAGTTCCGGGCGTCCATACGTAAGGGGAGAACGTCTCAGGCAGCGGCGAAAGGGCCAGAAGCACGGTTGGCCTTTCTCATTTCTTGTTCTGAATAACGGAAAGGGTGTTGTTTGGAAAGGCGATCAAGAAGGCTACCAGATCGACGAAGAGAAAGGCGATTTCGACCTAATCCGCCTTATGGAATCTATAAAATCTGGCGAGGAAAGAGAGGAGTCCAAAAAAACCGATGTTGTTGAGCTTGAGGACACGCGCAAGCTCGGGATTTCCTCGCTGGGATCTTTGAAGCAACATCCGAGAATTTCTGCGTTCCGCAAGTTCATTGAAGGCTGGTACCTCAGCTACTTCACGCCGGATGCGGCCAGGAGCCTGCCGCTCGCAGGCCCTCAAAAGCATCTTAACATCCATGGAGACAATCTGGGGAATGTTGTGCAGTTTATGGAACGGGAACATCCGAGGCGTTTCCAGGCCATTTTGAACCGGATTGCGGAAAAAATTCCCGGAATAAACAGGATTGATACAGAGAAGACAAATGATGGCCGCCTGCTTCTGAGGTTCAATGACAAGGGTTTTCAAGACCCGTTCTATTCCCAGCAGATGTCCGATGGCACATTGAAGGTTTTCGCGTACCTCCTGTTGCTTGAAGACCCGACACCACCGCCGTTTTTATGTATCGAAGAGCCGGAAAATGGCTTGTATCACAAGCTTCTGGAATCCTTGGCGAGGGAATTCCGGGAGCACGCGACAGGTCGCAAGGATGGATCTCAGGTTTTCATAACCACCCATCAACCCTATCTGGTGGACGCCCTGGAGCCCAACGAGGTCTGGATTCTGGAAAAGGGTCCTGATGGCTACTCGGTTATCCGTCGGGCGAGCGACGATGCGATCATAACGAATATGGTGGCTGAGGGATTGCCTTTGGGGGGACTTTGGTACAGCGATTATCTGGACGCGAGGTGATCGAATGCATTTCGAGTTTCTCGTCGAAGACCAGTCCGGCAAAAAGGCCCTGGATATCCTTGTTCCGAAGATCGTCGGCGATGACCATACGTTCAAGGTGCACTTCTACAGGGGAATAGGGCGCATCCCGAAAGGCCTCGCTGCAGGCGGAGAGGCCAACAAACGGATGTTGCTCGACCAGCTTCCACGCCTCCTCCGAGGTCATGGCAGGACTTTCGGAGGCTATCCGCGCGAGACGCCAGCGGCCGTTATCGTGGTCTGTGACCTCGACGACAAGTGCCTCAAGGCCTTTCGGCAGGAGCTCCTGAGCGTTCTGGATGCTTGCAATCCCAAGCCGGAAACCCGCTTCTGCATAGCCATTGAGGAAGGCGAGGCTTGGCTTCTTGGTGACATTCGGGCGATTAAATTGGCCTATCCGCGGGCAAAGGATGCGGTGCTAAATGCGTATGTGAACGACTCGATATGTGGCACATGGGAATGTTTGGCGGATGCGGTGTTTAAGGGGGGGTCCGCCTCGCTTCGTGCCAATGGGTGGCAGGCTGTCGGGGCGGAAAAATCCCTATGGTCTGAGAAAATCGCTCCGCACATGGATGTCACAAACAACGCATCGCCAAGCTTCGTTTATTTCCGAAAAAAGCTCCTCGAACTGGCGGGAGCGACGGCCCGATGAGGTCGCCTGGGCAACACGCCGCTGCTCATAACCGCGCCGGCAAAGACATCGAGGAAGAGGCCCCCAGGGGCGGACGGTAACCGCGTCTGGTTACCGGACCGGCACGGGGTGATGCGTGCGGCCCCCTGCCCGTCGTGACTGGTGAGCGGATCTCCATGACAGGCGCCCTGGAGGGAGAGAAGCTGGCGCTGGGACGGTAGTGTGCCCGGCGGGCCCGGTCCTTTGAGGCCGCACCCGATCAGGGCCCGGCCCCGGGCGGGCCGGCAGTCTTTCAGTCGCCCAGTATGAGCGGGAGTCCCTCCGCATCCCAGAGGATACAGCCGCCGGCGAGGTTGTAGACGTCGCGAAAGCCCATTTGCTGTAGGGTATCGGCGGCCAGGGCGCTGCGTCCCCCCGACTCGCAATAGACGATCACAAGCCGGTCATGGGCGGAGCAGAGCGGCTCGACGCGGTATTTGCTCCCGGGATCGGCCGCCCCTTCGAGCGTCCCGCGCGGGACCAGGATCGCGCCCGGGATGTGGCCGGATGCGTATTCCGCGGGCTCGCGTACGTCGACTACGAGCACCGCCTCGTTGTCCTCGAGGCGATTGTCGAGTTCTTCGACCGAGATCTCGCGCACCCTGCTGCGGGCGCCGGCGATGAAGTCGCCGAGACTCATGGGCATACCGTTTCCTCCGATGTTGCGTTATGCGGGCGCCGCGGTTCGGGCGAGCAGGGCCTCGAACGCGGCCTCGTCGGTAATGGGCGCCTCGCACTGCAACCCCTGGCAGGCATAGGCGACCACCGGGCCCAAGGGGGCGCGCGCTGCGAGCCCGGGCGGCAGGCCCTCGGCCTCGTCGGGGATGGCGAAGACCGAGCGGCGCGGCGCGAAGCCGGTCCGGGCGCGTTCGTGCCATCGGGCGAGGGGGCCGGCCGCGCCGCGCAAAACGATGATGGCGGGCGGATCGGTTGCGTCTTCCCACGCCTCGATGAGCGTAGCATGCATCGACGGGTGGCGCGTAAGCGGGCCCAAACCGGCCTCGACGGCCTTGCGCGCCGGCGCCTCGAGCCCGGGGTCGGCGAGCAGATGGGCGAGACGCAGGAGCGCCGAGGCGGCCACCGCGTTGCCGGACGGCAGCGCGTCGTCGGAGAACGACCGGGGCCGGTAGAGGGGTGTGTCGTGGTCGCCGGCGGTGAAGTAAAACCCGCCGGTCTCGCGGTCTGCGAAATCCGCAATCAGCCGTTCGGCCAAGGCCTGGGCGAACATGAGGTCCTCCGGGCGCCAGCGAGCCGTCAGGAGTTCGAGGACGCCGTCGAGCAGGAACGCGTAATCGTCCAGGTAGCCGTAGGGACTGGTGCGGCCGTCTTTGGTGACCGCGGCCAGGCGCGCGCCGTCCCAGAGATCCGCGCGCATCCGGTCGCAGGCCCGTTGCGCGGAATCGACGAACCGGGGGATCCCCAAAAGCCGCCCGGCGCGCGCCAACCCCTTGATCATGAGCCCGTTCCAGGCCGTCAGGATCTTTTCGTCGCGCCCGGGCCGGGTCCGCTGCGCGCGCGCGGCGGCGAGCTGGGCGCGCGCCCGCTCCAGACGTTCCGCGGCCTCTTCCGGGGAGAGATCCAGGCGCGCGGCGATATCGGCGATGGGGGCTGCGATCATGAGGTGATGGCTATGGCCCTCGAAGTTCGGTGCCCCGTCCAGGCCAAAATACGGTATGGCCACCGCCGCCAGGGCGGCGTCGAGCCGCGCCTCGCACTCCGATCGCTGCCACAGATAAAACGCCCCTTCCTCGCCATCGCTGTCGGCGTCCAGGGTGGCGTAGTAGCCGCCCTCCGGGGCCTGCATGTCGCGCAGCACCCAGTCGCCGGCGGCCATGGCGGCCTCGCGAAACCGGGCGTCGCCGGTGGCCGCGAAGGCCTCGGCGTAAAGCGGGATCAGCAGGGCGTTGTCGTAGAGCATCTTCTCGAAGTGGGGGATGTGCCAGCGGGCGTCGACGCTGTAGCGAAAGAACCCCCCTTCGAGATGATCGTAGAGTCCGCGGTCGGCCATCGCGTGCAGCGTCTTGCCCGCCATCGCCAGCGCCTCGCGGTCGCCGCCGCGGGCGAACGCCAGCAGGAGCCGGCGCACGCCGCCTGGGTGCGGGAATTTCGGGGCGCCCCCGAACCCGCCGTCGACCTCGTCAAACTGTTGCTTGAGATCGGCCAGGGCGCGGGCCGCGGGCGGCGCGCCCTCCGCTTCGCCCGGGATATCGTGGCCATGGTCGGAGGCCTTCAGGATCTCGCACAGGCGCGGGCCCTGGTCGGCGAGTTCGGCGCGGTGGTCGCGGAAATAGCGCTCCACCGAGACGAGCAGGTCGGGGAATGCCGGGAGCCCGAAACGGGCCTCCGCCGGGAAATAGGTCCCCCCGAAAAACGGCGTCAGGTCGTCGGGGGCCAGGAACATGGTGAGCGGCCACCCCCCGGCGCGGCGGGCGAGCAGGTTGTGCGCCGCCTGATAGACCCGATCCAGGTCCGGGCGCTCCTCGCGGTCGACCTTGATGCAGACGAACAGGCGGTTCATGACCGCCGCCACCGCCTCGTTCTCGAACGACTCGTGGGCCATGACATGGCACCAGTGGCACGCCGAGTAGCCGATGGACAGAAGGATCGGCTTATCGGCCGCACGCGCCGCCAGCAGGGCGGCATCGTCCCAGGGCTGCCAGGCCACGGGGTTGCCGGCATGTTGCTTGAGGTAGGGGCTCGTCTCGCAGGCGAGCCGGTTGTTGAGTCCGTTCTCGGGCATGGCCTTGTTCCAAAGCCCCCATTGTACGCTGCTTGCGCCGGCGCGTGGCCGTTCTTGCTATAATGCCGCGATGTCCTCCCTCCCCACTATCCGGTTGCGTCCTCGCGAGGATAGGCGCCTGCGCGTCGGCCATCTTTGGGTCTTCAGCAACGAGATCGATACCGCCGCCACACCCCTTACGGCCTTCGCGCCGGGCGACCCCGTGCGGGTCGAGAGCGCCCGCGGCCGCTGCCTGGGCGTGGGTTACGTGAACCCGAATTCCCTGATCAGCGTCCGTCTTGTCAGTGCCGATCCCCGCGCGGTGGTCGGTCGTGATCTCGTTACAGACCGGTTGCGAAGTGCGCTCGCGTGGCGTGAGCGCATCTACGGCCAACCCTTTTACCGGCTCGTCTTCGGAGAGGCCGACGGCCTGCCGGGTCTTGTCGTCGATCGCTACGGCGACGCGCTCGTCGCCCAGTTCACGACCGCCGGCATGGAGCGCCTGAAGCCGGTCGTGGTCGAGGCCCTGGAGCACGTCGTCCGTCCGGCCAGCATCCTGTTGCGCAACGACACGGCAAGCCGCGCGCTCGAGGGGCTGCCTTCCTATGTCGAGGCGGCGCTCGGCCAACCGCCGGCCGAGGCGACGGTCATCGAGGGCAGCTGCCGATTCCGGGTGGCGCTCGGGGCGGGCCAGAAGACCGGGTGGTTTTACGACCAGCGACCGAACCGTGCACGGATCCTGCCGTATGTGGCCCGCGCGCGGGTCCTGGATCTCTTTACCTACGTCGGCGGCTTCGGGATCCAGGCGGCGGCCCACGGCGCCGATCACGTGACTGTCGTGGACGCCTCCGAGCGGGCGCTGTCGTATGCGCGGGCCAATGCCGCCGATAATGGGGTCGCCCCGCATGTCGCCGCCGTGCAGGGCGATGTCTTCGAGGTCTTGCGGAATTTGCGCGACGCCGGCGAGCGCTTCGATGTCGTGATTGTGGACCCGCCGGCCCTCATCAAGCGCCGCAAGGACTACGAGGCGGGTCTGGCCGCCTACCAAAGGCTCAACGAGGCGGCGCTCGCCGTTCTGGGCGAGGATGGCGTCCTGCTCTCGGCCTCGTGCTCACATCATCTCGAACGCCACGCCCTGTCCCGGGTCGTGGCGCAGGCCGCCGGACGCCTCAAGCGTGGACTCCAATTCGTCGACGAAGGCGGCCAGGGCCCCGACCATCCGGTCCACCCGGCGATCCCCGAGACGGCCTACCTGAAGACTGTCGTCGCGCGTTCCCTGTCGGCGCGTTAGCGCCGATCATCGTTGCACGATCCCGCCCGCCCGTCGTTAACGTCCGAATTCCGCTTGTATAGCGGCGTATTTCATGCCATGTGGGCAATCGGCATCTTTGCGGGAACGGAGGCTGCGGAAACAAGCTGGGAATTTGGCTGTCCAACCAAGCGAAGTCAAAAACGGAGGAAACGCTATGATTAGGAAAGGAGCAGTTGTCACGACAGGGATAGTGGCGGCGTTTGCGCTGGCGCCGGTCGTCGCGTCGGCCCATTATCTGGGCTCTCCGGAATCCGGCTTCTATGTCGGCGCCGGCGGCGGCGAGGCCCACAACGGCGGTTTGCTTTCCCCCTTTCCCGGGCCTTTCGGCAATACGAAGCGCACGCGGCCGGCCTGGAAGGCATTCGTGGGGTACGCCTTCAACCGCTTTTTCGCGGTCCAGGCCGGCTATCAGAACTTTGGCACGGACACCATCACGACGCCGATGGGATCCGACGAGGTTCGCAACCGCGGCTATGACGTGAACGGATTGTTGAGCTTCCCCTTCACACGGCGCTTCGCGGTCTTCGTCGAAGGCGGCGCGTCGCGGTTTCATACCCGCACGATCACCCCGGTCTCCACGACCATGACCCGCGACGGCACCCATCCGGACTATGGGGGCGGCGTGCAGTATGATGTCACGCGGCACGTGGCGTTGCGCGGGCAATGGCAGGAGTTCCGCATCCCCAGCAACAATACCCAGCTCTACAGCGGCAGCCTCCGGTTCCTGTTCTAGGGTCCGGGGCGGGCGTGCGGCGGCCGGGACAGGGACAGACCGGCGGCCGCGCCCTTTATCCTTGAAAGCGGCAACCGACTCACGAGGCCACCCACACGGTCTTGATGTTGGTGAATTCGCGCAGGCCGTAGAGCGCGAGTTCACGCCCATAACCCGAGGCCTTCACCCCGCCGAAGGGTAGCCGCGGATCGCTTTTTACCAGGGCGTTTACGAACGCCGATCCCGATTCCACGCGCCGCGCCAGCGCCGCCCCCCGCGCGCCGTCGCGCGTCCACAGGCTGGCCCCGAGGCCGTAACGGCTGTCGTTGGCGAGCGCTATCGCGTGCTCGGCATCGCGCGCCCGCAGGATGATCGCCACCGGCCCGAAGAGCTCCTCGCTGTAGGCGCGCATGCCGGGGCCGACCTGGTCGAGGATGGACGGGGGGTAGTAGCTGCCGGGCCCCTCCGGGATCCGGCAGCCCAGGCGCGCCGCGGCGCCGCGGTTCAGGGCGTCCGTGACCTGTTCATGGAGGGTCTCGCGCAGGTCGCGCCGGGCGAGCGGGCCCATGCGAACCGTCTCGTCGTGCGGGTCGCCCACCTTGAGACCCTGGACGAGGCGTGTGAAGCGCTCGAGAAAGGGCTCGGCCACGGACTCCACCAGGATCAGGCGCTTGGCGGCGATGCAGCTCTGCCCGGCGTTTTGATAGCGCGACATCACCGCCGCCTCGGCCGCCCGGTCGAGGTCGGCGTCGGCGAGCACGATAAAGGCATCCGACCCGCCCAGCTCGAGCACGGTCTTCTTTAGGGCCCGCCCGGCGGCGGAGGCCACCGCGCGCCCCGCCGCCTCGCTGCCTGTCAGGGTGACGGCCTGAATGCGCGGATCGTCGATCAAGGCCGCGATCGCCGACGCCCGGACCAGCAGGACCTCGAAAAGCCCCTCCGGGGCGCCGGCCTCCCGAAAGATCTCGGCGATCGCGAGCGCGCATTGCGGGACGTTGGCGGCGTGCTTCAGGACCGCGGCATTGCCGGCCGTGAGCGCCGCGGTGGCGAACCGGAACACCTGCCAGAACGGGAAGTTCCACGGCATGATGGCGAGCACGACGCCGAGCGGCAGGAAGGCCACCCGGGCGTCGGCCTCGCCGATCTCGGCGCGCTCGTCGCGCAGCATGCGTTCGCCGTTTTCGGCATAATAATCACAGGCCCAGGCGCACTTTTCGATCTCGGCGCGGGCCTCGGTCACCGGTTTGCCGACCTCCAGCGTCATGATCCCCGCGTAACGGTCCCGCCCGGCGCGCAGGACGGCCGCCACCTTCCGCCAGAGCGCGGCGCGGTCCTGGGGACTTCGCTCGCGCCACGCGGCGCTGGCGCGCGCGGCGCGCACCAGCGCCGCCTCGACCTCCTCGGGACGGGTTTCCGCAAAGCTTGCGACCCTTTCGTCGGTCGCCGGATTGACGCTGTCGAATGGCATGATGGAATCCCTTGCGCAGTTCGTTAATTTAAGTATAGTGATTCAATCTCGTTACCGCAGTCAGGCCCGTGCGCGTTGCCCGAATCTTCGTTCTCGCCCTGGCGTTTTCGAGCGTGGCTCACGCCAATACCCCTCTCGGCCTCGACCGGGCGCGCTACCAGCATGCGCTCACCGCGCTAAACGAGGCGCGCTACGACCGTTTCCGGCAATTGTACGGCGAATTGTCCGGCTATATCGTCCGCCCCTACCTGCGCTACCACTATCTCATGGACCGGATGCGCCACGATCGGCCGCAGGCGGTGGCCGCGTTTCTCGCGCGCTACCCGAACCTCCCCGTCACCCCGAAACTGCGCCGTGCCTGGCTCAAGTTTCTGGCCCGTCACCACGAGGATAAGCGGTTCCTGGCCTTTTATGTGCCGGCCCTCGACTCCGACGTCGCCTTGCACTGCGACGACTTGGCGGCGCTCTCGCGCGCCGGACAGGACGTCGCCGCGGCGGTGCAGGCGGTCTGGCTGACGGGGCAGTCGCTGCCGCATAGCTGCAGGGGGGTGACCGCGCGCTGGCTCAAGGGCGGGGGGGCCAGTCAGGCCCGGCTGTGGGCGCGCACCAAGCTCGCCATGGCCGCCTCCAACGCCGTCCTCGTCAAGCGTCTGCGGCCGGCCTTGTCGCCTACGCACGCACTGTGGGCCGACCGGTGGCTTGCCCTGGCCGCGCATCCCGCGCGGGTCCTGGCCCATCTCGATTACCCCCTGACGAGCAAGCGGGCCCGCCATATCGTGCGCCAGGCGGTGGTGTCGCTCGGCTACCGCAGCCCGACCTTGGCCATGACGCTCTGGCAAAGGCTGCGTCGCGAGCAGCCGGTGCTGGGGGAGGACAACAATTATGTTCTGCGCGGGCTCGGGCTGATAGCCGCCGCGGATCACTTGCCCGCGGCCCTGCCGTGGCTCACGGCGGCGGTGCCCTTCAAGGGCGATGGCCGGCTCGCCCGCTGGCGGGTGCGCGCGGCCCTGCGCGAGCGGGCGTGGGGCGATGTCCTGATGTTCCTGGGCGCCCTGCCGCGCGATACGCAACGCCGGCAAGAGTGGCAGTACTGGCGGGCCCGGGCGCTCGCCGCCACCGGCCATGCCCGCGCCGCCCATGCGATCTTCGTAAAGCTCGCCGGGCATTTCGGGTATTACGGGTTCCTGGCCGCCGATCGGCTCGATCAACCCTACCATATCCCGAACGTGCCCCTGACCGAACCCGCAGGGCTTTTGCGGGCCGTCGATCGCCTCCCGGACATCCGCATGGCCCACGAGCTCTTCCGGCTGCATCAGCACCGCGAGGCGCGTGACCTCTGGTTTCAGGCGCTGCACGGACTGTCCGAGGACCAGATCGAGGCCGCCGGGCTGCTGGCCTCGCGATGGGGTTGGCGGGACTGCGCGATCCTCACGGTCGCCGGGACCGCGGCCAAGCATGCGCTCGGGATCCGCTTCCCGCTGCTCTACCGGTCGCTGATCGAGGCCGATGCCGGGCGCAACAAGATCGATCCGGCCTGGGTGTACGGCATCATCCGCCAGGAGAGCGCGTTTATCCTCGATGCGCGCTCCGACGTGGGGGCCCTCGGGCTCATGCAGCTCATGCCGCAGACCGGGTTCATCACTGCCCGGGAGATCCATCTGCCGATAACCGGCGACCGCGACCTCATCGATGCGACCAACAACGTGGATGTGGGGACCCATTATCTGGCGGACGTGCTCCTGCGGGCGCGCGGCGAGGAGCCGGTGGCGACCGCCGCCTATAACGCCGGACCGGCGGCGGCCATTTCCTGGCTGCCAATAAGGCGCCCCCTGCCGGCCGATATCTGGATAGAGACCATCCCCTATCGCCAGACCCGGGGTTACGTCAAGAACGTGCTTGCCTTCACGGCGATCTACGACTACTTGCTGAATGGCCGCCAGGACGCCCTTGCGGCCCGGATGACGATCATTCCTCCGGCCGTCGAGCTGGCCGCGGATGGGAGTTAGGCCGGGCGCGCTCGTGGTCGTGCTCGGGGGTTGCGGATTCCTCGGCCGCGCGCTCACCAGGGACCTCCATCATCGCGGCTACCGGCTGCGGCTCATCACCCGCCGGCCGGATCGCCACCGCGACCTCCTGGTCCTTCCGCGCCTCGAGCTCTGGGAGGGGGACGTCCACGATGAGGACTTTCTCCGCAAGGCCGCGTCCGGGGCTGCGGCCCTCGTCAATCTGGTCGGCATCCTGACGGAGCGCGTGCCCGGGGATTTCGTGCGGGTGCATGAGGAGCTGCCGGCGCGCATGGCGCGCGCCGGCCGGGGGCTGCGGCTTGTGCACGTGAGCGTGGCGGGGGCGGATGCCGCCTCGGCGAGCGCCTATCTGCGCAGCAAGGCGCGGGGCGAGCGGCTTTTGCGCGAGTCGGCGCCCGACGCCGTCGTGGTGCGGCCGAGCGTCCTCTACGGGCCGGGCGACAGTTTCGTCGGCCGCTTCCAGCGGCTCTTGCGCTGGGCGCCGCTCGGTCTGCCGGTCCCGCTCGCCGAGAGCCTCATCGCCCCCGTCCATGTGGACGATGCGGCCTGCGGCCTGGCCGCGGCGCTGGCCCGCACCGGGGCCGCCGGCCACGACTATGGCTTCTGCGGGCCCGAGGTCCTCCCTCTCGGGCAGGCAGTGGCCGCTATCGCCCGCCGATCCGGCCGGCCGCCCCCCTGGGGGCTTTCAGCGGGCGTCAGCCTGTGGCTCGCACGCCTTCTTGGGCATTGGCCGGGCGCGCCGTTTTCCGTGGACCAGTGGCACACCCTGCGGGCGGGCTCCGTCTGTCCCCCCGGCGGGCCGGGCCTGGGCGACCTCGGCGTGACGCCCCGGTCCTTCGAGGAGGCGCTGAAGGACCTCATCCCGGGGCCGGCCCTGACGCACGGTCGCCCCCGCAGGACGGAAGGACAGGCATCGCGCCTCACTCACCCCTAGCGTCTGCTAACGTTTATAAAGAGACACGGATAGTGTGGGTTTGGGGGGTCTGCGGGTCATGAATCTCTATGTCGGGAATTTGTCCCGAACGGTCACCGAGGCCGATCTCGGGATCATCTTCCAGGGTTTCGGGCAGGTCGTATTCGCCTGTCTCGCGCCAGCGGCGGACGATCATCGGGCACGCGGATACGCCCTTGTCGCGGTTGCCGACAAACGCCAGGCGGAGCGGGCGGTCAGCACCATGAATGGCAAATATCTCAAGGGCTTACGCCTGATTGTGCGGCCGGTTCTCGACCCCGCGCGGATGGCGCGGGCGCTCAAGGCCCACAAGGCCTTGCCGGGACCCTGGGAGGCCGCAGCACCCCCGAGCGCGCCCGAGGGTGCGCGGGCGCTCGACTAAACCCCTTCGGCTTTTCAACTCCCGGTCCCGCAGGGGCGCCGGGATCCTCCCATACCAGCGGACCGCCCGGAAGAACGCCGGGAGGTCGCCGTTTTCCAGGGCCAGCAGCCGCCGAAAGGCCGGCACCAGGTCCTCATAGCTCATGTAGGCGCCGAGCGTGGCGTTATTGAATCGTCCCCGGAAGAACGCGCCGTAGCCGTGGCTGCCCCGCCAGCGTCGCGTGAGCGCCCGAAAGCCGCGCCGCAGGGCCCGATAGGCCGCGCGCTTGGCGCCAAGCCGCTGGGCCGGCGTCAGGGAGGGGTCGGCATAGACTCGCGCCAGCCGGGCACGGCAGGCAGCCATGAGCGCGACGACCGCCTTGTGGCGCGCGCGCCGCCGCCGGTAGGCCGCGCGTTCGGCCGGCGTCCCTTCGTATTTCAGGAAACGGCGCACGCCGACCGCCGCCACGGCATCGGCGAACGATTCGTCGAAGGTGGTGGCATTGGGCACATAGATGAGGTCGTGCGCGAGTTCGTGGAAGATGATGTGGGCGATGGTGGTTCGCGGATAACCGAGAAAGGTGCTCAAGACCGGATCGCGCAGATAGCCGAGCGTGGCGAAGGCCGGCACCCCGCCCACGAAGACGTCGTAGCCTTTGCGCTCAAGCCCCCGGGCGTAGCGTTCGGCGGCGCTTTTCGAGAAATAGCCGCGGTAGGCGACGCAGCCTGCGAACGGAAAGCACCAGCGTTTCAGGGTCAGACCAAACCGCGGGGCGGCGAAGACGTTCCAGACGACGTAGGGGCGATGGAGGTCCGCATAGTCGCGGTAGTCGCCGTGGAGCGCAAGTCCGAGCCTCGTGCGCGCGAATGACCGCACCCGCAGGACATAGCGGAGGCGTTCCTTGACGGCTGGCGCCGTCGCGGGATCGGCGAGCACCCGGCCGATCGGACGTTCGGCGCCCATGATACCGAACTCGCCCCCGATGGCCTGGCCGTAGTAGGGGAGTCCGCACCCCGACAAGAGGCCCGCGGCGAGCGTGGCGAGCAGGAAGCCGATACAATGGCGGCCTTGGCCGACACGCTCGCGGAACATATGAAAACCTATCTGGTAGGCGGCGCGGTACGCGACGATCTTCTCGGAAGACCGGTCATCGACCGGGATTATGTCGTGGTCGGCAGCACGCCGCAAGAGATGGAGGCGCTCGGTTTCCGGCGCGTCGGCGCGGATTTTCCGGTGTTCCTGCATCCCGAGAGCCATTGCGAGTACGCCCTTGCGCGTACCGAGCGCAAGACCGCCCCCGGCTACCGGGGCTTCGTGGTCCATGCCGACCCGGACGTGACCTTGGACGAGGACCTCGGGCGGCGCGACCTCACGATCAACGCCATGGCCCGCTCCGAGGACGGGACGCTGATCGACCCCTACGGAGGGCTTGCCGACCTGCGCGCCGGGATCCTGCGTCATGTGAGCCCGGCCTTCGCCGAAGACCCGGTCCGCGTCTTGCGGGTCGCCCGCTTCGACGCCCGTTTCGGCTTTGCGGTCGCGGCCGAGACCCGGACGCTCATGCGGTCCATGGTCGCGGCCGGCGAGGTGTCGGCCCTGGTGCCCGAGCGCGTCTTCGCCGAACTCGACCGGGCGCTGGCCGAGCCCCACCCCTGGCTCTTTGTCGAGGTGTTGCGCGCATGCGGGGCCTTGGCGGTGCAATTCCCGGAGATCGATCGGCTGTTCGGCGTCCCCGAGCCGCTGTTGCACCATCCGGAGGGGGACACCGGCGCGCATGTCCTGCTGGCGCTGCGCCAGGCCGCCCGGCTCGGGCTTACGGCGCGGGCCCGGTTCGCGGTGCTCCTGCACGATGTCGGCAAGGGCCTCACCCCGCCCTCCGAATGGCCTTCTCACAAGGGTCACGAGGCGCGCGGCCTAAGCCTCGTGGACGCCGTGTGCGCCCGCCTCAAGGTCCCTTCCGAACATCGGGCGCTCGCGCGCGCCGTGGCCGGTTGCCATCTCCAGGTTCACAGGGCCCTGAGCCTGCGGCCCGCCACGGTACTGCGCCTTATCGAGGCGGTCGACGGGTTCCGCCGGCCCGAACGCTTCCAGGAATTCCTCGGGGCGTGCGAGGCCGATGCCCGGGGCCGGTCGGGCCGCGAGGACGCGGCCTATCCGCAGGCGGCGTGGCTCAAGGCGGCGCGCGATGCGGCCGCCGCGGTATCGGGCCGCGATTGGGCCGCGCAAGGGCTGGCCGGTGACCGGATCCAGGAGCGGATCCGCGAGGCGCGCCGCCGGATCATAGGCCGGATGAGGCCCGTCCCCTAGCCGGAGCCGCTTCTCGGTCTGGCGCCGGGCGGTGGCATTCGTCGCCCCGGGATGTATCATGGGCCGCTAATAGACGAGGGATGCCAATGCGCAGCTTGATAGACCGATTGCGGGGCGTGGAGCGCGACATCGTACAGGCCCCGGACGCCGGGACGGGCCCCTACTACGAGCCTCAGGGCACCGAGATCGCGGTGTTCGAGGCGGCCTGGCGACGGCGGTTGCCGGTGATGCTGAAGGGTCCGACGGGGTGCGGCAAGACCCGCTTCCTGGAGCATATGGCCCATAGGCTTGGCCGGCCGCTGGTCTCGGTCTCGTGCCACGAGGACCTGACCAGCGCCGACCTCGTCGGCCGGTTCCTGCTCGACGGCGAGTCGACCGTCTGGCAAGACGGCCCGCTCACCCGCGCGGTCAAGGCCGGCGCCATCTGTTATCTCGACGAGATCGTCGAGGCCCGCACCGACTCCACCGTCATCATCCACCCCTTGACCGACCACAGGCGCCGCCTGCCGCTCGAAAAGCGCGGTCTGGAGATCGAGGCCCACGAGGACTTCCTGCTGGTCATTTCCTACAATCCGGGGTACCAGACGGTGCTGAAGGACCTGAAACCCTCGACCAAACAGCGTTTCGTGGCCATCGAGTTCCGGTATCCGAGCGCCGAGGTCGAGGCGCGCATCCTGCAAAACGAGGTGGAGGGGCTTGATCCCGCGCTCGCCGCGCGGCTCGTGGCCATCGCCCGCCAGGCCCGGGTCCTCAAGGACCATGGGCTAGACGAGGCGAGCTCGACGCGCTCGCTGGTGTATGCCGGATCCCTGATCGCTGCCGGCCTGCCCCCGGTGGAGGCCGGCGAGGCGGCGCTCGTCAATCCCCTGACCGACGATGTCGAGCTCGCCATGGCGTTGCGCGAGATCGTGAAGGCGCATCTTTTGGCCGCATGACCCAGGATCCCGGGGTGCGCCTTGCGCTGGTCGTCAACGAGCTCAAGGAGCTGAGCTTCGTGGCCCACCGCGATCTGGGCGCGGCGCTGCCGTCCCTGGAGCCCCATGGCGCCGAGACGACGGCGCGCTGGGCCGAGACCGGCCGGGACCTCTTTTTGCAGGATCGCGACGGCGGCAAGGCCTTCCTGCGCGCGAGCCCGGGGCTGGCCCGGGACGTCGGGGCGGTCGATGTCTGGACGGAGCAGGCCCGGGGATTCCTTACGTTTCGCGGGTCGTGGAAGGCCCTGACCGCCTATCTCGCCGGCCTCCCGGAGGCTGTCCGGGTCCTGGGTCTGGAAGACGCGCGCCGCTGGGGGGAGACGGGGCTTGCCTGGGCGCGCCGGCATCCGGAGGCCGGCGCGATCTTCTTTCAGACGCCGGTGGCCGATCTGGCCGCTGGCCGCGGTTTCGCGGGTGTGCGCGAGATCCTCGATCCGCTCGCCGATCTGGCCGCCCGCTACGGCCTGCCGGAGGGGCTGGCGCTCCCGGGCGCCATCAAGGTCCGGGCGCTTCTCGGGCCGCAGGCGCTGGGGCCGTGGTTGCGGCGCGGGGCCGATATCCTGAAGGCCGGGCGCCTGCGCGGCGAGGCCTTCTTCCGGCTGGAGGGGCCGGACAGCGACGAGGCCTTGACGGCAGTGCTGCCGGGGTTTCGGACCGCCGAGCATGAGCGTTTTCTGGCGCTGGTCACACGGGCGGCCTTGGGGCTCGCCCCGGCGCTTGCGCCCCGGGGCCTGGCCGTCGGGGTCCGTCCGTTTATCGAGACCGACGGGCGTACGCTGTTTGTGCCGTCGGCGTTTCCGACGCGCGAGCAGGCGCTCGCCGCCCTTTTGCACCATGCCGGCCATTTGCGTTTCGGGACCTATGGGCAAGAGGCGATCGACCGGCTCTTTATCGAGGCGGGGATGGCCCATCCGCCCCTGGATGCCGATCAGCGTGTCACATGGCGGCCGCTTTTCGCGCTCTTTGGCGAGGATCTCCTGCGTTTTCAGGTCCTGTTCGATTTGTGCGAGGACTTCCGGGTGGATGCCCGCGTCCAGGCCTTGATGCCCAATCACGTCCCGCGGCTCTTAGACCTTGCCGCGGCGCGGCCAAAGGGTCCTGCGGGTGCCTATTTCGATCTCGGGCGTCTTGGTCTTCAGATGCTCGCAGGCCAGGTCGCGCCGGCCGGTCCGTGGGCGGCGCTGCTCGCGCCCGACGCCGATCTCGTCACCTCATGGGTCCAGGCCCGCGCACTCTACCGCGAGGGCGCCCTTCCGCCGCTTGACCTCGCCGATCGCGATGCCGCCTATCTTCCGGGCCGGTCGCCCAACCACGAGCGGCCCGTCTACCCCCGCCCGGCGGTCCGCGATGCGCCGCCCGAACCCGAGGCGGGCGCCGGGTCCGACGCCCCCGAGCCCGTCGCGGCGACCCCGGCGCCGGTAAGCGCCGGCCACGACCCCGACATGGAGATCCCGCCCGAGGACACCAGCGGGTCGGGCGGACGGGTGGGGGTCGGCCGGCCGCAACCGGCCGCCGCCACCGCGCGCTACCGCCGGACTTTGGTAGCCGGGGAGGGCACCCCCTACCCGGAATGGGACTATCGCGAAAAGACCTATCGGCGCGACTGGGCGCGCGTGACGGAGCGGGACCTGACCGAGCGGGATAGCGCTTGCGCGCAGGAGCTTTTGGCGCGCCACGCCCCGGTCCTGCGCCGGTTGCGGCGGGCCCTCCAGGCGGCCGAGAAGCCGCGCCGGCCTGTCCCCCAGAGGCGCCAAAGCGAGGGCGAGGAGCTCGATCTGGACGCGGCCGTGGACTACGTCGTCGATCGGCGCACCGGAGCCCGGCCCGCGCCGCGGGTCTATCGCCGGCGCCGCTTCTTGCGGCGCGACACCGGTGTCTTGCTGCTTGCGGATCTTTCCACCTCTATCATGCAGCAGGCCGCCGACGGGACTGGCCGGGTGGTCGACCGCCTGAAGGCGGCGCTTCTGCTGTTCGCCCTGAGCCTGGAGGAGGTAGGTGACGCCTACGCCATCGCCGGGTTCGCCTCGAAATATCGCGACGCCGTGAGCTACTACCCGATCAAGGACTTCGGGCGGCGGTTCACGTCGGAGACCGAGGCCATCCTCGGGGGGCTGTCGGGACGCCTGGCCACGCGCATGGGGGCGGCCATTCGTCACGCCTGCGTCCGGTTCGGCGAGGCCGGCACCGCCCGCCGCCTGCTGCTCATCCTCTCGGACGGCCGTCCCGCCGACTACGACGACGGCGGCGATGAGCGCTATCTCCACGAGGACACGCGCATGGCGGTGAAGGAGGCCGCGGATCAGGGCATCCACGCGTTTTGCATCACGCTCGACGCGTCCGGAGCCGCCTATCTGGAGCGCATCTTCGGGCGCGGCCATTTCCTGGTCGTCGATCGCCTGGACGACCTGCCGCGGCGTCTGCCCCAGATCTACCTCAAGTTGCGCAGGGGCGGCTGAGCGAGCGGTCTCCGGCCGAGGCGCCACGCCCCATTACTGTGTTCCCGTATTTGTGTGCCCACCGTCAGAGGGCGAGCGCCCGGCTGCGATCGAGCAGGCGAAAGCCCTGGAGCGGGGCCTTGAGGCCGCGCCCGAGGGCAATGACCTTGAAGAGTTCTCCCATCTCGTGCGGGAGGGTCAGCCGCTTGATCGCCTGGCGGTCGAGCAGGGCCGCGCGCGCGTCGGCCGGCATGTCCGCGCCGATCCCGAGCTCGAGCAGGAACGCCCCTTGGCTCGTGTAGCCGGCCAGGGTGAGCCCGAGCGCCATGGCGTCCCGGGCGATCGCCGTGAAGTCGACGTGGACGGTGATGTCCTGAAGGCCCGGCAGAATCAACGGATCGGGGTGGGCCTGCTGGCGAAAGTGGCACATGAGCGTCCCGTGCCGGCGCTCGGGGTGGTAGAACTCGGCGCGCGGAAAGCCGTAGTCGATCAACACGATTACGCCGTGCGCCAGATGGTCGGAGGCCTCTTTCAGAAAGCCGCGCGCGAGCGGCAGTGTCTCGGACTCGTAGCCCTCGGCGAGCGCCAGATCTGCGAGGGCGCGGCTCGTATCGGGGTCCGGAGGGCCTTCGACGAAGATCAGGGCGCCGGCGGCGTCGCGGGCCACGCGCAGCGGATGGGCCGCGGTGCCGCGCATCCGAAAGCGCGCGGCGGGAAGCGCGTCGAGGAGTTCGTTGGCGACGATGATCGAGGCTTGAGCATCGGGCCAGTCGGCGACCACCGAGACCCGGTCGGCCCATTGCGGGATCTCGGAGGCCACGCGCGCCTGCGCCTCCTCACGCCGCCGGGCGCTGCGCTCTATCATCCAATACCGGTCCGGGAGCCGGTTTATGCGCGCCAGGGCCTTCCGGGTGTCCAGGCCCAACTGGCCGTTTCCCGAACCCACCTCCATAATAGAACCGCCGTGGTCGGCGAGTATCGGCGCCCACTGGCGGGCGAGCGCGCAGGCGAGGTGTGCAGACAGGAGCGGGGCGGTGACGTAGTCCCCGTGCGGCCCGAAGACCTCGCGCCGGGCATAATAGCCGCAGTCGCGGTCATAGAGCGCCCATTCCATATAATCCGTGAACGCCAGCGGCCCGTGCGCAAGGCGCGCATCCAGGACCGCTTCGTTGTGGGCGAGGGCGGCGGCTTCCGACGGCGTGAGCGCCGCCCAGGGGGGCAGAGACGAACCGGGCATCGTTTATGAGGCTAAGGGGGCGATATGGGACATTCTGGCACAAGAGGGGGGCTTGATGCAGGGGTCTGAACGCGTGGTTCTGGTCACCGGCGGCGCACGCCGCCTAGGCGCTGCGATCGTCCGCCATCTGCACGCCCGGGGCCTGTCCGTGGTCCTGCATTATCGCGCCTCGGCCGACGACGCGCGAGCCCTCGCAGCCGAGCTCGAGGCCGCGCGCCCGAGGAGCGCGGTCCTGGCGCAGGCCGACATGCTTGCGCCGGATACCCCCCGCCACTTGGTCGACTGTGCGCTCAAGCGCTTCGGGCGGCTCGACATGCTCGTGAACAACGCCTCGTCGTTCTACGAGACACCCCTCGATGCGGCCACCGCCGCCCAATGGGACGATCTCATCGGCACCAACCTGCGCGCGCCGTTTTTCCTCAGCCAATGCGCGGCGCCGCATCTCGCCGCCCGTCAGGGCGCGATCGTCAACATCGTCGACATCTATGCCGGCCGCCCCTTGAAGGATTACCCCATTTACAGCATCGCCAAGGCGGGTCTGGCCATGCTCACGCAGTCCCTGGCGCGCGAGCTTGCCCCGGCGGTGCGCGTCAACGGCGTGGCCCCCGGGGCCATCCTGTGGCCCGAGGCCGGCGGCGGGGAAGCGGAACGCGCGCGGGTGCTGGCGCAGATCCCGCTGCATCGCACGGGATCGCCCGAAGATATTGCGCGCACCGTCGCGTTCCTGCTGCTCGATGCCCCTTATGTCACGGGTCAGGTCGTGGCCGTCGACGGCGGCCGGTCGACGGTCCTTTGAAGAGGCGTCAGCCGAAGTGGTAGGCGGCGCCCAGGAGGACGGAGTTGATGTCGAGATCGTGGCCGTTGACCGCCATGGCGCGGTAGACGCGGTATTCGAGACGCAGGCCGATGTGGCGCCTCAGGCGGTAGGAGACACCCAGACCGTAAAATCCCTGGTGCAGTTCCTCCAGCATATCGTTTTGCGCCGAACTCCCGGTGATTCTGTGCTCCCCACCCCCGCCTGTACCGATCGTGGACCAGTCGACAAAGCCGATACGGCCGTAGACACGCACCCGCCGGCCGAACCGGGGTCCCGCGGTCAGCGAGACGTCGACGTTATCGACGACGGTCGCATAGGGCTGGCCCTGGTCGTTGCCGGTCCAGCGGCCAAGACGGTTGTAGCCGATCTCCAGGGTCAGCCAGGGATCGACCGCATAACCGGCGTAGATCCCGGCGCTTGCGGCATTACCGAGGTCCTGGGCCTCGGAGGCGCCGGCATTGACGCCGGCATAGAAACCGGCGGCCTGGGCGGACGAGAGCGACAAGGCGGCGATCAGTGCAGCGGCTGCCGCGTGGGACATCTTTGGCATCAGATACGATCCTTTCCGTTGAACAATTTATGGGGCGCCGTCAGGCGTCCGCGCGGCGTCGCTCGATCACAAGCCCCACCTGGCCCGCGCCGCGGATCGCCCCGCGCTTATTGAGGCGCAATCGCAGCCACGGGACCGGGAACTCGCGCAAGACAAGTTCGGCCACTCGCTCGGCCAGGGTCTCGACGAGGTGGAACTCCGAGGTCTTGATGAAGCCGATGACACGTTTGGCGACCGCCTTGTAGTCGAGGGTGTGGTGGATGTCGTCCGAGGCCGCGGCCGCGCGGATATCGACACCCATGTCGAGATCCAGTATGACCGTCTGGCGGGTCTGACGTTCCCAATCCCAGATCCCGATGATGCAATCTGCCGTCAGATCGTGTAAATACAGCACGTCGCTGCTGTTTGGGGGAACGCCGTCACGCATATCTCACTATGGGCCTATGTTTTGCCGGGGCTTGCCTATCTCCTCGGCTCGCTGTCCACGGCCATTTTGGTAAGCCGCATGCTGGGGCTGCCTGATCCGCGCCATGTCGGCTCCGGCAATCCCGGGGCGACCAATGTCTTGCGTATCGGCGGCAGAAGGGCCGCTATTATCACCCTAATCGGCGATATCCTCAAAGGCGTGTTGCCGGTGGTCCTGGCGCGGCTTATCGGGGTGGCCCCGTGGATCGTGGCCCTGGTCGCGTTTTGCGCGCTGCTCGGGCATATCTATCCCGTGTTCTTCCGCTTTCGCGGCGGCAAGGGCGTGGCCACCGCCTTGGGCGTGCTCGCGGCGATCGATCCGGTCGCCGGCGCCGGGCTGCTCGGGATCTGGCTCGTGGTGGCGGCCGTGTTCCGCTATTCATCGCTCGCGGCCCTCACCGCCGCAGTGGCCGCGCCGTTCCTGGTCGCCGCAACCTTGCATCACCACGTCGAGCTCTTTTTTGGGACCACCGCGGCCATGAGTGCCCTGCTCTTGTGGCGCCATCGCAGCAACATCCGCAACCTCCTCGCGGGCCGCGAGACCAAGATCGGCGCTAGGGCGGCGAAAGCTCGCTGAGCGGCCAGCGCGGGCGGACGCCGAAGCCGCCCTCGTCGGTCTGCCCGGCGGCGAGCCTGAGGCAGCCGGCATAGGCGATCATCGCCCCGTTGTCGGTGCAGAAGGCCGGTCGCGGATAGTAGAGCGCAACGCCCAGTTCCCGGGTCTCGTCTGTGAGCCGCTCGCGCAGCCGCTCGTTTGCGCCGACGCCGCCTGCGATGACGAGCCGCGTATGGCCGGTCTCGGCCAGTGCCCGCCGGCACTTCACGACCAAGGTGTCGACGATCGCCTCCTGCAGGGCATAGGCGAGATCGCAGCGCCGCCGGTCGTCCAGGGGCTGTTCCCGGGCGGCTAGCACAAGCGCGGTCTTCAGGCCGCTGAAACTGAATTCGAGACCCGGGCGGTCGGTGAGCGGCCGGGGCAGCCTAAGCGCGGTGGCGCCGCCGCGGGCCGCCGCCGCGCTGATGGCGGGTCCTCCCGGATAACCAAGACCCAGGACTTGGGCGCTCTTGTCGAAGGCCTCGCCGGCGGCGTCGTCGCGCGATTCGCCGAGAATCGTATAGCAGCCGAGGGCGCGGACATCGGCGAGCAGCGTATGCCCCCCCGAGACCAGCATGGCGAGAAACGGGAAATCGGGCGCCTGGGCCTCGAGCCGCGGCGCCAGGAGGTGGCCTTCGAGATGGTGGACGCCCAAGGCCGGTATGGCGAGCGCAAAGGCGAGGGACCGGGCCAGCGCCGCCCCCACCAGCAAGGCCCCGGCCAGGCCCGGGCCTGCGGTGTAGGCGATCGCATCCAGGTCTCCAACTGCCACACCGGCCTCGCGCAACAGGCTGTCGATGAGCGGCAAGAGCTTCTGGACGTGGTCGCGCGAGGCGAGCTCGGGCACCACACCGCCGTGGGCGGCGTGACCGATCTGGCTGAAAAGCGCATGGGCCCGCAGCCCCGCGTCGCGGTCGTAGAGCGCGACACCGGTGTCGTCGCAGGAGGTCTCGATGCCGAGCACGAGCATGAATCGCGCCCCTTAAGGGTTCGGGAAACCCCCAAGCTTACCGCCGGCGGCCGCTGGCACCAAGCGCGCGGGTTGTGCCCCCTGAGCCTAGGACGGCAGGGGGCGCCGCCCCGCATGGGCAAAGACCTGACGGGTACGTAAGCGCCCGCTGCCGCTATAGGTGCGACCCGTGAATCGTGCATGGTTCATTTACCTTCCACCCCTTTTCGGTTTGAGAGACTCTGCCTCTGTCGGTAAGCAAGAGAAATAAAACGCCTCAATTGACGATATGATAACTATAGTTCACAATGCAATTTTATGGAGATCATCAGAAGCGCGACATTCGATCGCTGGCTGAGAAGGCTGCGTGATGTGCGCGCATGGGCTCGTATTCAGATGCCGATAGATCGCTTGGCGCTCGGAAACCCGGGAGACGCGAAGTCGGTCGGAGGAAGTCGGTCGGAGAAGGTATCTCCGAAATGCGTATCCACTACGGGCCCGGTTATCGGGTGTATTTTTACCAATCGGGGATAGCCGTTATTGTGCTGCTCTGTGGCGGTAATAAGGCGACACAGGCTGCGGACATTGCCAACGCCAAGGCTATTGCGGCCCGCTGGAAGGAGAGCTCTCATGGATAAGGAGTTCGGTCATTACGATACGGCGGACTACTTAAAGACCGACGAAGATATCGCGGCCTATTTGGAGGCTTGCGCGGAGGAAAACGACCCCGCGCTCATGGCCCAGGCTTTAGGGACAATCGCCCGCGCCCGCAATATGAGCCAGCTTGCGCGCGATACCGGACTCACCCGCGAGGGCCTTTACAAGGCCCTTTCGGGCGATGGTAACCCGAGCCTCGCAACCGTCATGAAAGTCGCTCATGCCTTGGGGCTTCAGATCACCTTCCGGCGCACGACATGACGCTCTCAACCCCCCAAAGGAGGGGCCACTGGGGCACCTGTAGCCACCGGCGCTTCCGCTGCTCGCCCTCCCCTCAGCTATTCAGCATCCCGGCATCCTCCAATGGGACGACTTGACGGAACCCTATGTCCAGTCGGTGTCGCTGTGTACAAATCGGCCGGTGCGCGCTAGAATCCGCCGTTTACCACGGGCCGCCGGCTCAATTATCACTCAAGCGAGGTGTATTGCGTCTATGCCATCGGTGCGCGTCAAGGAGCACGAGCCTTTCGAGGTAGCGCTTCGTCGTTTTCGCAGGTCGTGTGAGAAGGCGGGAGTGTTCGCCGAGGTTCGTCGTCGCGAGTTCTATGAGAAGCCGACGGCAGTCCGCAAGCGCAAGGCGGCCGCCGCGCGCAAGCGCGAGCTGAAAAAAATCGCCCGCGTGGCGCAGCGCGTCAACAGGCCCTTCTAACGACCATGACGCTAAAGGAGCAAATCGCCGAGGATATGAAGACGGCGATGCGCGCCAAGGACGCCCCGAGGCTCGAGGCGATCCGCATGTTGAGGGCCGCCATCCAGCGCCGCGAGGTGGACGAGCGCGTGTCCTTGGACGACGGCGCCGTACTGGCGGTCCTGGAGAAGCTCGTCCGTCAGGGTCAGGAGTCGGTCGAGCAGTTCAGCGCCGCCGGCCGCACGGACCTCGTGGAGAAAGAGCAGGCCGCGCTGGCCGTATGGTCCGCCTACCGGCCCGCCCCCCTGTCCGCCCAGGAGATCGAGGACCTCATACAAGAGGCCTTGGCGCACACCCAGGCGGCGTCGATCAAGGATATGGGCCGCGTGGTCGCGCACATCAAGCCGCGCGTGCAGGGTCGCGCCGACATGGCCGCGGTGAGCGCGCGCATCAAGGAGCGGTTGGGTTAAGGAAGGGCGTCTGTCTTGCGGGGTGCGGGCGCCTGGGGGGCCTGTGTGGCAACTAAGATACCGTCGCCCTTTATCGATGCCGTGCTGGCGCGTACGGATATCGTCGAGCTTGTCGGCGGCCGCGTGCCTTTGCGCAAGGCCGGCCGGGACTACAAGGCCTGCTGCCCCTTTCATGAAGAACGGACCCCCTCGTTTACGGTCAGCGCGGACAAGCAGTTCTATCACTGCTTCGGTTGCGGGGCGCACGGATCGGCGATCGGATTCCTGATGGCCTACGATCGCCTGGGCTTTGTGGAGGCGGTGACCGAGTTGGCGCGCCGCGCCGGTCTCGAGATGCCCCAGGAGGGGCGCCCGGCCATCAAGGCGGGGCCGGACCTGCGGCCGATCCTGGCGGCCGCCGCCCGCTATTATCAGGAGGCCTTGCGCCACCACCCGGCCGCCGAGCGGGCGCGGGCCTATCTCAAGGGCCGGGGGATAACGGGTGCGGTGGCCAAGACTTTTCAGTTGGGCTATGCCCCGCCGGGCTGGAACGGCCTCCTGGGCGCGCTGGCCAAGGACTTCGAGCCGGCCCTGCTGGAACGGGCCGGGCTTGCCATCGCGCGCGACGGTGCGGCGGGTTTCTACGACCGGTTTCGCGATCGCGTGATGTTCCCGATCGCCGACGCCCGCGGGCGCATCATCGGGTTCGGCGGGAGGGTGCTCGACCAGGGTGAGCCCAAGTACATGAATTCCCCGGAGACCGCGCTGTTCCATAAGGGCCACGAGCTCTATGGTTTGCCGCAGGCGCTGGCGGCGATCGACAAGGCCGGGCAGGTCGTGGTGGTCGAGGGCTACATGGATGTCCTGGCGCTGTCCCAGTTCGGCGTGGCGCATACCGTCGCGACCTTGGGCACGGCCACCACCCGCGAGCATCTCGACCGGTTGTTCCGGTATGCGCCGGAGGTCGTGTTCTGCTTCGATGGCGATCGGGCCGGCCGCGATGCGGCCTGGCGCGCCCTGGAGCAGGCCCTTTCGGTCCTGAGGGATGGGCGGCAGGTGAGCTTTTTGTTCCTCCCGGAGGGCGAGGACCCCGATACCCTGGTGCGCGCCGAGGGGGCGGCCGGGTTCCAGGAGCGGCTTAAGGCCGCCACGGAGCTGCCGGAGTTCTTTTTCGAGACCTTGAGTGCCCGGGCGGATCTTTCCCGGATGGACGGACGGGCGCGGTTGGTGGAACTTGCCAGGCCCTTGTTGTCGAAGTTAGCGAAAGGGGCGCTTTACGAGCTTATGATTGGCAGATTGGCCGAGTTGTCGGCGTTAAAGGTTCCGCAGGCCGCTGCCTTGGCGCCTGCGCGCCCCGAAGAGACGGCCCCGCGGGTACAACCGCCCGCGCCCGTGCGCGGCGGTTCCCTGGTGCGGCAGGCCGTGGCCTTGCTTTTGCAGTATCCCGCCCTCATTCAGGAGGTAGACGAGCTTCCGCCCCCAGGCAGGCCCGGGATGGATGTGTTGACGGAGCTTGTGGCGGTCCTGCGCGAGACGCCGGGGCTTTCGACCGGCGCCATCGTCGAGCGGTTCGCCGACACGCCGCACCGGGCGACGCTGGCGCGGCTTGCCGTCTGGGAATATCCGTCGTTGCTTCCCGATCATGGGGGGGTCATGCGCGATATCATGAGGACATTGAATGAACAGGCCCGCGCGGCGCAGGCCAAAGATCGACATACTTTCCTGATCAACAAGGGAAATTTGACTCCGGAAGAGCGGGCGGAACTGGTCGCTTATCTCCGGAACCGCAACTCCGAGGGGCAGTAGCCGCCGACGCGCAGCGCCGGGGGCCTGCTATACTTACCAGTTAATTTTTGGGTCTGAATCCAACTGACACGGCACGAAGGGCGACCTTAATGGATCAAGAGACGCAACGCCTGCAGCTTAAGAAGCTCATCCTCCAGGGCAAGGAACAGGGGTTCCTGACCTATCGGGACATCAACGACCATCTGCCCGAGGATGTGCATGATGCCGATCAGATCGAGACCGTCATCAACATGATCAACGATATGGGTATCGAGGTCTACGATCAAGCCCCCGACCCCGATACCTTGCTCATGAAGAACGATTCGGCCCCCACGCCCGACGACGAGGAGGTGGTGGAGGAGGCCGAGCAGGTGCTCGCGTCGGCCGTGGAGGGGGAGTTCGGCCGCACGACGGATCCCGTACGCATGTACATGCGCGAAATGGGTACCGTGGAGCTTTTGACGCGCGAAGGCGAGATCGATCTCGCCAAGCGGATCGAGGACGGCATCCGTCAAAGCACCGAAGCCATCGCCGCCTGCCCGGCGACCATCACCGAGGTGCTGCGGATGATGGAGCTCGTCGAACAGGATCAGATGCGTCTTACCGAGCTGGTCGTCGATTTCGTCGACCCTCAGGCGCTTGACGCCCCTCCGCCCGAGATAGACCGGGATGTCCGCGCGGTCGACGACAGCGAGGACGAGTCCGACGACGCCGAGGGCGTCGAGGCCGACGAGGACGGCGGTCCGGATCGCGAGGAGGCGCTCGAGCGCTTCGGCCGCATCCGCAAGCTGCACGCCGCGATCACCAAGGCCGTGGAGAAGAAGGGCTTCAAGAGCCCCGAGGTGGCCAAAGGTCAGGAGAAGCTCGCGGAAGAGTTCATGGAGATCAAGTTCGTCTCCAAGCAGATCAACCGGCTTGTCGAGCACGTCCGGGCGCTGGTGGACGAGGCCCGCGAACAGGAGAGGCTCATCATGGAGGTCTGCGTCACCAAGGCGCGGATGCCGCGCAAGACTTTCCTGAAGTCCTTTCCGGGCAACGAAACCAATCCGCGCTGGGTCAAGAAGATCACCAAGAGCGGAGAGGGCAATGCCGACGTGATCGAGGCCCATATGGCGGTGATCAACTCCGCGCAGGCGCGGCTTGCCGACATCGAGGTACGGGCCGGATTGCCGATCGCGGATCTCAAGGAGGTCAACCGGCGCATGTCGATCGGCGAGGCCAAGGCGCGCCGCGCGAAGAAGGAGATGGTCGAGGCCAACCTGCGCCTCGTGATCTCCATTGCCAAGAAGTACACGAATCGCGGTCTGCAGTTTCTGGACCTGATCCAGGAGGGCAATATCGGCCTGATGAAGGCGGTCGACAAGTTCGAGTACCGGCGCGGCTACAAGTTCTCGACCTACGCGACGTGGTGGATACGCCAGGCCATAACGCGTTCGATCGCAGACCAGGCGCGCACCATCCGTATCCCGGTGCACATGATCGAGACCATCAACAAGCTCAATCGGATCTCGCGCCAGATGCTTCAGGAGATGGGCCGCGAGGCCACCCCCGAGGAATTGGCGGCCCGCATGGACATGCCCGAGGACAAGATCCGCAAGGTGCTGAAGATCGCCAAGGAGCCGATCTCCATGGAGACCCCGATCGGCGACGACGAGGACTCGCATCTGGGCGACTTCGTGGAAGACACGAGCATCATGGCCCCGACCGATGCCGCGACCATGGCTGGTCTTAAGGCGGCGACTCTTGATATATTGGATACGCTGACGCCGCGCGAGGCCAAGGTCTTGCGCATGCGCTTCGGGATCGGGATGAACACCGACCACACCCTGGAAGAGGTGGGCAAGCAGTTCGACGTGACGCGCGAGCGGATTCGCCAGATCGAGGCGAAGGCCTTGCGCAAGTTGCGTCATCCGAGCCGCTCCGAGCACCTGCGCAGCTTCCTGGATATGTAAATCCTCTTGCGGGCCTGTAGCTCAGTCGGCAGCCAGCACGGGTCCACCGCGACGAGCTCGTGGGAACGCACCGAGCGCAGCGACAGGCGACCCTCGTCGTCGACCGCGCAGCGCAGGCGAGTGCGCGAGCCCTGGGGCGCGGGGAACGTCTCGACGCGCACGTCGCGCGTGATGCCGGCGATGCGACGAAGGTGCTCCCCCACCAGCGCCGCCTTCCACGACGTCTGCGCGGGTACCGACGCGTGCTGCAGGTCGCACCCGCCACACCCACCCGCGCCGGCGTAGCGACACGGTGGCGTCACCCGCTCGGCGCTGGCCTCGAGGATCTCGAGGGCGTCAGCGCGCGCGAAACGGCTGGTGCGCTCGACGACCACGGCGCGCACCAGCTCGCCGGGCAGGGCGTGACGGACGAACACGACGCGGCCGTCGCTCAGACGGCCCACCGCGCCTCCGGAGGCGGGGCGCTCGACGCGCACCACCTCGACGTCGCCCGGGACGGGCGTCGGGGAGGTCACGAGCGCCGTCGCGCGTCCGCGTGCGCCACGAACAGATCGACCAGGCGCTGGGCACGTCCGCGGGCCGCGGGCGTCTCGCGCCGCGTGCGCTCGAGCAACGCGACCGGATCGAGGCCGACGGCGCGCACGCCCTCGTCGCCACCGGCCAGCCACTGGGCCAGTTGCCCGTCGTCGATCTCGGGGTGGAACTGCACGCCCACGTCGGCGCCCACGGCGAAGGCCTGCACCGCGGCCGGCGTCGTCGCCCACAGCTCCGCGCTCACCGGCAGCGTGCAGCGGTCGAAGTGGTACTCGAACCAGGGGCCCGCCTCGAGGGGCGAGTCGCCCACGGGCTCGACGTCGTACCAGCCGACCTCGGGCTCGTCGGAGGCGCTCACCTCCCCGCCGTGGTAGCGACACAGCGCCTGAGCCCCGAAGCAGATCCCCAGGACCGGTACCGCTCGGCGCTGGGCCGTGGCGATCAGCTCCAGCTCGCGGCCGAACCAGGCGGCCTCGATCTCGTCGTCGTAGACCGCGTGGGTCGAGCCCAGGATCACCAGCGCGTCGTAGCCCACCAGGTCGGGTGTCGGGTGCGTGGCGTCCATCATCGCCACGTCCACGTCGTAGCCCCGGGCGGCGAAGGCCTCCCCGATCAGTCCCGGCGAGTCCTCGACGTGGTGACGAATGGCCAGAACGCGCGACATGGTGCCTCGACTCTACTGAGTGGCCACCCCCCGCGAAGCGGGGGTCGCGGGCTCACTCGCCGGGCAGGGACCAGCCCAGCGAGAGGGCCACCTCCCGGCAGGTCGGGCAGACCGGGTACTTCGCGGGATCGCGCCCAGGCACCCACACCTTCCCGCACAGGGCGCGCACCGGCGTGGCGTTGATCATCCCCTCCACCACCGAGTTGCCCAGCGCGACGAACTCCCCGTCGGGCGGGGTGTAGCCCTCGAGGACGATGTGGGTAAAACGGTCGTGGTCGCCGTCGTCGAGGGTCACGTCGAGGGTGGTCTCCACGACCGGGCGCGTCAGGGTGTCGGGCTCGCTCACGCCCTGAGAATACCGGGTGGGTAGTCTCGTGGCATCATGGCTCGTCGGCGTCGCCCCCCTACCCGGCCCCTCGGGCGCGTCGCGTCGCACTTCACCCGCGAGGGAACCCCCAAGACCCCCTACCGCACCGAGCGCGAGGCCCAGAGCGCCGCGCAGCTGGCCTGGACCCTGGAACGCGTCGAGCTCAACGCCTACCGCTGCGACCTGTGCCACCAGTGGCACATCGGGCGACGCTTTCGCTCCGAGTAGCGACCGCGCCGCGAAAACGGGCACAATGGTGGGGACCCGACACGAAAGGTGACCCATGGCGGTCCAGGCCTACATCTTGATACAGTCCGAAATCGGTTCGAGCGAGAACGTGGTGGCCGCCACGCGCGCGGTGCCCGGCGTGCTGGAGTCCTACGAAGTGACCGGCCCCTACGACGTCATCGTGCGCTGCAGCGCCGAGAGCGTGGACGACCTGGGCAAGTTCATCGTCGGGGCGATCCAGAAGGTTCCCGGCATCACGCGCACGCTCACCTGTCCGGTCGTCAACGTCTAGGAGAACGCGCCCGCCTCGCGCAGCTGTGCCTGGCGCGAGGCGTCGATCCCCCACGCCGCCAGCGCGGCTTGCGTGCCCGAGCCCGCAGCGAGCGGCGCCGAGGTGACCTCGCCGGGCGTGCGCGAGAACCGTGGCGCGGGTGCGGGCTGGCGCGGGGCGTCGAGGAAGACCCCGCGCGCGACGTTGTGCGGGTGCGCGCACGCCTCGCGCGGCGTCAGCACCGGTGTCACACAGGCGTCGACGCCCTCGAAGGCCGCCTCCCACTCGTCGCGGGTTCGCGTGGCGAAGATCCGCGCGAAGCGCGCCTTGGTCGCGGGCCAGTGCTCCCGGTCCATCTGAGGAGGCAGGTCGGCCGGATCCAGGCCCAGCCCCGCCACCAGGGCGTCGTAGAACTTCGCCTCGATCGCCCCCACCGCCACGTAGCGGTGGTCGCGCGTCTCGTAGACCTCGTAGAAGGGTGCCCCCGTGTCGAGGATGTTGACGCCGCGCTCCTCGACCCAGTATCCGGCGTTAAGCAGGGCGTGGGTCATGGCCATCATCGAGGCCGAGCCGTCGAGCATCGCCGCGTCGACCACCTGTCCTTCTCCGGTGGCGCGCGCGTGGCTCAGGGCGGCCAGCACGCCGACCACCAGGAACAGCGCCCCCCCGCCGAAGTCGCCCACCAGGTTGAGCGGCGGCGTCGGGCGCTCCCCGGTGCGCCCGATCGGCCACAGCGCCCCGGACAGCGCGATGTAGTTGATGTCGTGACCGGCCCGCGTCGCCAGGGGGCCCGTCTGGCCGTAGCCGGTCATCCGGCCGTAGACCAGACGCGCGTTGCGAGCGAGGACCTCGACCGGGCCCAGACCGAGGCGCTCAGCCACGCCGGGGCGAAACCCCTCGATCAGCACCTCGGCGCGCTCGACGAGCTCCAGCACCAGGGCGCGCCCGGCGTCGGCCTTCAAGTTCACCGCGACCGAGGGGCGCGAGCGATTCAGCAGGTCCCAGGTCGACTCCGGCGCGGCGTCGGGGTCGCCACGCTCGAGGCGCAGCACGTCCGCCCCGAGGTCCGCCAGCAGCATGCAGGCGTAGGGACTCGGCCCGATGCCCGCGAGCTCGACGACCCGCACCCCCGCCAGCGGACCGCCCACGGGTCGTCTAGTCCCACCACAGGTCGTGGCCCAGCACGCCACGACCGATGAGGCCCAGCTGGACCTGCGAAGTGCCCTCGACGATGGTGAGCTGGCGCGCGTCGCGGTAGTAGAGCTCGGTGGGGTGGTCCTCCATGTAGCCCGCGGCACCGAGCAGTTGCACGGCCAGCCCCGACGCCTTGACCGCCACCTCGGACGCGTAGTACTTCGCCATCGACAGCATCGGCACGTAGGGCTTGGTGAACTTGCCCTGGTCGGCCAGCCAGGCCGCGCGGTAGGTCAGGAGACGGGCGGCCTCGATCTCGGTCGCGCACTTGGCGATCTCCCACTGGATCCCCTGGAACTCGGCGATGGTCTGGTTGAAGGCGGCGCGGCCCTTGGCGTACTCCGTCGCGTACATCAGCGCGCCCTCGGCGAGCCCGATCCCCCGCGCGGCCACGATCGGACGCATCGCGTTGAGCGACTGCATCGCGAGCAGGAACCCTCCCCCGATGACCTGGTCGGGCCCCACGTGCACGTCCTCGAAGACGATCTCGGCGGTGTCGATGCCGTGCACGCCCATCTTCTTGTCCACGCGCGGACGCGACACCCCCGGGGTCGTGGCGTCCACGATGAAGCCGGTGATGTCGGAGTGGTGGCGCGACGAGGGGTCGCCCGTCTTGGCGAAGACGGTGAACCAGTCGGCCTGCATGCCGCCCGAGATCCAGACCTTGACGCCGTTGAGCACGTAGCCCCCCTGGACGTCGGGATCGGGCGTGGCGCGCGTCTGCATGCCCGCCACGTCCGAGCCGGCCCCCGGCTCGGACAGGCAGAACGAGGCGCGCGTCGTGCCGTTGGCGATGCCCGGCAGGTAGCGCTGCTTCTGCTCTTCGGTGCCGGCGATCATGATCGGCCCGGTCGGCAGGCGCGTGAGCAGCAGCATCAGGCCCAGCACGTTGGAGTACTTGGTGACCTCCTCGATGGCCAGCGTCAGCCCCATGATGCCCGCGCCCGACCCGCCGTACTCCTCGGGAATGCACAGCCCGAGCAGGTCGGCGCGGCGAAACTCGTCGAAGATGTCCTGGGGGTAGGTCGACGTGGTGTCGATCTCGCGCGCACGGGGCTTGATCTTGTCCTGGGCCAGACGGCGCACCGTCAACTGGAGTTCACGCAGTTCGTCCGAGAGTTCAAAGTCCATACGTCGAAAGTTAGCCCGTGGCACCACCGGACCCGCGCGGCGCCGGACCCGGTCGGAGCCCTCGACGCCAGTGCGACGGGGCTACGCGGCGCGAGGCGCCGACGCGTAGGCGCCCACGCGCACGGCGTAGACCACGACGTTGGACTCGTAGGAGCCGGTCGCGTGATCGAACACGCCGCCGCAGGTGACGAGCTGCAGGGCGCTGTAGCCGTGCGAGCCGTAGACCGCCTGATCCGGGAAGGCGGACTTGACGTAGGTCGCCACCCGGGTCACGCGAAAGGTCGGGTGCTGCCCGTCGGCCAGGAACACCTGGAGCCGGTCACCCGCGCGCAGCGTGCGCAGGTAGAAGAAGGCGCCGATCCCCCGGTAGGAGTCGACGTGGCCCAGGATGACCGCCGAGCCGATCTGGCCCGGCGAGGGCCCGTCGCGGTACCAGCCGGCCACGTTCGTGGTCGTCGGCACCTGGACGGTCCCGTTGGGATTCAGTCCCAGGGTCGTCAAGTCGACCGAGAGCGCCAGCGCCGGCACCTCGAGGCGCACCGGCCGCGAGCGAGCCATCGACACCGCGTGTCGCGCCGCCGGCGGTACCGCGAGCGTCGCGGACGACACCGGCCCCGGCAGGCCCGGCTGACGGTGGGTCCAACCCACCGCCGCCAGGACCAGTGCCGCGAGCACGAGGACTGACCCGACCCACCACAGTCGCGATCGCGCCAGTCTCACCGGATCCCCCTACGACCGACGCTCACCCGAGGCGGACGCGTCACTCGAGTGCAGGGCGAGACGGCGACGACGCAACGCCTCACCCATCACCGCGAGACCCGCCAGCAGGGCCAGCGCGCTGGCCCAGAGCAGGGGGCCGCCGGAGCTGCGCGCCGCACCACCGAAGCCGGTTCCCGGGGCGCCAACCGGCACGATCGTGGGCACCGTGGTGGTGGTGGTCGACGGAGTCGTCGTGGTGGTCACCGGCGACGTGGTGGTCGTGGTGAACGGCGTCGTGGTCGTGGTGACCGGCGACGTGGTCGTGGTGACCGGCGACGTGGTGGTCGTGGTGGTGACCGCGTTGCACGTCGGCACGGTGATCGTGTCACCCTCGAGGCTCACCTGACCGTTGCGCGCCAGAACCCGGCCGCTGATGGTCGCGCCGGTCTGCACGCTGATCGACGTCAGCGCCAAGACGCTGCCCACGAAGTTCGTGGTCGTGCCGATCGTGGCCGAACTGCCCACCTGCCAGAAGACGTTGCACGCCTGCGCCCCACCGGTGAGGACCACCGAGCTGGAGGGCGCCGTCGTGAGCGTGGAGCCCGCCAGGAAGACGAAGACCGCGTTGGCGTTGCCCTCGGCGTTCAGGGTCACCGTCCCGGTGAGGCTCATCGCCGCCGCGTTCTGGTAGACCCCCGGCACCAGCGTCTGGCCCCCGAGGTCACTCGCGTTCACCGTGACCGGCGTCTCGCCGGCCGCGGCCAAGTAGGCCGTGGTGAGCGAGGCCTGCGCCGCCTGCGCGGTGGTGTTCGCCGCGTCGATCGACCCACCGGTGATCAGCCCGGGTGGGAAGCCCGTCACCGCGCTGCCCGGACTCACGCCCACGCTGCCCGCGATCTGCGACGTGCCCGTGTTGGTCACCGTCGTTCCCGCCAGGACCGCGAAGGGGGCGGCGTTGCCCAACGCCACGGCCGTGGTCGAGGCGGACGCCGGCACCGCCAGCGCCGGCACCAACAACAACGCCGCTGACGTCGCCACCAGGGCGGCGCCAATCGGCCACGGGTGACGCCAGCCGCGGCGGATCACGCCGCGGGTCCTGCTCGTTACCTCACTCATACGACACCACTTTCACTAGGTATTTCGTCTCCCGCGTGGGCGAGTGCCCCGCGACTTTTCCTGCTGATTGGTCCCCGTCGACGGCCAACGCCCCACCGTGCAGCGTCTCGTCGTCGACCGCCCGGTGGTGGTGAGGTCCTGGTCGACGGTCGCCACGTGCTCGAAGCCTCTGACGTGGTTCCCGACCAACTCGGTGCGATTTCGTCACGTGTCGCCGTCGGCACTCAGCCATATATCACGGCTGCGCCCTCGACTCTCTTATCGCGGGTGCTCTCTCTCCTTGCTCGCGCGTACACGCCACTCGCGCCGCGCCACAAGCCCTTTTGACCCGCTTCTCTACATGGGTATTTTACCACAATTAAGGGCGATCCGCCGACCACGTATTCACAACACTCGCACCGTGAACGTCGCCTCCGTGACGCGTCGTCATCCGCGAGGGCGGCCGGCCCGCCTGCGGAGCGCTCCGGGGCCCGCGGTGGTCGATCCCGCCCTCGCCGCCGCGCCGATCGCGGTGTGCCAACATTGTCCGATGCCCACCTTCGACCGTCGCGCGGCGCTCGGCGCCGCGCGCGAGACCGTCTACGACGTGGTGGTGGTGGGAGCGGGCATGACCGGCGCCGGCGTGGCGCTGGACGCGGCGGCTCGCGGCCTACGCGTCGCCCTGTTCGACGCCGGCGACATCGCCTCGGGCACCAGCTCCAAGTCCTCCAAGATGGTGCACGGGGGCCTGCGCTACCTCCAGCAGCACGACTTTCGCCTGGTCTACGAGGCCCTGCGCGAACGCCAGCGCCTGCTCGAGAACGCTCCATTCCTGGTGCGTCCCCTCCCCTTCCTGATCCCCCTCTTCGGCTCCAACGGTGTGGCGTCCTCGGCCGTCGTGCGCGCCTACTCCAGCGCCCTGCGTCTCTACGACATGACCGGAGGGTGGCGCATCGGCCAGCGCCACCGCAAGATCAGCCGGGCCGAGGCCCTCGCGCACCTGCCGACGCTCACCACCGACCGGCTGGTGGCCGGCTTCCTCTACCCCGACGCGCGCGGGGACGACGCCCGCGTCGCGCTGACCCTGGCGCGCACCGCCGCGCTCGACTACGGCGCCGACGTCGCCACCTACGCCACGGCCACCGGTTTCACCCACGACGCCGCGGGGCGCGTACGCGCGGTGCAGGTGCGCGACGACCTCGGCGGGGAGCTCATCGAGGTGGCCACGCGCTGCGTCGTCAACGCCACCGGCGTGTGGGCCGACTCCCTCGTCGCGATGGCCGAGCGCGTGGAGTCGCACCTCATCACTCCGGCCAAGGGGGTGCACCTGAGCGTGGCGCGCCACCGTCTGCCCGCCGACGTGGCCGCGGTGCTCTCGGTGCCCGGGGACCACCGTAACGTCTTCGTCGTGCCCTTCGAGGACGCTCCCTACACCTTCGTCGGCACCACCGACACCGCCTACCACGGCGACCTCGACGATCCGCGCTGCACCCCCGAGGACGTGGCGTACCTGCTGGGCGCGGTGAACGCCTCGACCGCCAGCGCCCTCACCCCCGCCGACGTCACCGGCGTGTGGGCCGGGCTGCGCCCCCTGCTCGCCCCCAAGGCGGGTCGGCACGTCTCGGCGCGCACCGCCGACCTCTCGCGACGTCACCGGGTGCTCGACGCCGGCGACGGGGTCGTCACGGTCACCGGCGGCAAGTGGACGACCTACCGCCAGATGGCCGAGGACGCGGTGGACGCCCTGCGCCCCTACCTGGGCCCGCTCGCGCGCGCCCGCACCGCGCACCTGACCCTGCACGGCACCGGCGCGTGGCGCCCGTCCACGCCGCTCGAGACCCACCTCTACCGCCGTTACGGCCAGGACAGCGCCACCGTTCTCGCGCTGATCGACGCCGACCCCTCCCTGGGCGAGCTCGCGGTGCCCGGCCAGGAGTACGTGCGCGCCGAGCTGGTCTACGCCGCGCGCGAGGAGATGGCCACCTCGCTGGTGGACCTGCTCACCCGGCGCACCCGCGCCCACCTGCACGACGCGCGCGCCACCCGCGACGCCGCCGCGTCGCTCGCCGCGCTGGTGGCCCCAACCCTCGGCTGGGACGACGCCGAGACCAGCCGACAGGTCGCGGCGTACCACGATCTGGTCACGCGCGAGCTGACCAGCGCCGGACTGGACCCGTCGTGACCCGGCCCCAGCCACCGATCGACTACCCGGC
>DAIDMD010000116.1 GCA_027449165.1 Acidiferrobacter sp. | reverse complement strand
ACCGCCCCTTTGGGAGAAATTCTCCCCAAAACAAGCGGCGCCCCGCCGTTTCTGGCCACCTACCCCATCGACTGAGTTCGCCTCGGGCATTGCGTACGCGAGGCGCTGCGCTCGCCGCGCGACTTTGACGGAACCGTGGGCTGATCCGGTCCGCCCATTGACTCCGGCATCGGTCGAGGTTAGCCTCGCACAGTCGCTGCCGATGTCCGCGTCGGCGCCGTTTTGCCCCCCAATCATGATATTCGCTATGGGCGCGTGCCCCGGAGAGTCGATCTTGAGCCTTGCACACATCCTTGGTTTTCCCCGCCTCGGTCCCGACCGGGAGTATAAGAAGGCCCTCGAGGCCTACTGGAAAGGGAGTCTGACCCAGGAGGCTCTCCGGGACGTTGGGAAGGACCTGCGCATGCGCGCCTGGACGGCCCAGAAGGCTGCCGGTCTCGACTTCGTCACCGTTGGGGACTTTGCGTGGTACGACCATGTCCTCGAGACGAGCGCGCTGCTCGGCGTGGTGCCGCCGCGCTTCGAGTGGCAGGGGCCCGAGGTGGACCTCGACACCTTTTTCCGGATGGCGCGCGGCGTCGCACCGACCGGCAAGGCCACCTACGCCTGCGAGATGACCAAGTGGTTCGATACCAACTATCACTATATCGTGCCGGAATTCCACAAGGGACAGCGCTTCGCGATCTCTTCGCCGCGGTTGTTCGAGGATGTGGCCGAGGCCCGGGCCGCCGGCTTCCCGGTCAAGGCGGTGCTCCTGGGCCCGCTCACCTACTTGTGGCTCGGCAAGGCCAAGGGCGAGGATTTCGACCGCCTCTCCTTGTTGCCCGACCTGCTGCCCGTTTACCGGCAGATCCTGAAGCGGCTTGCGGACCTCGGCGTGGAGTGGGTGCAGATCGACGAGCCGGCCCTGGTCCTCGACCTGCCCCGGACCTGGACCGATGCCTATCCCAAGGCCTATGAGGCGCTTTCGGGGTCCGGCCCCAAGCTTTTGCTCACGACCTATTTCGAGAGCCTGGGCGCGAACCTGGAGCTCGCGTGCCGGCTTCCGACCGCGGGTCTTCATGTCGACCTCGTGCGCGGCGCCGGCCAGCTGCAGGCGGTCCTGAAGGCCGCGCCCGCCGATAAGCTGCTGTCGCTGGGCGTGGTCGACGGGCGCAACATCTGGCGCGCCGACCTCGAGGCCGCGCTCAAGGTGCTGCGTGCGGCGCAAGGCCACAAGGGCGGAATCGCGGTGGCGACCAGCTGTTCGCTCCTGCACGTCCCGGTGGACCTGATGCGGGAACAGAGGCTTGATGCCGAGATCCGGAGTTGGCTTGCCTTCGCCACCCAGAAGATGGGGGAGGTGGGGCTCCTGAAGCGCGGTCTCGACGAAGGCGATGCCGCCATCGCCCAGGCCCTCGAGGAGAGCCGCCGGGTCGCGTTGGACCGCAAGTCGTCGGCGCGCATCCACGATAGCGCGGTCAAGGCGCGGGTCGCCGCCGTGCGGTCTGAGGACGCTGCCAGAAAGCAGCCGTTCCCGAAGCGGCGCGCCTTGCAGCGCGCGCACCTGAAGCTGCCGATGTTCCCCACCACCACCATCGGGTCCTTCCCGCAAACCAACGAGATCCGGACCGCTCGCCGGGATTTCAAGGCCGGCCGCATCACCGCCGCCGCCTACGAGGAGCGGATGCGCGCCGAGATCGCCCTCGCGGTACGCAAGCAGGAGGAGATCGGCCTCGACGTGCTCGTGCATGGCGAGGCGGAGCGCAACGATATGGTGGAGTACTTCGGGGAGCAGCTCCGGGGGTTCGCCTTCACCGACTACGGCTGGGTGCAGAGCTACGGTTCGCGCGCCGTGAAGCCCCCGATCATTTTCGGGGATGTGTCGCGGCCCAAGCCGATGACGGTGGAGTGGGCCAAGTACGCGCAATCGCTCACCAAGCGGCCCATGAAGGGGATGCTCACAGGCCCCGTCACCATCTTGCAGTGGTCGTTCGTGCGCAACGATCAGCCGCGCGCGGAGACCGCCTTGCAGATCGCGTTCGCCATCCGCGACGAGGTCTGCGACCTGGAACGGGCCGGCATACGGGTGATCCAGATCGACGAACCGGCGGTTCGCGAGGGCCTGCCCTTGCGGCGCGAGGACCATAAGGCCTACCTCGCCTGGGCGGTGCGCGCGTTCCGCATATCCTCGGCCGGCGTGAATGACGAGACCCAGATTCACACCCACATGTGCTACGCGGAGTTCAACGACATCATCGAGGCGGTGGCCGAGATGGACGCCGACGTCATCACGATCGAGACCTCGCGGTCGGACATGGAGCTCCTGGACGCATTCGTGAACTTCCGTTACCCCAACGAGATCGGTCCCGGCGTCTACGACATCCATTCGCCGCGCGTGCCGTCCACCCAGGAGATGATGCGGTTGATGCAGAAGGCCGAGAAGGTCCTGCCGCCGGAACATCTGTGGGTCAACCCGGATTGCGGCTTGAAGACCCGCAACTGGCCGGAGACCGAAAGCGCCCTGCGCAACATGGTTGAGGCGGCTGTCGCCCTCCGGAAGTCGGGGGTGGCGGCACCGTAGTGGTGCATTAACGGTGGAGTGATTCACCAGTCTGGTGCATATTCTCTCCTAGGGGAGGCGGGGAACCGTTCGAAAGCGCGGTTTCCGCCTCCCTTTTCTTTGGCACGCTCCCTGCATTGCTCCGACCACCTGCCCATGCTGCAGGCCTAGCCACACTCACCAAGGGGGTAATATGAACGCGCTTCGCTCAGCGCCCGCGGTCGCGCTCGGGGCATACGGTCGACGTGTATGCGGGCGGCAAGGGCTCACCGCCTTCCTCAAGGAGATCTACCTATGAAACTGATAGCCGCCATAATAAAGCCGTTCAAGCTCGATGACGTCCGCGAGGTCTTGTCCGATATCGGGGTGCAGGGCATCACCGTCACCGAGGTCAAGGGGTTCGGACGGCAAAAGGGCCATACCGAGCTCTACCGGGGCGCCGAGTATGTCGTCGACTTCCTGCCGAAGGTCAAGATCGAGGTGGCGATCGACGACGACCTCGTGGAGCGCGTGATCGAGGCCATCGGAAAGGCGGCCAACACCGGCAAGAGCGGGGACGGCAAGATCTTCGTGTTCGACCTCGAGCAGGCGATTCGCATCCGAACCGGCGAATCCGGACCGGAGGCCCTATGAGGATGGTCCTAAACCAGGGCGGCGCATGGTCTCGTTGGGTGCGCGGCCTGGCGTTGGCGCTCGCCCTCGGCGGCCTCCCGATCGCGGCGCTGGCGGCCAACGCCTCCGCCCCGTCGGCGCCGGCGGCGGCAGCCACCGCCGTCGCGCAGCCCGCGGCCCCAGTCGCAGCCGCCGCGCCGACGGAGGCCGTGAGCAGCGACGCCAACGCCAAGATCAATCCGGGCGATACCGCCTGGATGCTGGCGTCGACGGCGCTCGTCTTGATGATGACGATCCCGGGCCTGGCGCTGTACTACGGCGGCATGGTGCGCAAGAAGAATGTGCTCGATACCCTGGCGCAAAGCTTCATCGTCACCTGTCTTGTGACCGTGCTGTGGTACGCCATCGGCTATAGTCTCGCGTTCACGAACGGCAATCCCTGGATAGGCGGCCTTTCGCGGGCGTTTCTGCACGGCATGAATAAGGACACGGTGACGGGCCTGTCGCTCGCGGTGCCGGAGTCCGTGTACATGACGTTCCAGATGACCTTCGCCATCATCACGCCCGCCCTGATCGCCGGATCCTTCGCCGAGCGCATGAAGTTCTCGGCGCTCCTCTGGTTCATGAGCCTCTGGCTCGTGTTCGTCTATTCGCCGGTGGCCCATTGGGTCTGGTCTTCCGACGGCTGGCTTGCGCAGCTCGGCGCCTTGGACTTCGCGGGCGGCACGGTCGTCCACCTCAACTCGGGCGTTGCCGGCCTCGTGGCCGCGCTCGTGCTGGGCAAGCGCAAAGGTTACGGCAAGGAGGCCATGCCGCCCCACAACCTCGTGCTGACCGTTATCGGTGCAGCCCTCCTGTGGGTGGGCTGGTTCGGCTTCAACGCGGGCAGCGCGGTGTCGGCCGGCGGTCGTGCGGGGATGGCGATGGCCACGACCCAGATTGCGACCGCGGCTGCGGCCCTGGCGTGGATGTTCGCGGAGTGGATGGCGCGCGGTAAGCCGAGTGTGCTCGGCATGGTGTCGGGCGCGATTGCCGGGCTGGTGGCGATCACCCCGGCCTCCGGTTTCGTCGACCCGACAGGCGCCTTCTTCATCGGCATCGCGGGCGGCGTCGTCTGTTTCTGGACGGCCACCTACATGAAGAACTTTTTCGGGTACGACGACGCCTTGGATGCCTTCGGGGTCCATGCCATTGGCGGCGCGCTGGGCGCCATCCTGACCGGGGTGTTCGCGGTCAAGGCCATCGGCGGGACGGCCGGCGCCCTCGAGGGCAATGGCTACCAAGTGGTCAAGCAACTGATCGATGTCGGGTCCGTGCTTATCTATGACGCGGTCGTCACCTATATCATCCTGAAGGTCGTCGACGTGATCGTGGGTCTGCGCGTGAGCGAGGAGGACGAGGTCGAAGGTCTCGACCTCAGCCAGCACGGCGAGCAGGTCTACGAATAGATCTCCTCACCCCCAGGGTGTTACGGGCCTCACGGGGCCCGTTTTTTTGGCTGCGGCCCCGCAGGCGATCCGAGCTCCGAGCTCCGAGCTCCGGGCGCCCTGCGGGGTTCGCTTTTCCTCGCGCGCGGCTGCCGCCGTGCCTTATACTATGTCGGGTCGATCCCCGGCCCCGATTTTCGAAAAGGAGTCCCCATGCGATACCTCCGCGCCGCCATGATAGGCGTCTTGTTGGCCGGCGTGCCGTTTGCATCGGCCTGCGCCGGCACGCTGGCGGCGTCGCCCCCCGGGCCTGCGGTCGCCACGGCCCCGCCGCCGGGCAGCGGCCCCGTCTTGAGCAGTGCCCCGCCGGGGCCGGCCCGGCTGTCTGCGGCGCGCGCGCGGCTGCGGCGTCTCACCCGCGAGGCGCACAGCCTCAGGCGCCGGATGTGGCGGCTGCGCATGCGAAGGCGCCAGTTCCTGGCCCAGGGAATGCCCTCCCATGCCCACCGTGTCCATGAGCGCATCATCGCCCTGGGGTGGCGTCTGCGACGTGTCCAGGCGGCCGAACGCGCGCTCTTGACGCACTAGGGGCCTCTACTGTCTCCAAAGGGGTAGTCTTGCGGGGCCGGCACTATGTTAGTATTTGGTAATGTGTGGTTGGTGGATTCCTGATTGAAATGTTATGAGGGAGGTTGAGATGAAACAGGTCGTGAAGGGTTTGGCGGTCGCGGCGGCGCTGGCCTTGCCGGCGATAGCCTTGGCGAACGGCAGCCCGCAGGTAAAGGCGGAGATGACGAGCGCCGGGTGCTTCGCCTGTCATGCCGTGAACCATAAGGTGGTGGGACCGGCGTATAGCTGGGTGGCCTATGTGTTCGCCCATAAGCCCGGGGCCAAGGTGACGCTGGCTCATAAAATCATCTCGGGCGGTGTCGGTCGCTGGAATGCCTGGACCGGCGGAATCCCGATGATCCCCCATCCGCAGCTGACCCTGGCGCAGGCCGAGCAGATGGCAGCCTGGGTCCTGGCGCAAAAGCCGGTGGCCCCGCCCAAGCCGTAAAAGCGTCTCAAGACCGTCTTGGGGCCGCGGGCGTACGGTGCCCGCGGCCCATCGTGCGTTACATTAACTCGCGCCAGGCCCGCACACCCCCACGAACCGAGTAGGCCCGATCGTATCCCATCGACCGCAGTAGCTGGGCGGCGTGCAGGCTGCGCTTACCGGAGTTGCACAGACACAAAAGGACGTTGCCCTTCTGGTAATGGTGCTTGTTGATGATCGACAGGAAGAGGCGGGCGTCTCTTGGCGTCGGCAGGTCGCAGTCGAGGATCTCCTGCTCCTCCTCGGTCAGCTTATGACCCAGAATCTTCTTCAAATCGAATAGCGGCACCGATTCGGCATCCGGCACCTCCCCTTCGAGCTCGAGTTCGGTCGGTTGGCGCACGTCGATCAAAGTGGCGATTCGCAGCCGCACGATCTCGTTTGCGGTCTCCGCGCTGATTTCGAGCGGCGGCTCTTGTGTCGGTTTCACGGCAACCATAAGGGGCGCCCTCCCGGGATCTGAGGCCTCCAGTATAGCGCTTCGCGCCCGCCACGGAAGGCCGCTGTACCCGCCTGATTCCTGGGGCCGCAGGCTTGCCCGGCTCGCGCCACAAGCGCGCGCTGCCCTGCAGTGGGCCGGAGATTTGCGCATAAGTCCGCAACACTTGCGAGCCCTTACCAACACCGTGCCCGCTGGCATGCCAAAACCGGTCGACGCCCGGGTCACCCTGGCTGATGGCCCATTTATTTGTTTCCGTAAGCCTCATCATGGTCGCCATGGAGCGTCTGGAAGCGCATGAATGCGTTTTCCCGCACTACGACCGCGCGGTAGGACTGGGATAGCCGAATCGTGTATTTGCCCGGAAGGCTTTTCAGTTCCTCCCATTTGAGACCATGGTCCTGAAAGAGCTCGTTCCAGGTGAGGGCCTTGAGTTTCTTGAGTGTCTTGAAGGCCTTCTTGATTTCCGGGGCATCCAGGGAAAAGAGCTCCGACTGGAACCCGGGGTGGTTGAGGCCGAGCAGGATTTTGGCGGAATTTCCGCCTTCACGCGGCGACACCCCGGCCCGGCTCACGCGGGTCGCTTACGCTCATCGCCGGCTGAACGGCTCGCGGCCTCAAGTTCTTCCAGCGAAGTTTCCGCAGGCGGGTTGTCGCGCATCCAGGCGTCAGCGCGCACGAGCTTGTCACGCATGGCCGGCTCGTGCACCCATCGCTCGTTTATCGGAACGACGGCCGCCCGCCTCAGGACGATGTCGCCACCCGGTAACTGTTCCACCAGGAAACCTGTTAACGGTAGAAAAGGCGTCCTTCGGACTCCGCGCTAAATGGTAAGATGGGGCGCGCCCCGGCTCGAGCGTGCGCGCGGCGGGGTCGGCGGCCCCGCAAGGAGGGATGCATGGGCGAGGACATCTTGCCGGTAACGGGGGTTGTGCTGGCTGGTGGCGCCGGACGGCGCATGGGCGGCCAGGACAAGGGCTTTGTCCTGTGGTCGGGCGAGCCCCTGATCCACAACGCCTTACGGCGCCTGACGGGTCTGCCGCAGATCCTGATCAGCGCCAACCGGTCACTGGCCCGCTACCGTGCCCTGGGCCACGAGGTCGTGACCGACGAATCCGGCGACTTCGCGGGCCCGCTCGCCGGCCTGCGCGCCGCCTTCGGGCACGCCGCCCATCCCTGGATGCTCTCGGTGCCCGTCGACACTCCCTGTCTGCCGCCCGACCTCGCCCCGCGCCTGTGGGAGGCGCGCGTCGCCGGAGGCATCGTCGTCGCCCGCAGTCCGCAGGGTCCGGAGCCGCTCGTCTGTCTGGCCGACGTCCGTCTGGCCGCCCGCCTGGAGGCCTATTGGCAGGCAGGCGGCCGACGCGCCCAGGATTGGTTCGCGGGCGAGAAGACGGCGTGGTTCGATCTCAGCGCGGCCGAGGCCGCCAACTGCAATGCGCCCGAGGATCTTCGCTGAGGCCTCGGCGCGTTAGGGCGCGAGGCCTTCGAAGGGTAGAAACGGGACGATGTCGCCTTCGGCCACGGTCCGCCCGGTGGCGAGGTCGACGAGCCCGTCGGCCCACACGGTCGAGGACAGGACGCCCGAGCTCTGCCGGGGATGGGGCTCGGCCCACAGACCGCCGTCATCCCGGGCCACGATCCGCGCGCGCAGAAACTCGCGGCGGTTGTCGGGCCGGTTGCGCGCGAAGGCGGCCCGCACCGGGAAGCCTCGCAGGCGTGCCGGCGTTTCGCCCATGAGGGCCTTCAGAAAGGGTTGCACGAACAGCAGGAAGGTCACGAACGCCGACACCGGGTTCCCGGGCAGCCCGAGGAATCGGGCCGTGCCCACGCGCCCGAAGGCGAGCGGCTTGCCGGGCTTGATCGCCACCCGCCACAGCGACAGGGTGCCCTCGGCCTCGAGGGCCGCCTTGACGTGGTCTTCCTCGCCCACAGATACGCCGCCGGTGGTGACGATGACATCCGCGCCCCGCGCCGCCTCGCGCAACGCCCGCCGCGTCATGGCAAGATCGTCGCCCAGCGGGTCTCCGGCGCGCACCGTGCACCCCAGGCGCGCGAGCAGGGCGTTTAGCATGGGCCGGTTGCTGTCGTAGATCTGTCCGCTGCCCAAAGGACCCGAGCCTGCCGCGCGCAGTTCGTTGCCCGTGGAGAGCACGACGACCCGCAGCCGCCGGCGGACGGAGACCTCGGCAAAGCCGCAGGAGGCGGCCAGGCCCACGGCCTGGGGCGTGAGCCTCTGGCCGCTTTTCAGGAGCACGTCGCCCGTCTGGAGATCCTCGCCGGCCCGGCGGATGTTGGCAAACGGCGTCCATGTGTCCGGAAGGATCAGGGTGTCACCGCGTCGCTCGCACCGTTCCTGGATGACGACCGTGTCCGCGCCCGATGGCATGGGCGCCCCGGTGAATATGCGGCAAGCGGTACCGGGCGCCAGTGTCCCGGGCGCGTCGCCGGCCGTTACCCGTAGGCTTATGGGCAGCTCGCGGACGCCGCGCGCGTCGTCGGCGGAAAACGCGTATCCGTCCATCGCGCTGTTGTCGAAGCCGGGCACCGTGACCGGCGCGTGCAGGTCCTCGGCCAGCACCCGCGACAGGGCCTCGGGAAGTGCGATGCGCTCGCATTCGGTCACCGTTGCGGCGGCCTCCCGCATCTGGGCCCACACCTCTTCGACCGACAGCAGCGGGGCGTGGTCGCCTTTCACGACGCGGACTCCCGGAAGCGCGGCAGGAGCTCGACGAAGTTACAGGGCTTGTGACGCCGGTCGAGCTGCGCCTCCAGGATCTTGGTCCAGGCGGTGCGGCAGGCGCCGGTGGAGCCGGGCAGGCAGAAGATCACAGTGCCGTTGGCAAGACCCGCGAGCGCCCGCGATTGGAGGGTCGATGTGCCGATCTCCTCGTAGGAGACTGACCGGAAGAGCTCCCCGAAGCCCTCGATTTCCTTGTCGAAGAGGGGCTTGAGCGCCTCGGGCGTGATGTCCCGTCCGGTAAGTCCCGTGCCCCCGGTGGTGATCACCACCTGGATCTTCGGATCCGCGATCCAGCGCGAGACTGTCGCGCGCAGGACGTAGCGGTCGTCGCGCACCAGGGCCCGCTCGCCCAGCACGTGGCCGGCGCGGGTGAGCTGGTCGATGAGCGCCTGTCCGGAGGTGTCGGTCTCCAGGGTGCGGCTATCGGAAACGGTGAGGACGGCGATCGTAAGCGGCACAAAGTCGGTCATAGGCAGGGGTGTCCAAAAGACTGCGTGGGGCCAGGGTTTCGCGGGCATGCGCCCTTATGGCGCCAAATTACACAAGCCCCGCGGGGGGCGCAAGCCGATGCCGGCCGGGCGGCCCGTGCGTTCGCGCCCGGCCCGGCCCCGACGATCCTTAGGGCGTGAGATCGAGCAGGGCGCGGAGCGTCGGGGTCGCTGGGGTCCGGCTGAGCTCCGACCAGTCTCCGCGCTGGACCACCTGTCCCTCCTCCAGGGCGACCACCCTGGGACACAGGCCCTCCAGGACCAGGGGGTCGTGGTCGACCGCGAGCAAGGTGAAGCGCAGCCTCTCCTGCCATTCCTTGAGGATGCCGGCGAGCTCGCGCACGAGCGGCCGGTCAAGACCGGCGAAGGGTTCGTCCAGCAAGACGAGGCGGGGTCTGCGGCACAGTGTTCGGGCGAGCGCGACGCGCCGGGCCTGCCCCCCCGAGAGTTGCTGGGGCCGCGTTCGCCAGAGCGCGGCGAGGTTCAATCGCTCGCGGATCTCGTCGATCCAGGCCCGCTCCTGTTCCCGCGCGGCGGCGTTTAGCGAAAACTGGACGTTCTCGGCGACCGACAGGTGCGGGAACAGTGCCTCTTTCTGGCTCAGGTAGCCGACCGATCGGTGGTGCAGCGCAAGCGGCGGCGGGAACCAGGTCTGGCCGTCGCACCGGATATGGCCGCCATCGGGCGTTTCCAGGCCGGCCAGACAGGAAAGGACCGTGCTCTTGCCGCTCCCCGAGGGCCCAAAGAGCGCCAGCCGTTCGGGGCCGGCCGCGATGTCCACGGTCACCGCGTAGGCGCGCCGGGTCTTTTGGATGCGGCAATCAAGCATGGCCGCGCGCGCGGGCAAGCAGGCGCAAGGCCCAGGGCAGGGGCAGCGCCGAGAGCAGAAACACGAGCAGCAGCGGCAGGACCGCGGGCAGGCCGTTGTCCTGGAGATCCACCCACAGTTGCACCGGGATCCCGTGCGGGTAGTAGGCGGTCACCATGATGGCCCCGAACTCCCCGAGCGCGCGGACCCAGGCGAGGCTCACGGCGGCGGCGAGGCCCAGCCGGGCGAGCGGCAGGGTGACGCGCCACAGGACCGCGCGGGGTTTCAGGCCGAGCAGGGCGGCGCTCTGCTCGAGTTCGCGGGGAACCGCATTGAAGGCCGCGGACGCGGCGAGCAGATAGTAGCCGAGGCTCGCGTAGATCTGGGTCACGACAAAGGCCGCCGGGTCGTTGCTCGTCGGGATCCCGAGACGCAACAGCAATCCCCCCAGGGCCGTGCCCGGACCGAAGGCGAGCGCCAGCAGGAGGCCCAAGGCGAGCGGCGGCATCAGAACCGACAGGAGCACCGTGGCCTCGAAGGCGATCCGCATGCCTCGCGGCGCCCCCCGCAGCGAAAACGCGAGCGGGGTACCCGCGGCCACCACGATGGCGAGCGCCGCCCCGGTCAGGGCGAACGACGTGGCGAGCGCCGGCGCCGCACCGGTCGCGCCCCATTGCCATCGGCCGACGGGCGAGGCAAGCCCCCAGAGCGGGTAGAGCAGGAACAGGGCCGTGAGGGTAAGCGCGAGCGTGCGCGGCAGGTTTTTGGACACGCCCGGTTCAGATCTCGACGGCGAGCGTCGGGACGTACATGGATTGGATGCCCACGCGCCCCGGCCCGGTGAAGCGGTTCCAGAAGAAGGATGCCGCGCTCCCGAACAGTCCCGAACTCAGGCTTTGCGTGACGGTCTTCATCGTGACCGCCGGATCCTTGTAGAGCCAGCCTCCGGGCTCGAGGTCGATCGATTCGCCCGCGCCCAAGGCGACCTCGAACACATTGCCGAAGCCGTGGAGCCAGACGATGCCGGGCGCCGATTCGGCCCGGAATTGGTCCACTATCAGGGTATTGCCCCCGAACACCCAATTCATGATGCCCTTGATGCGGGTGACGGAGTAGGAGACCTGGTCGGTCGCCGCCAGGTACTGGTGTTCGCGCACGTCGATCGCCTGGCCGGCCGTGAGGTGGATCGGCACGATCTGGCCTGCGCCGTCGCGGCTGAACGCGATGGTGCCGGGACCGGTCGCCGAGGCGAGCAGGATGGGCATGCCGCTGATCGCCCGGCGCAAGAGTCCCTTGACCGCCTTCACGCCGATGCGTGTCGACGGGCTCTTCCAGAGCAGGACGTGATGCTCGAAAAAGACCGGCGTGTCGTCGAGAACGATCTGCAGGACCGGAACGAGCTCGCCTTCGACATGATAGGTGACGCCCGCGAAACTCTCGTCGCGGACAAGCGTTTTCTTAAGAACCGGTTCCGGCATATCCGCCGCCCTCCCAGCTGTTTCCGCTGATCATAGGCCCGCGCGGGACTTTGGGAAAGGTGCCGGACCGAGGGGGCGGCCGGGGCGCACCGGCCCCGGACCGCCGGCCGGCCCGCTATTTCAGGAGGCCTTCGCTCTTTAGCGCCTTCTGGACCGCGGGGCGCGCCCGGATGCGGGCCGCGTACTCGCCGAGGCGCGGCCAGGGCTTGGTGTCGATCTTGAGGTACTCCAGCCAGCCGAGCACGGTGAACAGGTAGGCGTCGGGGGCCGTGAACTCCGCACCCGCGAGGTAGGGCTGCCGTGCCAGGACCTCGGAGATGTAGTCAAGGCGCCGGCCGATCAGCTTCAGCTGCTGCTCCTTGGTCGCCACCGGCGTATCCGGGCGGAACAGAGGAGAGAACTGCTTGTGCAATTCCGTCGAAATGAATGACAGCCATTCCATCTGCCGGTAACGCTCGAGGGTGCCGGCCTCCGCCATCAACCGCCGGTCCTTGCGCTGGTCGCTCAGGTATTGCAGAACCACCCCGACCTCCGTCAACAGCTCGCCGTTGTCGAGCATGAGGGCGGGCACGTAACCCTTCGGGTTGATCTTGGTGTAATCCGCGCCGTGCTCGGTCTTGTGGCTTGCGAGGTCGACTCGCTCGAGGGTGTGCGGCAGTCCCGCCTCCTCGATCGCGATATGGGCGGCCAGGGAGCAGGCGCCCGGGGCAAAGTAAAGCTTCATCCGTTATCCTCCGATCCGTGGTGAGCCCCCTATTGTCCTAGGCCTCGGCGGTCGATTGCCATACCGCGGCGCCCTCGAAAGTACGGTTATCGCGGCGCGCCCCCGCCTTTTTGTGAAAGAGCGTGAACGGCTCGTGCAAGCGCCGCGGATTTTGCGTAGGGTATCGCGTAAAGGGCTTGCATCGGCCCGGGACGAATGGTTAAGCTATTTAGCTTACTAATAATAAGCCCACTAGCCATGGCGGTGGCCGGGGTTTTGCTGGTCGGCGCGGTCGCGCACCGTGCGGCGCTCAGGAGATTGGGAGATCAACTATTTATGACGTGTGATTGGCGTAGCCGCCCCCGGGCCTTGGTCGGGTCCGCGGTCGTCGTCGCGCTCGCGGCCCTGGGCGGGTGCGCCATAGGGCCGCGCTATCAGGCGCCAAGCGCCCCCCCGGTCGCCCGTTATACCCACAGGCCCGGGCCGTCCGCGACTCTAGCCACCCAGGGCACGGCCGGCCGGTCGCAACACTTCCATTACGGCATTGCACCTCGCGTCCGGTGGTGGCGGGCGTTCCGGTCGCCGGCCCTCGACACCCTTATCGCCGCAGCGCTGGAGAACAACCACACGCTGGCCGCCTACCGCGCGCGCCTCTTGCAGGCGCGCGCGGCGGTGGCGGCCGACGAGGGCATTTTCTACCCGCAGGTCAACGGCACCCTCGGCGCGACGCGCCAGAAGTCGCTGGGCGGCATTTCGCCCGGCGGCGGGTCGGGCATCTATTCGCTCTACACGGGAGGGGTGTCGGTCAGCTATTACCCCGACGTCTTCGGGGCCAACCGGCTTCTTTATAATTCCGCCGAGGCCCAGGCGAATTTCGCGCGCGACCAGTTGCTCGCGGCCCAGCTCGCCCTGATTGGGAACGTCGCCACCGCCGCGGTTTCGGCGGCGAGCGACCGCGCGCAGATTCGCGCCACCCGCCGCATCATCGCGAGCGAAACCAATCTGCTTCGGTTGACCAAGCTTCAATACCACGCGGGGGCCGTGCCCTATCTTGCGGTGGTCAACCAGGAGAGTCAGCTCGCGACCAGCAAGGCGGCATTGCCCGCCCTCTTGCAGAGGCTTGCCTTGGAGCGCTACACGCTCGCGACGCTCATAGGGCGTTTCCCGGCGCAATGGCGGCCGGTCCACCTGCGCCTGTCCGGTCTCCATCTGCCGCGCAATCTCCCCGTGAGCCTGCCATCGGTGTTGGCCCGCGAGCGGCCGGATATCCGCGCGGCGACCGAGCAATTGCGCTATGCGAACGCCGAGGTCGGTCTCGCCGATGCCCAGTTCTATCCGGTCGTTCAGATCACCGGCAGCATAGGTCAGGAAAGCCTGACGGTCGGGCATTTCTTCGATCCCGCGAGCAGCGTCTGGAGCCTCGGGGCGAACCTCCTGGCGCCGCTTTTCCGCGGCGGGACGCTGCGCGCCCAGCGGCGGGAGGCGTTGGAGCTGTACGCCGCGGCGCGGGCGAGCTATCAGCAAACGGTCCTTGGCGCCTTCCAGCAGGTCGCCGGGAGCCTGCGGGCCCTCGAGCACGATGCCCAGACGCTGCGTGCCGAGGGCGACGCCTACGCCGCCTCGCAAGAGGCCCTGCGGTTGGCGAAGGAGAGCTATCGGGCGGGCGCCATAGACTCGCTTTCCCTGCTCACCACCGAGGCCTTGTACAGCCAGGCGCGCATCGCCTATGTGCGCGCCGAGGCGCAACGCTATCTCGACACGGTTGCGCTCTACACCGCGCTGGGCGGCGGACCCGTACCGGGCCATCCCGGGAAGGTGCGCCACCCAACCGATGCCGCGCCATCCGTTACGACCGTTCCGTCCCAAAGGAACGCCTCGTAAACCCACCCGCGACTTAAGGTCACAGGCTTTATTCTGGAGAACACAGCGATGCCGTATTCAGCGAACAGGCCGGCGGTTTACTCGGAAGCGAAGGCTTGCCGCCCGACGCATTTCCCGGTCGGGCTGCACCGGTTACTGAATCGTGCCGGAAGGCCCGCATCCTGTGTAGCCGTCTCCAGGCCATCGGCCTGCGTCGGCAATCCCCCGTTACTCGG
>DAIDMD010000115.1 GCA_027449165.1 Acidiferrobacter sp. | reverse complement strand
ATGAATCCGACGCGCCGCGGCGTGGTCGACATCTTGCGGGCCATGGGCGCGCGGATCGAGGCGGAGAATGAGACCGTGGCGAGCGGCGAGCCGGTCGCCGATCTGGTGGTGCGGTCGGCCGCCCTGCGCGGCATCGCCATCCCCGAGGCGCTCGTGCCGCTCGCCATCGACGAATTTCCGGCACTCTTCGTCGCCGCCGCCTGCGCCGAGGGGACGACGACCTTGCGCGGCGCCGAGGAGCTGCGGGTCAAGGAGAGCGACCGGCTTTCGGTCATGGCGCACGGTCTCATGGCCCTGGGGGCGGCTGTGGAGGAATACCCCGATGGGCTCGCGATCACCGGGACGCCCCTGCGCGGGGGGACCATCGATTCCGGCGGGGACCACCGGGTGGCGATGGCGTTCGCGGTCGCCGGTCTGCGGGCCGCCGATGCGGTCCGGGTACGCGATTGCCGCAATGTGGCGACCTCGTTTCCGGGCTTCGTCTCGTGCGCGCGCGCGGTCGGTTTCGACATCGAGGTGACCGGCGCATGATCCCGGTCTTGGCGATCGACGGCCCGTCGGGGTCCGGCAAGGGCGCGGTCGGTATGGCGGTGGCCGAACGGCTCGGCTGGCACTACCTCGATAGCGGTGCGGTCTACCGGGCGCTGGGTCTGGCGGCCATCTGGGCGGGTGTCGCCTGCGACGACGAGGCCGGACTCAAGCGCCTGGCCGCCGAACTCGACCTCCGGTTCGTCCGCAGTGCCGGGCCCGAGCCCGCGGTATTCGTGAACGGGCGCGAATGCAGCGTCCTGTTGCGCGGCTCTGAGGCCGCCGATGCCGCCTCGCGGCTCGCTGTCCTAAGCCCCGTGCGCCAGGCCCTGCTGGATCGCCAGCGCGCCGCGCGCCGCCCCCCGGGGCTCGTGGCCGATGGCCGGGATATGGGCAGCCAGGTCTTCCCGGACGCCTTTCTGAAGGTCTTTCTGACCGCAAGCCCCGAGGTTCGCGCCCAGCGGCGCTACGATCAGTTGAAGGCGAAGGGGTTCGGTGTTACCCTTCCACAGCTTATACAGGAGATTCGGGAGCGCGACGAGCGCGACGCGGGGCGCGCCGTTGCACCGCTCAAGCCCGCCCAGGACGCGGTCGTGCTCGACTCGTCGGCCCTTGGGCTCCAGGACGTCATCGACCGGGTGCTCGCCATGGTGAACAGTCGATCGCAGTCCTCGTTCCCGCACCGGATCGGAGACTAATCGCCGGGCGAGCGCCGCCGGCCAACCCGCCCCATTTCGGGGCCTTGAGACCAGAGATACATGAGCCAAAGCTTTGCGGAATTGTTTGAAGAGAGCATGCAGTCCTGTCAGATGCGCCCCGGGAGTCTCATCGTGGGCGAGGTCGTGCGTGTCGACGACGAGGTCGTGGTGGTCAACGCCGGCCTCAAGTCGGAAGGCGTGATTCCGACGGAACAGTTCCGCAACGCCAACGGCGAGATCGGCGTCAAGGTGGGTGACCGGATCGAGGTGGTCATCGAATACATGGAGGACGGCTTCGGCCAGACCCGCCTGTCGCGCGAAAAGGCGTGCCGGGTCAAGGCCTGGGACGTGCTCGAGGAGGCGTTCGAGAAGCAGACGGTGGTGACCGGCATCATGACCGGCAAGGTCAAGGGCGGCTTTACCATCGCGATCGACACCATCCGCGCCTTCCTGCCCGGTTCGCTGGTCGACGTGCGTCCGGTGCGCGATCCGTCCTACCTGGAAGGCAAGGAACTCGAATTCAAGGTCATCAAGCTCGACCGCAAGCGCAACAACGTGGTCGTGTCGCGCCGCGCGGTCGTGGAAAACGAGATATCGGCCGAGCGCGACCAGCTGCTCGCGAATCTGGAGGAAGGCCAGATCGTCAAGGGTATCGTCAAGAACCTCACGGATTACGGCGCCTTCGTCGACCTGGGCGGGGTTGACGGGCTCCTGCACATCACCGATCTCGCGTGGAAGCGCGTCAAGCACCCCTCGGAGATGCTCAATATCGGCGACGAGGTCGAGGCCAAGGTCCTGCGCTTCGACCGCGAGCGCAACCGCGTCTCGCTGGGCCTGAAGCAATTGGGCGACGACCCGTGGGTCGATCTCGCCCGGCGCTACCCGATCGGCACCCGGATCTTCGGCAAGGTCACCAACATCACCGATTACGGCGCCTTCGTCGAGATCGAAGAGGGGGTCGAGGGCCTGGTCCACGTTTCCGAGATGGATTGGACCAACAAGAACGTCCACCCGACCAAGGTCGTGCAGCTGGGCGACGAGGTCGAGGCCATGATCCTCGACATCGATGAGGAACGCCGCCGGATCTCGCTTGGCATCAAGCAGTGCCAGCCCAACCCATGGGAGGAGTTCGCCGCCTCGCACAACAAGGGCGATCTCGTGAAGGGCCAGATCAAGTCGATCACCGACTTCGGGGTGTTTGTGGGGCTTGAAGGCGGCATCGACGGCCTGATCCACCTGACCGACCTGTCGTGGAGCCGCGCCGGGGAAGAGGCGGTGCGCGACCTGAAGAAGGGCGACGAGCTCGAGGCCGTGGTGCTGGCCGTGGACCCCGAGCGGGAGCGGATCTCGCTGGGCGTGAAACAGATGGAAGGCGACCCCTTCAACAACTATTGCGCGGAGCATGGCAAGGGTGCGGTGGTGACGGGGGTCGTGACGGCGGTCGACGCCAAGGGCGCCACCGTGAAGCTGAGCGACGACGTCGAGGGCTACCTGCGCGCCGCCGAGGCCTCGCGCGACCGCATCGAGGACGCGCGTTCGATCCTGAAGGAAGGGGACACGATCGAGGCCAAGGTCATGACCATAGACCGCAAGAACCGCAAGATCACCCTCTCGGTCCGGGCCAAGGACATGGAGCGCGAGAACGAGGCGGTGCAGGAGTACACCCGCCGGGCGCCGGTCGCCACCTCGTCTTTGGGCGACAAGCTGAAGGAGAAGTTGGGCCAGAAGGAGTGAGGGGGTTTTAGCGCGATGACGAAGTCCGAACTCATTCAATGTCTGGCGGCGACGCAGCCGCAACTGGATCATCGGGACGTCGAGCTGGCGGTGAAGGGCCTGCTGGAGCGGATGTCCTCGGCGCTGCAGGCTGGCGAACGCATCGAGGTGCGGGGGTTCGGGAGCTTCTCCTTGCACTATCGCCCGGCCCGGCTCGGGCGCAATCCGAAGACCGGGGTGAGCGTGCATGTCCCGGATCGGCGCGTCCCGCACTTCAAGCCCGGCAAGGAGTTGCGCGAGCGGGTCGATCAGTAAAGGCCGATTGCCCGGACGCGAATGGAAATGAGCGAAAGAGCGGCATGGGTGGACGCCCGTGCCGTTTTTTTTGAAGGGGGTATCGGGTCGCTATGAAACGGGTCCTCTACGGATTGATCGCAGCGCTCGTCGTCTTCGTCGGCCTGGGTTTCGCCTACAAGAACGCCACGGATGTGACCGTGCGCTATTACGGGGGGCTGGTCTGGCGGGCGCCGCTCGCGCTGGTGCTGGTCGCGGTGCTGGCGGTGGGGATCCTGCTGGGGTTTTTGGCGGGCGTCAACCGGCTGGTGCGGGTGCGCCGCCAGCTCGCCGCCGCGCGTAAACAGGTCCGCCAGATGGAGCAGGAGGTCGCGAACCTGCGGGCCTTGCCCATAAAAGATGTTCTTTGAGCATGCCTCCATCCTGATCTGGCTCTTGCTCCCGCTCGCGGCCGGTTCGGGTTGGGCGGTCGCGCGCTACGATCAGAGGCGCCACCGCGCCCGCAAGGACCTCCCGACGGCCTATTTCAAGGGCCTGAATTTCCTCCTGAACGAGCAGGCCGACAAGGCCATCGAGATCTTCATCAAGGTGTTGGAGGTGAACTCCGAGACCGTAGAGACCCACTTGGCCCTGGGGAGCCTTTTTCGCAGGCGCGGGGAGGTGGAGCGGGCGATACGCGTCCACCAGAACATCATCGCGCGCCCGGCGCTGGACCGCGATCAGCGGGCCCGGGCGCTGCTCGAGCTCGGGCAGGACTATCTGAAGGCCGGGCTCCTCGATCGGGCGGAGAATCTGTTCCTGGAACTGGCCGAGATCCGTCTCCACAACGAGGAGGCCCTGCGCCTGCTCATGCATATCTATCAGCAGGAGCGGGACTGGGAGAAGGCCATCAGCGTGTGCCGCCGGCTCGGGCGGTCGGGCGGACCGGGCCTAAACGACGTGATCGCCCAATACTATTGCGAATTGGCCGAGGAGGCCTACCGCCGCAACGACCACGATGTGGCCCGCGAGCAGGCCCGGCGGGCGTTGCAGAGCGACAAGGCGTGTGTGCGGGCGAGCATGGTTCTTGGTAATATCGAGGCCGATCTCGGCCGTCACAAGGAGGCCATAAAGGCTTGGCGGCGGGTCGAGATCCAAAACCCGCTCTATCTGGGCGAGGTGGCGCAGTCGCTCGCGAAGAGCTATCCGGCCGTGGGCGACGAAGAGGGGATGTACCGGTTTTTCCAGGAGGCGCTGGGGCGACATCGCGACATCGCGCTCATGCTGGCCTTGGCCGACGTGATCGAACGCCGCGAAGGAGTGCCGGCCGCCGAGGCGTTCGTCGTCTCGTGGCTGCGCCGGCAGCCCTCGGTGCGCGGCCTAAACCGCCTCATCGGCCTGCACGTGGCGCAGGCGTCGGGGGAGTCGCGCGAGGATCTGGCGATCCTGAAGGGTATCATCGAAAAGATCGTCGAGGGCCGCAGGCGCTATCTGTGCCATGAATGCGGATTCTCGGGGCAGAACCTGCACTGGCAGTGCCCCAGCTGCCATCGCTGGAACACCGTGACGCCATCGGGGGAGAACGATGTCGTGTGAGGACCCGGTCATCATCGTGGCCCTGGATTTTCCGGACGCCTCGCGCGCGCTCGATCTGGCGCGCCGCCTCGACCCCGCGCAATGCCGGGTCAAGGTGGGTCTCGAGCTATTCTGCGCCGAAGGGCCGGCCGTCGTCCGGGCCCTCGGCGGTCTCGGCCTCGAGGTGTTTTTGGACCTGAAGTTCCACGATATCCCGAATACCGTCGCGCGCGCCTGCGCGCGGGCTGCGGATCTGGGCGTCTGGATGGTGAACGTGCACGCCCTGGGCGGGCCCCGCATGCTCGAGGCGGCGCGCCGGGCGATCCCTTCGGGCGGGACGCGGCTCGTGGGCGTCACGATCCTGACGAGCCACGGCCCGGAGGAGATGGCGGCGCTTGGCCTGGGCGAGAGCGGCGCGCGGGTGCGCGGCCTGTCAGGGATGTGCCGCGAGGCGGGCCTGGACGGCGTGGTGTGCTCGCCGCAGGAGGCCTCCGGCCTCCAGGATCTGCGCGGCGCGGACTTCGTGCTGGTCACGCCCGGCATCCGTCCCGAGGGATCGGCGCCGGACGATCAGAGACGCACGCAGACGATCGCCCAGGCGCTCGCATCGGGCGCCGACTATCTGGTGGTGGGCAGGCCCGTGACGCAGGCGCCGGATCCGGCGGCCGCCCTGGCGGCGTGTCTTGCCGAGGTGCGCGCGGCCGGTCGCGGGGCGGTCTTGGGTAATGGGCAGAGAGGGCGTTTGTGACGAATCCGCTTCTGATGATATTGGATCGCATGACCGAGGCGCGGGTCACCGTGGTCGGTGACGTGATGCTCGACCGGTATTGGTACGGCGGGGTGGAGCGCATCTCGCCTGAGGCGCCGGTGCCGGTGGTGGCGGTAGGCCGCGCCGAGGAGCGGCCCGGCGGCGCGGCCAACGTCGCCCAGAACATCGCGGGCCTGGGCGCGCGCTGCCGGCTCATCGGGCTGTGCGGCGACGACGCCGCCGCCGATTCGCTGGCTACGCTGCTCGAGCGGTCGGGTGTGGGCCATCGCCTGATCCGCGACCCGCTCGTCAACACCACGGTGAAGCTGCGTGTGGTGTCGCGCAACCAGCAGCTGATCCGGATCGACTTCGAGACCCAGGCGACCGCCGACGGCTGCCGCAACCTCGTGGCCGCCTACCGGGAGGGCCTGGGCGACGCCGGCGCCGTGGTCGTCTCGGACTACGGGAAGGGGGGGCTGAACCACGTGCGCGATATCGTCGCCTTCGGGCGCAAGGCCGGGCTGCCGGTGGTGGTCGATCCCAAGGGCGACGACTACCGGCCCTACCACGGGGCGACACTCATCACTCCCAACCGCAAGGAGTTCGAGCAGGTCGCGGGACGATTCCGGGACGAGGACGAACTCGAGCGCAAGGCGCGCGGCCTGATCGGGGAGCTGGCGCTCGACGCGCTGCTCGTCACCCGCAGAGAGGAGGGCATGACCCTGTTCGAGCGGGACGGCGCGCGCACGCACGTGCCCGCCCGGGCCCACGAGGTCTACGACGTGACCGGCGCCGGCGATACGGTGATCGCCATGGTCGGCGCGGCCCTCGCGGTCCGGGCGAGCCTCCTTCAGGCGATACACATCGCCAACGCCGCGGCCGGCATCGTGGTGGGGCATCTGGGGGCGGTCGCGGTGCCGCGCGACGAGTTGGCGGCGGCCTTGGCTTTGGAGGAGGGTTCATGATCATCGTGACCGGCGGGGCCGGATTCATCGGCGCCAATATCGTAAAGGGACTAAACGAGCGGGGCCGCGACGACATCCTGGTCGTCGATAACCTCGAGCGCGGCGACAAGTTTCTGAATCTGACCGATTGCGAGATCGCCGATTACCGCGACAAGCGGGACTTTCTGACGGATATCGCCGACGGCGTCTATGCGGGCCGGGTCGAGGCGATCTTCCACGAGGGCGCGTGTTCCGACACCATGAACCACGACGGTCTCTACATGATGCGCAACAATTTCGAGTTCTCGAAGACGCTGCTTGCGTTTTGCGAGCGCGAGGGCGCGCAGTTCCTGTATGCGTCCTCGGCCTCGGTCTATGGGGCCGGCCGCGTGTTTCGCGAGGAGCGGGCGGTCGAATCGCCGTTGAACGTCTACGGCTACTCCAAATTCCTGTTCGACCAGTACGTGAGGCGCCGCCCGAAGGGCGGTTGCCAGGTGGTCGGATTCCGGTATTTCAACGTCTATGGTCCGCGCGAGCAGCACAAGGGCCGCATGGCGTCGGTCGCCTATCATTTTTTCCACCAATACCGCGAGACCGGCCAGGTGCGGCTATTCGGCGGCAGCGGCGGGTTCGCGGCCGGGGAGCAGCGCCGGGATTTCGTGTCGGTCGAGGATGTGGTCAAGATCAATCTGCACTTTTTCGATCATAAGGGTGTCAGCGGCATCTATAACGTGGGCACCGGGCGCGCGCAGACCTTCAACGACGTGGCGACCGCCACGGTGAACGCCCTGCGGCGTCACAACGGCGAGGGGCCCTTGACGACCGCGGAGCTCGTGGCGCGGGAGATCATCACCTACATTCCATTCCCCGAGGCCCTGGCCGGCAAGTACCAGAGTTTCACGCAGGCCGACGTCGGGGCGCTGCGCGCGGCGGGGTACACCGCCCCGTCCTACGACGTCGAACAGGGCGTGGGCCGGTATGTCGAGCGCCTGCTCGCAAGCGGCCGGCCCGGGTGAGCGGCGGGAGGCCACGGTCATGAAGCTCCATCCCATCGTCTTGTGCGGCGGCAGCGGCAGCCGGTTGTGGCCGCTTTCGCGGGATGAACACCCAAAGCAGCTTTTGCCGCTCGTGGGAGAGCGCAGCCTGTTGCAAGACACCGTGCTGCGCCTGGATGGGCTTGCGGGTGTCGCGGCGCCGGTGGTCGTCAGTAATGCCCGATACCGCTTCCTGATCGCCGAGCAGATGCGCGAGATCGGAAAGCTGCCCTGCCCTTTGCTGCTCGAGCCCGTGGGCCGCAACACCGCACCGGCCTTGACGCTGGCTGCGCTGCGGATCCTGGCCGCGGACCCCGAGGGGATGCTGCTCGCGATGCCCGCCGACCATGCCATCACCGACGCGCCGGCGTTCCGGGCGGCGGTGGGCGAGGCGCTCGCCCATGCCGACGCCGGGCAGCTCGTGACCTTCGGCGTGGTGCCCGACGCGCCCGAGACCGGATACGGATACATCCGTCGCGCGGCGAGCGGCGCGATCGCCGAGTTCGTGGAGAAGCCTGACCTGGCGCGTGCCGAGGCCTTCCTCGCGTCGGGCGATTATCTCTGGAACAGCGGCCTCTTTCTGATGCGGGCGGGGCGCTGGATAGAGGAGTTGCGGCGCCACCGTCCGGATATCCTGGAGGTCTGCGAGGCGGCGATCGAAAGCGGCCGGCAGGACTACGACTTCTTCCACGTCGGGGCCTGTTTCGAGGACTGCCCGAGCGAATCGATCGATTACGCGGTCATGGAGAAGACCGACTGCGGGGCGGTCGTACCGCTTGCCGCCGGGTGGTCGGACGTCGGCGCCTGGGACGCGCTCTGGGACATCGGCGTAAAGGACGCCGATGGCAACGTGGCGCGCGGCGATGTGGTAACGCTCGCCTGCCAGGACAATCTGATCGTGGCCGACCACCGGCTGGTGGCGGCGGTGGGGATGCGCGACATGATCCTGGTCGAGACCAAGGACGCGATCCTGGTGGCGCATCGCTCCCGCGCCCAGGAGGTCAAGGAGCTCGTGACTCGGCTTAAGGCGATGGCGCGGCCCGAATGCACGACGCCAAGCCGCGTGTGGCGGCCCTGGGGGTTCTACGAGACCCTAGACAGCGGGACGAGGTTCCAGGTCAAGCGCATCATGGTGCGGCCAGGTGCCGCCCTATCTTTGCAGATGCACCACCACCGCGCCGAGCACTGGGTGGTGGTGCGGGGCACGGCGCGCGTCGTGCGCGACCACGAGGAATTCCTGGTCACCGAAAACGAATCCACCTATATTCCGGTGGGTGTGCGCCATCGCCTGGAGAACCCGGGCCTGATACCGCTCGAGATGATCGAGGTGCAATCCGGGAGCTATCTCGGCGAGGACGACATCACCCGTTTCGAGGACATGTACCGGCGCATGGAGCCGTCGGTGGGCGGATAACGGTGCCTGACGGGGCGCGATATGCCAAACGGGCCGCGGCCGTGATCGTGGAGGCCGAGGGGGGATGATGAGAACGCTGTGGCGGATCTTGCGGGCGGGCGAGCGGCGCGAGGCGATCAGGATCTTCATCTGGATGGTGATCACCTCGGGCTTCGAGATGCTGGGCGTGGGCGTGGTGCTGCCGGTGGCGATGTTCCTCGTGGACCCTGCGCGAGTCATGGCCATACCGGCGGTGCGGACCGTCGAGCGGCTGTTGGGGATATCGTCGGGGCGCGAGTTCGCGCTCGCGCTCGCGTTTTTGCTGCTCGTGGTCATAGGCGCCAAGGCCGTGGTCGTGTCGCGGGGCTACCGCCGCCAGTTCGGTTTCCTCTACCGTCTGCAAAAGGACCTGGCCGACCGGCTGTTGGCCGGTTACATGGCCGCGCCCTATGCTTTCCATCTGACGCGCAACAGCACCGACCTCCTGAAGAACGTGCGCGGCGAGATCCCGGTCCTGACCGACGGCGTCCTGCTGCCGGGCCTGCAGCTTGTCAGCGAGTCCGTGGTCTCGCTTGCGGTGTTCGGGTTGTTGCTGGCGGTAAGCCCCGGGCTTACGCTCGGCGTGGGCGGGGTCCTCGGGATCGCGTTCCTCATGATATTCCGCACCACCCGCGCGCGCAGCGAGCGTCTCGGGCGGGTGCGCCAGGATGCGCTGACGTCGATGTTCCGGCACGCCGCCACGGGGCTTTCGGCGATCAAGGACCTGACGGTGCTCGATCGGCAGGCGCTGCTGTTGTCGCAGCACGAGGAGGCGACGCGCCGCTATAGCGAGGCGAGCGCCGCCCAGATGGTCACGGTCCATATGCCGCGGCTCGCCATCGAGGCCTTGGCCTTCGCCGGCCTGATCGGCATCCTTTTGTATGCGGAGTGGATTCTGCACCAGCCGCAGGCCGCCATCCCGCTCATGGCCATGTATGCGATGGCGGTGTTCCGGCTCATGCCGTCGCTCACCAAGATGCTGAACGCGGCGATGTCGATCCGCTTCAACCGGGCGACGATCGCCATCGTCGCGGGCGCGCTCGCCGAGGTCGCGCCCGCGCCGGACGAAGGGGCGGGCGCGCCGCCCTTGTCCTTCACCCGCGAGATCACCCTGTGCGGCTTCAGCTACTCCTATCCGGGCAGCGCCCGGCAGGCCCTCGACGGCGTCGACCTGACGATCGCCAAGGGCTCGTCGGTGGCCTTCGTAGGCCCTTCGGGCGCCGGCAAGAGCACGCTCGCCGACGTCTTGCTCGGCCTCTTGCAGGGCGACGGCGACGTGCTCGTGGACGGCGAGCCGCTGGGTCCGGGGGCGTTGAAGGCCTGGCGGCGGCAGATCGGCTACGTGCCCCAGCAGATCTACCTCGCCGACGACACCATCGCCGCCAACGTCGCGTTCGGGGTGGCGCGCGACGAGATCGACCGCAAGGCGGTGGTGCGGGCCCTCAAGATAGCGCAGCTCGCCCGGTTCGTGGCCGAGCTCCCGGAGGGGATCGACACCGAGGTCGGGGATCGCGGCGTGCGTCTCTCGGGCGGCCAGCGTCAGCGCCTGGGCATCGCCCGTGCCCTGTACCACGATCCGGCCATCCTCGTCCTGGACGAGGCGACGGCCGCGCTCGATGGGCCCACCGAGGCCGATCTGACCGCCGCGATCACGGCGCTTGCCGGGCACAAGACCATGATCGTGATCGCGCACCGCCTGAGCACCGTGGCCTGCTGCGACAAGGTCGTGCTGCTCGAGGGCGGGCGGGTGGTGGCCCACGGGGCGTTCGCCGATCTCGCGCGCCACCATGCGTTCTTCCAGAGCCGCGAGCCGCTGGCCGCGACGCCGGCGGCGTGACGGGGGCGGTATGCGCGTCCTCGTGACCGGGGCCCGCGGTTTCATCGGGAGCGCCCTGGTCCCGGCCCTGGAGGCCGCGGGCCATACGGTCCGCGGCCTGGGGCGGGCCGCCGGGCCGCCGGGCGACTGGCGCCGGGCCGATCTGACGGTCCCGGCGTCGCTTGCGGGCGTATGCGATAGTTGCGAGGCCGTCGTCCATCTGGCCGGCATCGCCCATACCCGCGCGGCGGGTCCGGACCACGACCTTGTGACCGTGGCCGGCACTCGGGCCCTGCTGGCCGAGGCCCGGGCGGCAGGGGTCGGGCAGTTCGTGTTCGTGAGCAGCATCAAGGCCGAGTGCGCCCAGGACGAGTATGCCCAAAGCCGGCGCGCGGCCGAGGACATGGTGCGGGCCTCGGGCCTGGCGGCGGTCGCCATCGTGCGTCCGGCGCTCGTCTACGGCCCCGGCATGCGCGGAAATCTCGGCCGCCTCCTTCGGATGGCGGCTCTCCCCTGGGCGCTGCCCGTTCCGCGCGGCACCGCGCGGCGCAGTCTCGTGCACCGGGACGATTTCGTCCGCGTCCTGGTCGCGCTGTTGCCGCTGCGCGGCCCCGCGGTCACCTATACCGTGACCGATGGCGCGCCCTATACCGTGCGCGATATCTACGACCTCATGAGGGCTGGCCTCGGGCGGCCTCCCGGCCGCCGCGCCTTGCCCGAGGGCCTCCTGCGGCAAGTGGCGCGATTCGGGGACCGCGTGACGCGCTGGACCGGGCGCCCCTGCCCGTGGAATGCGCAGGCACTTGCGCCGCTGCTCGAGTCGTGCGTGAGCGAGGATCGGCGGGTGTGGACGGACCTCGGGATGGTCCCGCGCCATTCGCTGGCATCGGTGATCGCCGATGCGGGCGCCGCGCCCCGCGCCCATGGAGGGTCGGGGTGAGTACGACTGCGGCGGGGGACTCTCCGCGCATCGTGGTCTCGGTGGTCAGTCACGGACAAGGCGTACTGCTTGCGCGTCTGTGGGCGGACATGGCGGCCGTTTGCCGGACACCCCTACAGGTCGTGTTGACGGTCAACAGGCCCGAGACGCTTCCGGACCTGGGGACGGCGTTTCCCGTCACGATCATACGCAACGCATCCCCCCGCGGTTTTGCCGCCAACCACAACGCCGCCGCCGTGGCGGTGGCGTCCGACATCTTCTGCGTGGTGAATCCCGATGTGCGCCTGACGCGCGATCCCTTTCCGGCGCTGGCAGCCCTCCTGGAGGCGCCGGACGTGGGGGTGGCGGCGCCGCTTGTGGTTGGAAGCGCCGGCGACGAGCAGGACAGCCTGCGGCGATGGCCCACCCCGCTTGGCGCGCTGCGCCGGCTCGTGGCGCGGCCGCGCACGGCCGATCGAGGCATCGACTGGGCGGCCGGGATGTTCATGGCGTTTCGGACCGCGACCTTCCAGGCGGTCGGGGGTTTCGATCCGGGATACCACCTCTATTACGAGGATTGCGACCTTTGTTGCCGGCTTGCGCTCGCGGGCTACCGCGTCGCCGTGGCGCGCGATGCGGTCGTCGTTCATGACGGGCAGCGCGCGTCCCGGCGCCGCCTACGCTATTTTCTCTGGCATGTGCAAAGCGCGCTGCGATTTTTTCGGTCGCCGGCCTACCGCCGGCTGCGCGCGCGCGGCAAGAGGGGCTCGTGAGCGGCCGGCCGTTTCTGATGGATGCCGCCGGGGCGCTCGTGGCCTGGCTGTGCTGCCGCCTGCTTGCCCACCCGCGCAATCCCTGGCAGGTGCTCGACTGGCCGAATGCACGTTCCCTGCATGCCCGGCCGGTCCCGCGCACCGGGGGGCTTGCGATCCTCTGCGGGGCACTCGTGGGCGCGATCGGCGATCGCTGGCGCCTGTCGCTCGGCCTGACCGTGATCGCAGCGGCGATCACTGCGGTCGCGCTGTTGTCATGGTACGACGACCGGCGCGGCTTGAGTCCGCGCCTGCGCCTTGCCGTGCATGCCGCGGCCGCGTTAGCCGTGGCGCTGATGGCGGTTCGGCTGCCGCCTACCTGGCTGCCGGGCATCGACATCGCCCTGAGCGGCCCCGTGGCGGTCCTGGTTGCCGGTCTTTTTCTGGTCTGGTGGATCAATCTCTACAATTTCATGGACGGTATGGACGGCTTTGCGGGCGGCATGGCGGTCTTCGGTTTCGGGGCGCTCGCCGTCCTCGGCTACCGGGCCCATGACGCAGCGTTCGCCGAGATCGCGCTCACCGTGGCGTCGGCGGCCTTCGGGTTCACGGTCAGCAATTTCCCGCCGGCCCGCCTGTTCATGGGGGACGTCGGCGCGACCGTGCTCGGATTCGCGGCCGGCGTCATGATCCTGGCGGGCGGCGAGCGCGGGGATTTTCCGTTGTGGGCGGGGCTCATGGCGTTTTCGCCGTTTTGGGTCGACGCGACCGTGACGCTCCTAAAAAGGATCGCGCGCGGCGAGCGTCTGACCGCCGCGCACCGCGGGCACTACTACCAGCGTCTGGTCCGCGCCGGCTTGTCCCATCGGAGCGCGGTCCTGGGCGAGTACGCGCTGATGGCGGTCTGCGGTTTTTCTACGTATGTCGCGGTAGCGGCGTCGGTGGCGGTGCAATGGGCTATAATCGCCGCTTTGACGGCCTTGTACGGCGTATTGGCCGTCGTGGTTCGGCGATGGGAGAGGCATGGGCAGATTTCGGGCAGGGCCGCACGTTAGGGCGCCCATCGGGCGCTGGGCCGTCGTGGCGCACGACTTGGCGGCGATCGTGCTCGCGTGGTTCGGGGCCTACTGGCTGCGCTTCAATATGGGTTACGTGCCCCGCGTCTTTTGGCATCAGAGCGTGGATGTGCTGCCGGCGGTCCTGGTCGTCCAGGGCCTCGTCTTTTGGAATATGGGACTCTACCGCGGCATATGGCGTTTCGCCTCGGTGCCCGATCTCCTGCGGATCCTGAAGGCCATCGTCGTCGGCACCCTGGCGAGCGCCTTCGTCCTGTTTTTGTGGGTGCGGCTGGCCGAGGTGCCGCGCTCGGTCTTCGTCCTGGATGGGTTGCTCCTTACGATGGCGTTGGGCGGCCCGCGGTTCCTTTACCGGTTTTTCAAGGACCGCGGCCTGTATCAGGCCTCGGGAAAGAAGGCGCTTATCGTGGGCGCGGGCCGCGCGGGCGAGATGCTGGTGCGCGATCTCTTGCGCGGGTCGGACGTCGGCTTTCGGCCGGTGGCCTTCGTGGACGATAACCCGCGGCGCATCGGCCAGGAGATCCACGGAGTGCCCGTGATCGCCGATTGCGAGCAACTGCCCGAACTCGTCCGGCGCCTGGAGGCCGATATCGTGTTTATCGCCGTGACCGAGGCCAAGGGGAGCCGCATGCGCCACCTGGTGGATCTCTGCGAGCGCAGCGGCCGCCCGTTTCGCATCCTCCCGGGCCTCCAGAACCTCGTGGACGGCCAGGTCAACATCCAGGAGCTGCGCGAGGTCCGCATCGAGGACCTCCTCGGGCGCGAGCCGGTCGACCTGCGTCAAGACGAGATAGCCCGCGGCGTGGGCGGCAAGGCGGTGCTCGTATCGGGTGCCGGCGGTTCCATAGGGTCCGAATTGTGCCGGCAGATCGCGCGGCTTTCGCCGCGCACCCTGGTCCTCTTCGAACGCAGCGAGTTCAATCTCTACAGCATCGAGTTCGAGCTGCGCCGCGACTACCCGGGCCTTGCGATCGTGCCGGTGTTGGGGGACGTCCGGGACGCCTTGCTGGTGGACCGGGTGCTGGCGCGCGAGCGCCCCGATATCATCTTTCACGCGGCGGCCTACAAGCACGTCCCGATGCTGGAGGGCCAGAGCCGGGCCGCGATCCTGAACAACGTGTTCGGGACCGAGATGCTGGCCTTGGCCGCCGAGCGGCATGGGTGCGGGGTCTTTTTGCTGATATCGACCGACAAGGCGGTTAATCCGTCCAACGTCATGGGCGCGACCAAGCGTGCCGCGGAGATCCTCTGCCAGGAATTGAACGGGCGTTCGCGAACGCGGTTTGTCACCGTCCGGTTCGGCAACGTCCTGGGGTCGGCGGGCAGCGTGATTCCGCTCTTCAAGGCCCAGATCGCAAGCGGCGGTCCGGTCACGGTGACGCACCGCGACATAACCCGCTACTTCATGACCATTCCGGAGGCGTGCGGGCTCATCCTGCAGTCGAGCGTCATGGGTTCGGGCGGCGAGATCTTCGTGCTCGACATGGGTGAGCCCGTGCGCATCGGCTATCTCGCCGAGCAGCTAATCCTGTTGTCGGGCAAGCGCCCCGGGCAGGACATCGAGATCGTCTATACCGGGTTGAGGCCGGGCGAGAAGCTCTACGAGGAGTTGTTTTACGCCGACGAGGCGCTCGTCAAAACGACGCATCCGAAGATCCATCTTACGGCCGGGACGTGCGCCGATTCGGCGCGCTTCGCGCAGGGCCTGGACCGATTGCGCGATCTGTGCGCGCAGGACGACGACGCGGCGTTGGCGGCGGCCTTGAAGGAGATGATCGGCACGGATCGCATGCCGTCGGCCGATCCGCTCCGTGTGGGGGAGCGACCCTGAGCCAAGGCCGAAGCCCCGTCGCCTGAAGGCCGGCTGGCGTAGTCCGGCGGCGCCGAAGGGGCGGCGCGAGCAGCCGCCATCGGCCCCGGCAGGGGGCGCCCGTCGGGATAGGTGGGCCGGGGGCCCGGCGTACCGGACCCCCGGCCGGTCTAGGGTCCCTCAGCGGGGGCCGATGTTGCCGCAGGCTACATATTTCTGGAGGTCCTGGCGGCTCTCATGGACGTTGATGGCCATGGGGTTCCGGAGGAGGCTTTTCAGGCTCGCGTGGATCATGGTGACCGACCGGCCGTGCCGCACCGGGTTCAACATGTACGCCGGCTTCGGGTTCACGTTGGGGCAGGTTCCCGGATGGATGTGGTCGGGTTGTGCGATGCCCTTGGGTGTGCCGCGCAGATGGATCACGACCCGGGTGCGGGCACCGTGCGGATAGAGCAGGGCGTAGCCGCTTTCCCCGGAGCCGTTTTCCGCGGTCAGCGGGACCTTCAGCGGTTTGGCGAATACCGGGCTCATCGCAAGACCGGCTACGGCGAACGACACGATCAATTTTCTCATAAGTATGCGCGGGAAGCCCCGGTCTCGGGACCGGGGAGGGATAGCGCCTGCTCCCGCTCCTCCTGTGGGCTATGCTATCGGAATCGTCGTACGGCATGGCCCGGGCCCCGGGCATAATCCCTGCGCCGATCCGGGGCGACGCCCTGGGGGCTTGGGGAAGCCGCTTGCGGGATTGCCTCGCCTCCGGCGTCGGGCGATGATCGCCAGCGGGCCCGTGCCGGTTGCCCCATGAGCCGTTGTTTTTATAGTACCATGGGTGGGTCCTGCCGTACCGGCACCGATCCGGGAACGCCGCGAGGGCCCGCCTTGGGCGCCGGCCGCCCCCTCACGGACTGATTTGCCGGACCGGGCGCACGAGGATCTCCTCGACCAGGACATTGGGCGGCTGGGCAAAGCTATAGACGAGGGCCTGGGCGATATCGTCCGCGTGCAGCGCATCCAGGGACTCCCGGCGCGCCTGCATCTGGTCGGGGGGCACGTTGTGGCCCCACTGCGTCCAGACCGCGCCCGGCTCGATGAGCGCCACGCGGATGCCTTCTGGTCCGAGCTCTTTGCGCAAGGCGTCGTGGAAGCCCACCACCGCGAACTTGGTCGCGTTGTAAACCGACCATCCGGGGATGCCGTAACGGCCGCCCACGCTCGAGACCGTCGAGATCATGGCCCCGGGGCGGTTGCGCAAAAGCGGGATGGCGGCGTGCGTGCAGTTTAGAACCCCATAGAGATTCGCGTCTATGGTTTGCCGCCACTCGTCGGGCTTGCTGTCGGCGAAGGGGGCGTGAAAGCCGACCCCGGCGTTGTTGAACAGCAGGTCGATCCCCTGAAAGCGGTTCTTCGCCTCGGCAAAGAGCGCCGCGACCTGACGGGGGTCGCCGACATCGGCGGTCACCGGATAGACGCGTTCCTTCAGTGCGCGGGCGAGCGCGGCGAGCTTGTCGGCGCTGCGCGCGCAGGCGACGACCTCGAGGCCCTCCTGATGCAGGAGACGCACCGCCGCCTCGCCTATGCCGCTCGATGCCCCGGTGACCACGGCGACCTTGCCGCGAATGTCTTGCATACGCATATCGTTCTCCTTGCGTGATGTCGGCGACCGACATGTCCTGAGGGCGGGGCCGGTGGGCGGGTCAGCCGACCGGCACCAGGGCGTAGCCCTTCTCCTGATAGCCGATGGCGGATATGAAGCCGTTCCCGACCGGCGTCACGGCGGATATCAGCGTGCGCGGCTTGACGTCCATCCCGTGCAGGGCGACCCCGCAGGCCTGGAAGCGGATGCCCTGGCGGGCGAGTCCCGCAATCTCCTTTTGGATATCGGCCACCGCCCGCTCCTCGGTATACGGAATCCCGCGCCGGTCGCGTGTGAGGAAGGCCACGTCGGGCCCGATGAACACGACAATGATGTGCGGCGTGACCTTCTGTGCGCGCAGCTGGCGCTCGGTCAGGCCGATCAGCCGGATGAGGCGTTCGACCGCGGCCGGCTTGCGGACATTCACCAGGAATAGGGCCTTGGCCTCCCGCAATCCGGCAAGCGCCGCGTGATCGTTCAGGGTCCCGGCAAAGGCCGCCGGTGCGATCAGTCCGATCATGGCGGCCGCGGCGATGATGCTCCCAAAAAGTCTCCTCACGGTAGTATCCTCTTTACAGGGTCAATGGCGGCAAGATGGTGGCGGTGTTTTTTGAGTAAGGGGGCTCGGAGCCGGAGGCCGCCGCGCCGCCCGATCATCTTTAAGCCTAGTGAGCGCGCCCGGGAGACGCAAGACCCGCCCGCCGGCGGCGCCCGGCCGCACCGAAATCGCATCGCGCGCGAGGCCGGAGGCGGGGAGTAGCCCTGCGGTCCGCGGGCCGCCGCTCGAGGTTTTTCGATGAAGGGATGGCGCCATGCCGACCCTTGCCTATAGAATCGGGGGCGGGTCAGGGAAGGGCCCGGTGCATCGTCCAAAGCGGGGGTTGTCCATTGAGTGTTGTAAAGAAGGCGATTTTCCCGGTGGCGGGGCTGGGGACCCGGTTTTTGCCGGCGACCAAGGCCAGCCCCAAAGAGATGTTGCCGGTGGTCGACAAGCCGCTTATCCAGTATGCGGCCGAGGAGGCGATCGCCGCCGGCATCACCGAACTCATCTTCGTGACCGGCCGCAGCAAGCGCGCCATCGAGGATCACTTCGACAAGGCCTACGAACTCGAGGCCGAGCTCGAGGTGCGGGGCAAGGACAAGATCCTGCGATCGCTGCGCGGCATATTGCCCAAAGAGGTGACGTGCATCTATATCCGCCAGGCCGAGGCCCTGGGTCTCGGTCACGCCGTGCTGTGCGCGCGCCAGGTCGTGGGGAACGCCCCGTTCGCGGTTATCCTGGCCGACGACCTCATCGATGCCCAGCCCTCGGTGTTGCGTCAAATGGTCGATCTCTACGCGCATTATCACAATGCCGTGATCGGGGTGCAGAACGTGGCGCGCGAGGACACCGGTTCCTACGGGATCGTGAAGACCCGCCCCTGGGACGATCGGTTGCACCGGGTCGAGGCGATCGTCGAAAAGCCGTCCCCGGCCGAGGCCCCGTCGACCCTGGGCGTGGTGGGACGCTACATCCTGACGCCGCCCATCTTCGATCTCCTGGAAAATCTCGGGGCGTGCTCCGGGGGCGAGATCCAGCTCACCGACGGCATCGCGAAGCTCCTCGAGATGGAGCAGGTCCTGGCCTACGAGTTCGAGGGCAAGCGCTATGACTGCGGGAGCAAGCTTGGGTACCTCGAGGCGACGGTCGAGTACGCGCTGCGGCATCCGCAGTTGAAATCCGAGTTCCGCGCCTACCTGAAGACCTTGAACTTGTAAGCCGGGTCAGGCGGCCGGCGGCGCGTCCGCGTCCTCAGTCCGGCTCTGGGTTTTATAAGCAAAAGCTGTTATGATCGCGCGTCTTTTTCTTGACTCTTGAACGGGTGGAGCAGAGCGATGGCAGACAAGCTTTTAATGATCATGGTGAACACCGATCCCCGCAACCCCTCGGAGCTGGGCGCGCCGTTTTTCCAGGCGACCGTGGCGGCCGCGATGGAGTACGAGGTGACGTTGGTGCTGACGGCCCGCGCCGGCGAGCTGGCCATCAAGGGCGTCGCGGAAAAACTCTTCGTGCAGGAAGGCAGCAGCAAGTCGGTTTACGATTTCATAAAGGACGCGCACGAGGCCGGTGTCCATTTCAAGGTCTGCACGCCGACCCTCGACCTGTGGGGCAAGGATCTCATTCCGGAGATCGAGGAGACGGTGGGCGGCGCCTATGTCATCACCCAGGCGATGGATGATGACACGGTGACCTTCACCTATTGATCGCCGATGGGGGAGGGTGATCACGCATCGCAGGCGCGCCGGGCTTGGCAGGTCCTGGAGACCGCCGAGCGGATTCACGCAAAGGCCGACGTCGATCGGGCCTTGGATCGTATGGCGCTCGCGATCGACGATGCCGTGGGTCAGACCGATCCCATCATGATGGTCGTTTTGCACGGTGCCCTGGTGTTCGCCGGGCACCTTCTTCCCCGCCTCAAGTTTCCCCTGGAAGTCGACTATGTCCATGCGACGCGCTATCGCGGCGGGTTGACCGGCGGTGAGATCACCTGGGCGGCGGGTCCGAGCCTTCCGGTGGCCGGGCGCACCGTCGTGCTGCTAGACGACATCCTGGACGAGGGGGTGACCCTGGCGGCATTGGCCGAGACCCTGCGCGCGCGGGGGGCGGCGGCGGTCTTGAAGGCGGTACTGGTCACGAAGACGCGGCCGCGGCCGGAGGACCTCGAGGCCGATTTCTCCGGTCTCGAGGTCCCCGATCGCTATGTCTTCGGCTGGGGCATGGATTACCACGGCTTTCTCCGCAATACCAAGGATATTTACGCCATCCCGTAAACCCACCCGCGACTTAAAAGCCACAGGCTTTACTCTGGAGAACACAGCGATGCCGTATTCAGCGAACAGGCCGGAGGTTTACTCGGAAGCGAAGGCTTGCCGCCCGACGCATTTCCCGGTCGGGCTGCACCGGTTACTGAATCGTGCCGGAAGGCCCGCATCCTGTGTAGCCGTCTCCAGGCCATCGGCCTGCGTCGGCAATCCCCCGTTACTCGG
>DAIDMD010000114.1 GCA_027449165.1 Acidiferrobacter sp. | reverse complement strand
AAATGGCCTGCAGCCGGTTCGAGGCGTTCTCGTCGGGACTGAACACCCGAAACCGCCCCCGATTGCCGCGCATCACGTCGCGCAGGAATTGGCCCAGGACATAGGTGCTCTCCATGTAGGCGTGGCCGGGATCGGGAACGGGAACGGCATAGGCGCGCACATCGGGAAGATTCAGGGGCACGCGTAAAAGGCCGCCATTGGCATGCGGGTTGGCGCTGATCCGGCGGGCACCCACGGGTGCGAGCGCCCGCAGCCGCGGGATCAGGCGCCCTTGCGCGTCGAACAGCTCCTGCGGCCTGTAGCTTCTCATCCACGCCTCGAGAACGGCAAGATGTCGGGGATTATCGGCGACGTCCAGGATCGGGACCTGATGGGCGCGCCAGAAGCCTTCGATGTGGTGTCCGTCCAGATCCTTGGGCGCGGTCCAGCCCTTGGGGGTGCGCAGAATGATCATCGGCCAGCGAGGCCGCACGCCCGGACCGTCCGCCCGCGCCCGCGCCTGGATCTGCTGGATCAGGTCGACGCAGGTATCCAACGTCTGTGCCATCGCCCGATGCATGGCCGCGGGGTCGCTGCCTTCCACGAGATAGGGCGTGTATCCGTACCCGCGAAAGAGATCCAGCAGCTCCTCCGGGGAGATCCGGGCCAGGATGGTCGGGTTGGCGATCTTGTATCCGTTGAGGTGCAGGATCGGCAGGACCGCGCCATCCTGCGCCGGGTTGAGAAACTTGTTGCTGTGCCACGACGTGGCCATCGGGCCGGTCTCGGCCTCGCCGTCACCGATTACCGGGACCACCAGCAGATCGGGGTTGTCGAAGGCGGCCCCGAAGGCGTGCGACAGGCTGTAACCGAGCTCGCCCCCCTCATTGATGGATCCGGGGGTCTCCGGCGTGCAATGGCTGCCGACGCCCGCCGGATGCGAGAAGAGCGTAAAGAACCGCTTCATGCCCGGTTCGTCGAGGCTGCGGTCCGGGTACACCTCGGTGTAGGTCCCTTCCAGGTAGGCATTTGCCAGTGTGGCCGGCGCGCCGTGCCCCGGTCCGCTGATGTAGACAACGTTCAGGTCGCGATTGCGGATCAGCCGATTCAAGTGCACCCAGACGAAATTCTGTCCGGGATCCGATCCCCAATGGCCGAGCAGACGGCGCTTGATGTGTTGCGCCTGTAGCGGCGTCCGCAAGAGCGGATTGTCCCGCAAATACAGCATGCCTACGCACAGATAGTTGGCGGCGGCCCAGTAATCGTCGATATCCTTGAGTTCCTTGTCTGTCAGCGCAAGCGTCACGATAGCCTCCCTGAGTCCTGACCCCGCCGGCCGCGATGGCCGGATCGAAGAATTGCCGAGAGGCGACGCCAAGCGCGTAGGTCCGCGCCAAGCGCGCCCGTCAGTTCACATCGGCGTCCATCGCCGTTTGATCGCCGGCGGGGGGCTGGCCCGCATCCGTCGCTTCGATCGCGCCTTTTGTGGACGGCGCTTGCGGATCCGCCGCCCGAGCGGCCGTGCCCCCCCGATGCCAGAGCCATCCCACGAGCCACGCGGCCAGCAAAACCGCCGTGAAGATCCCGCCCGCGGCACTGAAGTCCAGACTGCCTGGACCCTTCGATGCGGTCAATACGCCATGGGTGGCGCCCCATAACCGCGCCCATTCCCAAATGCTGACCATGAACGCCACCAACACCCCGGAACCGGTAAAAACCCTGTTCAGGCGATCTCTTTGCCCGGGATCGCGCACCGCCCAGTCGTAGAGGCGCGCCACGGCAAGCCCGTCGAGCGTGTCGAGCAAGGTCATGCCGGCGGTAAAAAGCAGGGGGAATACCATGATCTGGGCAAGCGACACGGCGCCGTGCCGGGCCATCGCCGCAGACACGCCGAGAACCGCGACTTCGGTTGCCGTATC
>DAIDMD010000113.1 GCA_027449165.1 Acidiferrobacter sp. | reverse complement strand
GGGATCGGCCTGCTTGCGGCGGTGTTGGTCATGGCTGCCGGTGCGGCATTGTTATGGGGCGGCATGTCCATGATCGCCTATGCGCGAGCGGTGGTGGATCCGGCGCGCCGGATTCGCGAGGTCATCGTCCAGGGCGTCGCGTGCGCCTGGCAGCGCGCGCCGCTCGTGATCGGTATGAGCACCTTTCAGGGGCTGCTGGCCGTGTATGCGGTTGGTGCGCAGCTTGCCAAGCCAAGCGGTATGGTGTTCATGCCCGTGGTATGGCCGGCGATATTTTTTGCACCCGTGGCTCTCGTGTTTTTGTTGGCGCTGACCGAGTCGGGGATCCGGTGGCCCGTGCAACGGACGCCCCAGGCACCCTTATGATACGCGTGTTGTTCGTATGCCTCGGTAACATCTGCCGGTCGCCCATGGCCGAGGGTCTGTTCCGCGAACTCGTGACCCGCAAGGGGCTCGATGGGCTCATCGAGATCGATTCCGCAGGCACCCACGGCTATCACATCGGCGAACCCCCGGACGAGCGCGCCCGTCGCACCATGGCAGGCCACGGTATCGATATTGAGGGGCTCGTCGGACGCAAGGTTACTGCAGCCGATCTTCGCGATTTCGATTATGTGCTGGCCATGGACCGCGACAATCTGGCACACCTGGAGGCCCTCGGCGGCAGCCCGCGGGCCTCGGTGCGACTGTTCCTGGATTTTGCCCGCAACACGCGGGTTCGCGACGTTCCAGACCCATATTATGGTGGGCCCGAGGGATTCGAGCGGGTCTATGCGATGCTCGAAGAGGCCGCCCAGGGTCTACTTGCGGATATCGAGACTCGGCTTACTCGCGCCTAGAAATCCCAGGGCCAGATCGGTCCCGTAGCTCGCCGGATTATCTCCCACCAGACACCACCACCGACCACTGAAGGGAAGGGGTCTCTCGGTTGGTGTGCAGATGGCAGACCAAAGAGGTGCCGACGGCTTTGGTGGAGAAGGCGGATATTCACTGCCCCCTTGAAGGCCGGTGCCGGTTCGCTGTGCCAACCGGTTCCCGTCCGGGCTAGGGGCAAGAAGCCCACCGGCCAAGGCCGGTGGGGTGGGCTGGGACGGTGTCACTCGTCGCTCGGTGTCTCCTGCCGTTCGGTCTCGCGCACGGGCCGCGCCTCGGGTTCCTCCGGCCGTCGCACAGCCGGTTCCTGGTGCACAGCCGGTTCCGGTGTGGCCGGGAGCGGATGTCCGCCCCGATCCTGGACCGACGCGGTGTCGCGCATGGGCTCGCCGGAGGGGGCCGGGGTATCTGCCGTCATCTGGTTTCCGCTCGCGCTCTCCGGGCTGGCCGCTGTGGTATCCCCGCGCTCGCCGCCATGGCGGCCACGGCCGCCGCGCCGAGCCCGGTGACCTCGAGGCCGGGCCGGGCGGTCTCCCTTGTCTGCCGGGCGGTCCCCGGCGCGCTCACTGCGTTCCCCTTTCTCGGGCGCGACCTCACGCGGCCGCTCACGCGTTTCCGCGGGGGCCTTGGCCGGTGGCCGGTTGCGGCCGGTTGCGGCGCGCCGGGGCGGACGCGCGGGCCGTGCCGTGGGCGCCGCCGGGGCGGCCTCGGCAGCGGCCGGGGCTTGCGTGGGTGCGGGCGCATTGCTGCCGCCCAGGAGGCGATGCAAGAAGGATCGTATCAGTCCGTTGGCGGGGGCGGGGGACGGCGGGTTCGCAGCCTCCGGTCGGGGCGGCGCAATCGGTGCCAGTTGGCCCACGGCCGGCCGCTCCATGATCGGGTTCGAGGGGCGCGAGGGTTCTTCGGGCTCGACCTCGAGCGGGATCAAATAACTTGGCGCGATGCGCTCG
>DAIDMD010000112.1 GCA_027449165.1 Acidiferrobacter sp. | reverse complement strand
CCAGTGAGCGGTGCTCGGCATAGTCGACCTCGGCCTCGGCCAGGGCCGACCGGCAATCCAGACACCAGTGGACGGGCTTTTCGCTGCGGTAGACGTGGCCGCGCGCGCGGATCCGCGCGAGCTCGCGCACGATGCCGGCCTCGACCCCGAAATCCATGGTGAGATAGGGATGCCGGAAATCCCCGAGCACGCCCAGGCGGATGAAATCGGCCTTCTGGGCCGCGACCTGCCGGGCGGCGTAGTCACGGCAGGCCTTGCGGAAGGTGCGCGCATCGACGTCGCGGCCGCAACGCCCCACGGTCTTCTCCACGGCGAGTTCGATCGGCAGACCGTGGCAATCCCAGCCCGGGACGTAGGGCGCGTCGAAGCCGGCAAAACCCTTGGCCTTGACGATGATATCCTTCAGGACCTTGTTCACCGCGTGGCCGAGGTGGATGGCCCCGTTGGCGTACGGCGGCCCGTCGTGCAGGACGTAGCGCGGCCGGCCCGCCTGGAAGGCGCGCAGCCGCTCGTAGAGGCCGAGCGCCTCCCAGGCCTTCACCTGCTCCGGTTCGCGCGCCGGCAGGCCCCCGCGCATCGGGAAATCCGTGTGCGGCAGATTGAGGGTGTCTTTGTAGTCCGCCGTCATGCTCCCACCATTCCCCGATTGGCAAAAAAGGTTTGCGCGGATGCGCGGTCCTGGCCGATCTGCGCCGTGAGCGCCTCCAGAGACGGGAACTTGCGCTCCTCGCGCAACCGCTCGAGGAAATGCACATGGAGCCGCCGCCCGTACAGATCGCCCGTGAACTCAAGCAGATGGACCTCGAGGAGGACGCGCCCGCCACCCACCGTCGGGCGCCGCCCGGCATTGGCGATGGCCGCGTAGACCCGCCCCTCCTCGGTGCGGGCCGTAACCGCGAAGACCCCGGCGAGCGGCGGCGGATCCGGCATGAGGAGGTTGGCGGTCGGAAACCCGAGGAGGCGCCCGCGCGCGTCCCCGGCGACCACCCGCCCCCGATAACCGTAAGGCTCCCCGATCAGCCGCTCGGCCTCGCGCATGTCGCCGCGCGCCAGGGCCTGGCGCAGCCGTGTGCTGCTCACCCTCTGCCCAGTCTCGCTGAAGGTGGCCGTGGATTCCACGAAAAAGCCGTAGCGCCCCCCGGCGTCCTTCAGCATCGCAAAATCGCCGGCGCGCCCGGCGCCGAACCGAAAATCGTCCCCGATGACGAGCCCGCGGGCGCCGAGCGCCCCGACGACCACGTCGTCGATGAAGGCCTGCGCCGACAGCGCGGCCAGACGCGCGTCAAAGCGCAGCGCCACCACGAGATCGACGCCGGCATCGCACGCCGCCCGCAGCTTGGCGGATAACCGCATGAGCCGCGCCCGGGGCGCGCCGGGCGCGAAATATTCCTGCGGCTGCGGCTCGAACAGCATAAGGAGCGACGGCGCGCCCATGCCCCGGGCCCGGGCCCTTAGGAGTCGGACCAGCTGCCGGTGACCCTGATGAAAACCGTCGAAATTTCCGATCGTGATGACCGCCCCGCGATGGCGCGGGCGGACATTATAAAGCCCTCGAATACACTCCATGCCGACGCTAGCCGAAAGCGAAAAAGCTTAACGTATCGCCAAGGCCCGGTCCAGGCGCGGCGCGCCGGGATGTCCGGCGACGATGGGGCGTTCGGCGGCCGGAGGCGCTCAATGCGCGGTCGCCGAGGCGGTCCGGATGCGCTAGCAGGCCCAATCCGGGTCCAGCTCCTCGATCACATCTCGCAACGGGCGGCGCGTGGCGAAATCCTCGCGATAGCCGTGATAATAGGCGAGCCGCAGTTCCGGGAAGCGCCAGCAGAGGTAGCCGTCGCCGGTGTCGAAGTCGACGAGCCACAGACCCTTTACGACCACGCCCAGACGCCCCATCTTGGCGACCCAGCCCTTCACGACGCACTCGTAGTCGGCTTCCGCCTCGTAGAGCGCCCCGCTCCCGGGCGGCAGCGTCGCCAGGAGACGGCGCACGGGCTCGAGCTCACGGTAGGCGCCATAGGTGATGCGCCGCACCAGGGGAAAGAGCTCCTCGGCCTCGGCCAGGGTAAAGACGCGCGGATCCCCGGGTGACCCGATCTGCCAAATCGCCGCTGTCATACGTCCTCATTTGCACCCATCGACCGCAACCGTAGCGCCCCGGGACGAACCCCCAGAAGCCACATCACTGTACCATAGACGGCAAGTCCCGCCGCAATCCATGCCGCCAGCGTCATCGCGCGGTGCGCCCCCGAGGCCGCGAGGAAGGCCTGCGGCGCGGCGGTCGCGGGCCAGAGCAGGGCCGCCATGGTGAGGCTTGCGACACCGACCTGGGCCCACAGGCGCGGCCATCCGGGACCGGGTCTGTAGATCTGCCCGCGCCTGAGCCCGCGATAGAGGAGAAAGGCGTTGAGCAGGCCCGACAACGAGGTGGCCAACGCCAGGCCCGCGTGGGCGAGCGGCCAGATCAGGGCCAGGTTGAGACCCATGTTGGCGACGAGCGCGATGGTCCCGATCTTGACCGGCGTCCGGGTGTCCTGGCGCGCGTAATAGCCCGGCGCCAGCACCTTGATCATCACGAACGCCGGCAGGCCCACGGCGAAGGCCACGAGCGCGCGCCGGGTCATGGCGGCGTCGAAGGCGGTGAAGGCGCCGTAGCGGTAGAGGGTGACGATGATGGGCATGGACAGCACGATGAGGGCGGCGGCCGCCGGGACCGCGATGACCACGACCCAGCGCAGGGCCCAATCCAGGGCGTGCCCGAATTCCTCGGCCGAGGCCTTGGCGTGTTTGGCCGACAGGTGCGGCAGGATGACCGTACCCAGGGCCACGCCGAATATCCCCAGGGGAAACTCAAGGAGCCGATTGGCGAAATAGAGCCACGAGATGCTCCCGGTCGCCAGAAACGAGGCGAGCACGGTGTCGACTATGAGATTGATCTGGGCGATGGACGACCCGAAGATCCCGGGCAGCATGAGCTGGAAGACGCGGCGCACGCCCGGGTGGCGGAACGAACAGCGGAACCGGGGCAGGAACCCGGCCCGGTACAGGAACGGGATCTGGAAGATGAGCTGCACGGCGCCGCCCACGAACACGCCCCAGGCGACCGTGACCACCGGCGCGCGGGTATGGGGCGCGATCACGCCGGCCGCGACGATCAGGCTCAGATTGAGGAGCACCGGGGTAAAGGCCGCGGCCGCGAAGCGCCCCCGGGTGTTCAGGATGCCGGCGGCCATGGCCACGAGCGAGATGAAGAAGAGATACGGGAAGGTGATGCGCAAAAGCCGCACCGCCAGGTGGTACTTGGCGGGCTCGGCGAGAAAGCCCGGCGCGAGCACCCAGATGATGACCGGCGCCGCCAGGACCCCGACGGCCGTCACCACGAGCAGCACCATCGCGAAGCTGCCGGCCATGCCGTCCACGAAGGCCCGCGCCTCGTCGTCCCGCGGCGTCCCGTCCTCGCGGAGGTGGGACGCGAACACCGGGATGAAGGCCTGGGAGAAGGCCCCCTCGCCGAATACCCGCCGCAAGAAGCTCGGTATGCGGAACGCCACGAAAAAGGCGTCGGCGAGCGCCGTCGTCCCCAAAAGCCGCGCGAGTAGGATGTCGCGCACAAAGCCCGTGATCCGCGAGATGAACGTCATGCCCCCCGCGGCGAACACCGAGCGAACCAGGCGATTGGCCAACACCCCCTCCTTGCAAGATTGCCCAAAGCGGCGCAAAGCCCGCGAGTATAGCGCCGCGGGCGGGGCCGACAAACGCCGCGCCCCGAAGCCGCCGGCGCCTGCCATTGACAAGCCCAGGGGGGCGCGGCATAGTGTGCCGCTTTTCCATACCCTCTTCCCAGGAGCAGGCTTTTGGCGAACACAGTTCAGGCAAAGAAACGGGCGCGACAGGCCGAGGTCCGCAGGCAACGGAACGTCGCCTTCCGCTCGCAGATGCGCACCGCCATCAAAAAGGTCCTCAAGGCGGCCCACGACAAGGACACGGCCGCCGGCCAGCTCGCGTTCCGCGAGGCAAGCTCGGTGATCGACCGCGGGATCTCGCGGGGACTCGTGCATCGCAATACCGCCGCCCGCTACAAGAGTCGCCTGAACGCCCGTCTCCACCGCGCCGCCGTCTGACGGCATCGCCGGCGGCCCGGCCCGGGTGAACGGGCGGCCGCCCTAGACGATCACGAGGTTATCCCGATGGATGACCTCGGGTTCGCCCTCGTATCCCAGGATCTGCCCGATCTCCTCGCTCGGCCGTCCCATCATGAGGCGCAGCTCGGCGGCCCCGTAATTGACGAGCCCGCGCGCCACTTCCCGGCCCTCCGGGTCCACGCAGGCCACCATTGCGCCGCGCGCAAACGCCCCCTCGACCCCGCGTACCCCGACCGGCAACAGGCTCTTGCCGCCATCGCGCAACACCCGCACCGCACCGGCATCCAGGGTGAGGCGGCCGCCCATCGCCAGGCACGCGGCCAGCCACTGCTTGCGGGCGGCCAGCCTGGTCGTGGCCGGATAGAGATAGGTCCCCAGGGCCTCGCCGGCGAGCACCCGCGCCAGCACGTCCGGCTCGCGCCCGGCCACGATCACGGTCGCCGCCCCCGAGCGCGCCGCCTTCTCAGCCGCGGTCAGTTTGGTGCGCATGCCGCCCCGGCCGAGCTCCCCCGGCTGGCCGGCCATGGCCAGATACCGCGGATCGCCGGCCGGGGCCTCGGATATCAGGCGCGCCGCCGGGTTGGCGCGCGGGTCCTCGTCGTAGAGGCCCGCCTGGTCGGTCAGGATCACCAGCAGCTCCGCCTCGATCAGATTGGCCACCAGCGCCGCCAGGGTGTCGTTGTCCCCGAACCGGATCTCCTCGGTCGCTACGGTGTCGTTTTCGTTGATGATGGGCACCACCCCCAGCGACAACAGCACGCGCAAGGCGCTGCGGGCGTTCAGATAGCGGGTCCGGTCGGCCAGATCGTCGTGGGTCAGGAGGACCTGGGCGGCGTGGCGGCCGTGGCCGGTAAACGCGGTCTCGTAGGCCTCGATGAGCCCCATCTGGCCGAGCGCCGCCAGCGCCTGGAGCTCATGGAGGGCGCGCGGGCGCTTCTTGATGGCAAGCCGCTGCATGCCGCAGGCCACCGCCCCCGACGACACCAGCACCACTTCGCGCCCCTCGGCGCGCAACCGCGCGAGCTGCGCCACCCACCCCGCGAGCGCCGGACGGTCGAGCCCCGCGCCGTGATTGGTGAGGAGACTGCTGCCGATCTTGACGACCAGACGCCGGACGGCGCCAAGGCGGCTACGCATCGGCGGACTCCACGCCCTCGCCGCCGTCGGGCATATCGCGATGTACCGGTCCGAGGGCCTCGAGGCGCTGCATCAGCCGCCCCATGAGCTCGGGGCACCCAAGCCCCTTGATGGCCGAGACCGCGGCATAGGGGCCGGTCCACCCGAGGGCCGCGCGCAGGGCCTCGATGCGCGCCGGGCGCTCGGCCTGTGGCCACAGATCGACCTTGTTGAACACGAGCCATCGCTCCCGGGACCCCAGATCGCCATCGAACAGCCGCAGCTCCTCCTCGATGACGCGCACATCGGCGGCGACATCGGCCTCCGGGTCCAGGGGCGCCACATCGATCAGGTGCAGGAGCAACCGGGTCCGGGCGAGGTGCCGCAAAAACTGCATGCCGAGCCCCGCGCCCTCGTGGGCCCCGGCGATGAGGCCGGGGATGTCGGCGATCACGAAGCTCCGGTGGCGCTCCACGGTCACGACACCGAGCTCCGGGTGGAGGGTCGTAAAGGGATAGTCGGCGACCTTGGGGCGCGCCTCGGAGACCGCCCGCAGCAAGGTCGACTTGCCGGCGTTCGGCAATCCCACGAGACCGACGTCGGCCAGGACCTGCAATTCGAGAAAGAGCGCGCGGCCCTCGCCCGGCGCGCCGGGGACCGTGCGCCGCGGGGCGCGGTTGGTGCTGCTCTTGAAATGGGTATTGCCGAGACCGCCGCGGCCGCCCTTGGCGACCCGCAGCCGCGACCCGTCGCGGGTCAGGTCGCCCAGGAGCTCGCCGGTCTCGCTGTCGCGCACGAGCGTCCCGACGGGGACCCCGACCACGAGATCGGCGCCGTTGCGGCCCGAGCGCTGCCGCCCGGCGCCGCCCCCGCCGTTTTCGGCGCGGAACTGTCGGGTGTAACGGAAGTCTGCCAGGGTATTGAGGCCGCTGCGGGCCTCGAAGTAGATGCTGCCGCCGGCCCCGCCGTCGCCGCCGTCCGGCCCTCCGCGCGGCACGAACTTCTCGCGGCGGAAGCTCAAGGCCCCGTTGCCCCCATCGCCCGCCTGGACATGGATGGTGGCCTCATCGACGAACTTCATGCATCCCTCCCCGAGGA
>DAIDMD010000111.1 GCA_027449165.1 Acidiferrobacter sp. | reverse complement strand
TGTGATTATGTAGTGTAGAAGTCATTCAGCGCGACCGGCTCTCTGGCCGGTCATCTTCGCCCGGATTGATCGGTCACCTTCGACCGGAATCCGCGGTCACCATCCGCCGGAATCGGCGGTCATCTTCATCGGAATACGCAGCTGACCCTTGTGTGTCTCTGAACCGCCGCATTTGGTATGATGGAATTGGCCTTGGATCGGCCTTCTGCCCCCATCGATTCCCGACTGGAAACCGATGGGCGCCCACTTGACGGCGCACGCCACCTGTTTTAGCGGGGCACGACGTCGTAATGGGAGGGTGACAATGCGCATGAAACGCCTGCTCCATCTCGAATGGGATGCCGTTGCTGGCGTTATCGCGGCGGTCGCGGCCATCGTCTTGGAACTCTTGCACCTGATCCAGGGCGAGGTATTGCTTGCCCTGACCGTTGCGCTCATCGCTCTGCTCTTTCTACGCGATATGCGCCGAGAAGGGGCCATGGAGCGTTTGGAGGACCGGCTCGCGGCGATGCAGGCGAGTCTGCGCGAAATCGAGGCGGGTCTCCTGCCTCCCGATGCCGTGCTCGTCGGGCCAAACCGGATCCGCAAGGTCAGCACGGAGTTCCTGGCTCACGCCAGTGGCGAGATGACCTGGTTTAATGTCTGCCTTTCCATGTACAGGCCCCCGGCCTTGTTTGACGCCCTGCTCCGGCCAGCCCTGGAGAATCCGCGCGTCACAATCATCCGCTTCATTCTGGACGAAGATCAGCGCCGTCTCTGGGAAGAAATCCTGCCCACCATTCGCGCCTGCCCCGGCGCCCATAAAGTTCAGGAACCTACCTGGATCCGCAACCAGGAAAGCATCTCCCTGATCGTGGCGGATTCGGCGTCTACGGGGCGGCCGGAGTGCCTCCTGAGCTTTTGGGGGGAGCCGTTCATGGCTCGCAGCACGGAACGGGACGTGCCGCGTTACATCTTCCACATCCAAGGGCATTCGGAGTTGATCGCCCGCTTTCTGGAAATTCTGCGCAATTACCGTTTCTCTACTTGAGCCGGCTGGGACGGCGGCCGTTCATCGGCGGGGGAGGCAAAACGGCGTTTTTGCACGTCAGGGTTGATGGCGTTGTTGGACGTCGCTGGTAGGTAACAGTCCATCAACCTGCCGCCAATTCCTGACTTCTCTCGACTCCGCAACCCAAAGCATCTGATAGCTCCGATACATCCGGGCACAATGAATGGCGCTCTTACCCTTGATGAAGCCAGCCGCCTGGGACACGGCGAACTCCGGCGGTATCGACACCATAATCTCCGCATGAGCGATAACCGAATAACGATCCGCATTTTACGAGACAATGCCGTTCAGTTTGTATACTACCGTGACGGATCGCTTATACACCTCGGATAAGTCTTGGAATCTTAACGCCGTCGACCGGGATGGCCAGCAACGACATGCTATTCTGTTTTGGCAAAGGAGAGGCTCGCGTAGCCGGTTCTGTGTAAACCGCTGGCGTAGGTTAACCCCCCTTCCCCCACAACGCTCCAACCATCGCCCAGCGCAATGCCGGCAAAGACACCGACCTGACGAATGCGATAATTGACCCCTCCAAGAAAAATCGCTTCAGGCCCGAGGCTCAACCAGTGCACCGGCCGATACCCTCCCCGAAAACGGCTCCAGTACGCACGTGGACCAAACGAATAGTTGGCTATGGTGCTGACATATAAGCTCGAAGTAAAATCGTAGCGCGCCTGGATTTGCGGCATAAAGGTTAAGGTGCTGCCCAACGGCCCTCCTCCCGCCGCGAAGCTAGGATGAACCGAGAAGTACTGATAACCCAAAGCGCCAGATAAGGCCAGCTGATAGGCAGCCCCCTGCCAAGCATAGCCCACGCCACCCTGTACGCCGCGGGCCGCGACCCCTACTGTCACCGGTGAGTTATTTTCTGTAATAGTGTAATGATAGGTTAGATAATTGGCGAAAACTGTCCCATACCAACCAGACCCCAAGCGCGCCCCAGCAAAAGGCAGGGCCGCCCCGAAATAACTGTAGGAGGTTTGCGGAGCTACTTCGCTGCCTCCCAGCAGCAGCGGCTGAGCCATGGCTGGACTCGCCGCCGCAAGCATCCCCACCAACGCAGCCGTCCAGAATATAGCGCGCCGCATGATCCTTCCCCCTTGTGGTTCGAGATGTTGCTCTACTGCCTGGGCGAGTACTAACCCTGACCGCCATGCACCTTTGGACCGCGCAATCTGTTGGGCTTCAGACATATATCCTGATAATCTGGATAGGCTATGGCGCCGGTGTCTGGCCGCGACACACCCATATCCTGGCAGAATTATCGCTCCGGCGAATTTTCGCCCGTTTTCCGACCTCATTTGGCCAACCGATACAGATAGAGCGGTCGCCCTATCAGCGCGCCGCCCAGATCAATCGGAAACAGGTTGCCCTGCACCCCTTGCTGATGGTCTCTATTCCAGAGGATTAAGTCGGAAAGATCTGCTGTGCCCAGCGGCGCGTAGCTAAGCACCAGCGCTTCATCCTTGTCGCCAAAGTCGGTTATCAGGCCCGTAGGTCGATCGTGCGCATTCCTTCTCATAAGGGCTGTCCAGTGTTTGGCTTCAGGCAAAACGACCTTGCGCCGATGGCTAAAAACATCGGACAACCACTCCAGTGGGGGCCGGAACCGATCAGATAAATTCTGTATCCGCCATTGCAGATCGGAGCCATAAAGAAAATGCAGCAAGAGCGTCGGGGCCCGCGATCCAGGCCAAACATACTGCAAGCTCATACGCCTGCCAGCGGGCTCCAACGGAGCGACCACCCGCGCCTGAAAACCAAGCTCCCCCGACGGGAGGTATAAATTGCCTTGCGCGAGCGCACCAGCAGCCCCGGAAAAGGTCGAATATACGCGCATACCACCTGGCGAAATATCATCGCCAACGCCGAACACCGGCCCCGCGGGGCTATCCAGTCGCACGAGCACGGGCACGCGAAACCGGTAATCCTGCCGTCGAACCAGCCGCTGCCGGGCAAATGCCAGAACCCCACCCGCCAGGAGCACTGTTAATCCGGCCCAGATTATGTTTGCAACCAACGCCCCCAAAGGCAGTTGGGGTTCGTTCGACTGGCGCCACAGCCCCCAGACAATCGAGATCACCAAATACCCTACCAGCAGTATCTGCGGGAATAACAGCTCTCTGTCTTGAGCTGGACGCCCTACAGCCCCCTTATCGGTCACCTTAAATGCGATATGTTTGCGGCGGAAGAGCGCCAGCGTGGCGCGTGCGTATATAAATGAGCGCAAAAGATTGTACTGCTCAATGTACGGAGTGTTGCCATAACCACGGGTGACCTCTTCGGACACCCAAAAATTGAGTAGATAATACGGCAGGAAATGCATCAGGAATTCAATATTGAACACCGCGATGGGCATGACTCCGGATATAAGAACAATTCCTGGGGTAAGATAGAGGAAAATGCGCGGCCAACTGTCGAAATAAGTTAGCACCGACGCCAAATTACAAATGCGCTGTGGCAGGGTATGGCCGCGGCTGAAAACCAGCCCCTCTTGCCTCCAGACCTGCACGGCTCCTTGCCCCCAGCGCAGCCGCTGGTTCAAAAAAGCGCGCAGGCTTTGTGGCGCCAACCCAAAAGCGAGCGCCTCGGCGTGATATACAGACCGGAAGCCCTTTTTCTGCAGCCGCAGTGTTGTGTGAAGGTCTTCCGTGACCGTGCCGGTGGCGAATCCGCCGATCTCGTCCAGTGCGCTACGCCGCAACACCACCGAGGTGCCGGCGAACATGGTCGCGTTCCAATAGTCCTTGCCGCGCTGTATTACTTGGAAGAACAGGCCCTGCTCGCCCCAGCGCAAACGCCCGCTACCACGGTTCTGATACGAATCCAGATTGTAAAATCCCTGGGGGGTCTGTACGAAGGCCAGCAAATCGTCGGAAAAATAGCCCAGCGTTCGATTGAGAAATTGCGGGCTAGGTACGTGGTCAGCATCGAATATCGCGACAAATTGAGCGGTACTGTGTGTCAGAGCGTTGTTAAGGTTACCGGCCTTGGCGTTGGTGTTGTGCTCGCGCGCCAAATATAGACACCCGATTTCTGCCGCCAGCGCGCGCATCTCAACACGATTGCCGTCGTCAAGCAACCAGGTTTGGTGGGGGTAGTCGATGGCTAATGCGCCTTCCAAGGTACGGCGCAATACCTCAACGGGCTCGTTGTAGGTGGTGACGAACACGTCCACTGATAGACCATGCGGCACTGGGAGCGCTCGACGTACGCTCAGCCGCCAGGTCATAAATAGATGCAATAAAAGACTCGCCAACCCCCAGCATTCAGCAGCGTAAAGGACTACGGAAAACACCGGCGCATCTGGGTTAAACGTACCCAAACGCCAGAACAGATACCATAGCGCTACAACCAGAAAAGCCAGCGCAAGCAGTCGCTGAGGTACGCGTAGCGGCTCGAACTCCGGGTGTGCGGGAGGTACATTCGACCCAATTGCCGTACCCTCTTTCTGCGCCATTTGCACCCCCCATTACTCAAACGACGATAACCCGTTTTTTAGTATAATTATACTACCTTATTATGCCACAAGCATTAGGGAATGTCTGAACCAGCCCTTGATTTCGACATTTGCAGGGTCCCGAATCCGGATTTCGACCGGGTGGCGAGCAGAGATGCACCAATTTTCGCCCCAATCGGGCCTCGTTTGGTCGTTCGAGGGGCCTTTTTTGTGGCCCGAGACCTGAATTCCGGACAGACTCCGCCCTGGTCGGTCGCAGGAGCCGTCAGGAGACTCAGTACAGGTTGGCCCAGCGCGCAGGTGACACACAGCCGATGGGCGTTCTTCTCGAGATCCCGGTCGCGGACCTTCGTGAAGCCAAAGAGGCCCTCGATGACGCCAAAGGCGTGCGCGGCCCTGGCCCGGACTCGGGATTTGAGGGGGTTCTTTTTCTGCTCCAGCCGATTGCTGCGTAAAGAGTTTGCCGATCCCCTGAAACGGTATTATGGGAGCCGACCCGTACTCTGGAGCCGCAGTTACTGCATCCTGACCGTGGGCACAGCGCCGCTGTCGGTACTCAAGCAATACATCGAACAACGGGATCGCCCGCGGTGGCGCCGACTGCGCCCAATGGAGAGGACTATACCGACCCTGGCCATTTATGGGTTCCGATCGCTTCCGGCGCCATCCACCCGGGTGTATGGCCGTCTGCCATGGCCATAATATGAATTACAAATTGGCGGAGAGGGAGGGATTCGAACCCCCGGAAGGTTGCCCTTCAACGGTTTTCAAGACCGCCGCATTCGACCGCTCTGCCACCTCTCCGAGCGCCCAAGAATAGCTCCTCGGCGCCAGTAACTCCACACCTGGGCCGCTCCTGGACAAGTCCCGGGAAGGCCTCTAGTCTTGCGCTTGCGGGAATGGACCCGCGCGGAGAATGCCTCTATGGCTCAAAAAAATAAGGGACTTGCGGTCTTCGATCTTATCGGGCGCATCCTATTGGCGCTCATATTTGTGTTTGCCGCCATCGGCAAGATCGAGGACTACGACGGAACGCGGCTCTACATGGTCTCCTACGGGATACCCGGAGGGCTGCTGCCGGTCGTAATCGCAGTCGAACTCCTAGGCGGGCTCGCGGTCATGGCCGGTCTCTGGACGCGCTGGGCGGCGCTGCTGCTCGCCCTCTTTTCGGCGGCCGCGATCGCCATCTTCCACCACAATTTCGCCACCATGAACGACCAGATCATGGCGCTCGCCGAAACGAGCTTCACGGGCGGCCTGATCCTGCTTGCCGTCAACGGGGCCGGGTGCCTGAGCCTCGACGCCTTCCTGCGCCGCGACAAGACCTGACCGCGCAGGCCTAGGCGCCGCGCCCGCGGGCCGCTAAGACCACTCTTTGCCGGCTAGGATCCGGGCGGGGAAAGCCTAGTCTCGCCCCCCATGTAGGGGATCAGGGCATCCGGGATCCGTACGCTGCCGTCGTCCTGCTGATAATTCTCGAGGACCGCCACCAGCGTGCGGCCGACGGCAAGCCCCGAGCCGTTCAAGGTATGGACGAGCTCCGGCTTCTGGCCGGGCGCGCGTGTGCGGGCGCTCAGGCGCCGCGCCTGGAAATCGCGGAAATTGCTGCAAGACGAGATCTCCCGATAGCGGCCGCTCCCCGGCAGATAGACCTCGAGGTCGTAGGTCTTGGCGGAGGCAAAGCCCAGGTCGCCCGCGCAGAGGACCACGACGCGATAAGGAAGCCCCAGGCGCCGGAGGACCGTCTCGGCATGCCCGGTCAGCTCCTCGTGGACGCGCGCGGAATCCTCGGCGGCCACGATCTGCACGAGTTCAACCTTCTCGAACTGGTGCTGGCGGATCAGGCCACGCGTGTCGCGCCCGGCGGCCCCGGCCTCGCTCCGAAAACACGGCGTGTGGCAGACGTAACGCAGCGGCAGCTCGTCTCTCGGGAAGATCATGTCGCGCGCCAGGTTCGTGACCGGCACCTCGGCCGTTGGTATCAGAAAATAGGGAAGCCCCGCGATCGCAAACAGATCCTCGGCGAACTTGGGCAGCTGTCCGGTCCCAAACAGGCTCTCGCGGTTGGCCATATAGGGCACATACACCTCGGTATAGCCGTGCTCCTTCGTGTGCAAGTCGAGCATGAACTGGATCAAGGCCCGCTGGAGCCGGGCGAGCGGCCCGCGCAGGACCGCAAAGCGGCTGCCGGCAAGCTTGGCGGCCGCCGCCAGATCCAGCCCGCCGAGGCCTTCCCCGAGATCCACGTGGTCGCGCGCCGTAAACGGGAACTCGGGCACGGGACCCCAGCGCCTTTGCTCGACGTTGTCGTCCTCGCTGCGGCCGTCCGGGACGTCGTCGGCCGGGATGTTCGGAAGCGCCGATGCGATCTCGTCCCAGGCCGCCTGCACGGCGGCGAGTTCCGCCTGCGCCGCAGCCAGCCGCCGCGCGTCGTCTTCCTGGCCGGCCATGAGCGAGGCGACGTCCTCCCCTTGGGCCTTGGCGCGCCCGATCGCCTTGGCGCGCGCGTTGCGGCTCGCCTGACAATCCTCGGTCTCCTTCTGGGCGATCTTGCGCCGCGCCTCCAGCGCCTGCAGCGCCGAGATATCGAGGTCGAAGCCGCGTCTTGCCAAAAGCCGCGCGGCATCCTGCGGTTGGTTGCGTAACAACTTGGGATCGATCATGGCAGGTCGTCGGTCGATGCGATGGCCGGGAGTGTAAAGGATTTGAGGACCGGGGCATATCGCGCGGGCGCGGGCGCCCCCTGCATCCAGGCCCAGAGGTCGGCGTCGTTTTCCTCGAGGAACTCGGCAAAAAGCGCCTGCTCGGCCGAAGACAGCCGTCCATAGCCCTCTTCCAGAAAACGCCCGAGCGCGAGATCGAGCTCCAGGAGCCCGCGCCGGCAGCGCCAGCGCACCGCCTCCGGGATCATAGCCTGCGTTTGGCGAGCAAGGCCTTGATCCCGCCTATGGCGCGCGCCGGGTCGAGCCCCTTCGGGCAGACGTCGGTGCAATTCATGATCGTGTGGCAGCGGTACAGCCGGTAGGGATCCTCGAGGCCGTCCAGGCGGTCGCCGAGCGCCTGATCGCGGCTGTCGGTCACGAAGCGGTAGGCCTGGAGCAGGGCCGCGGGCCCGAGGAAGCGCTCGGGGTTCCACCAGAACGACGGGCAGCTCGTCGTGCAGCACGCGCACAGGATGCATTCGTAGAGCCCGTCGAGCCGGTCGCGCTCGGCCGGGCTTTGGCGCCGTTCGATCTCAGGCGTCGGTCCCTCGTCTATGAGCCACGGCCGCACCGCCCGGTACTGGCGGTAGAAGCCCGACAGGTCCACCACCAGATCGCGGATCACCGGCATCCCCGGCAACGGCCGCAAGGTGATGGGCTCGCTCAGGTCCTTCAGGGGCGTGATGCACGCAAGCCCGTTGCGCCCGTTGATGTTCATGGCATCCGAGCCGCACACCCCCTCGCGGCACGACCGCCGGAAGCTCAGCGTCTCGTCCTGGGCCTTCAAGAGCATCAGGGCGTCGAGCAGCATCACCGCCCCCTCCAGGGCCTCCGGCGTCAGGACGTAGTCCTGAAGGGCCGGCTCCCCGCCCTCCTCGGGCCAATAGCGGTATATGCGAAAACGCATGGTGGTTCCTACCTAACCTAATAGACCCGCGCGATGGGCGGGAACGAGTCCACGGTCAAGGGCTTCATGCGCACCGGCTTATAGTCGATCGTCTCGCCTTCGCGCAGATAGAGCGTGTGCTTCAGCCAGCGGCTGTCGTCGCGCTCGGGGTAATCGACGCGCGAATGCGCGCCGCGGCTCTCGTGCCGGGCGGCCGCCGAGACCACGGTCGCCAGCCCCACCTCGACCAGATTCTCGAGCTCCAAGGCCTCGATCCGGGCGGTATTGAAGACCCGGCTCTGGTCACGCAGGCCGGCGTGCGCAAGCCGCTCGCGGATCTCGCGGACCCGCCGCACCCCCTCGTCCAGGACGTCCTGGGTGCGGAAGACCCCACAGTAGCGCTCCATCACCCGCCGCAGCTCGGCGCCGAGCGCATCGACCGACTCGGTCCCGGGGCGCTCCCAGCGCCGCACCCGCTCGACCGCGCGCTCGACCGCCTCCCCCGGCAAGGGGCGGTGATAGCGCTGCTCCTTCAGGGCGGCGAGGATGTGGTTGCCGGCGGCGCGCCCGAACACGATGATGTCGAGCAGCGAGTTGCCGCCCAGACGGTTGGCGCCGTGGACCGAGACGCAGGCGCACTCGCCCACCGCATAGAGCCCCGGCTGCGGCTCCTCCGGACCGTGGCGCTCGGGGGCCACCACCTGCCCGAAGCGGTCGGTCGGGATGCCGCCCATGATGTAATGGGCGGTCGGATAGACCGGGATCGGCGCGCGCGCCGGATCGATGTGGGCAAACCGCAGCACCGTGTCGCGAATCCCGGGCAGACGCTTTTTGATGACCTCGTCGCCCAGGTGGTCGAGCTTGAGCTCCACATAGTCGCCGCGCGGCCCGCAGCCGCGTCCTTCCGACACCTCCATGTGGATCGCCCGGCTCACCACATCGCGGCTCGCCAGATCCATGGCGTGCGGGGCGTAGCGCTCCATGAAGCGCTCGCCCTGGCCGTTGACGAGGTAGCCCCCCTCGCCGCGCGCCCCCTCGGTGATCAACACCCCGAGACCGGCGAGCCCCGTGGGGTGAAACTGGATGAATTCCATGTCCTGCAGCGGGATACCGGCGCGCAGCGCCAGGCCAAGCCCGTCGCCGGTGTTGATCAGGGCATTGGTGCTGGTGCGGTACATGCGTCCGGCGCCGCCGGTCGCGATCAGCGTGGTCTTGCTCTCGATCACGAGCAGCTCCCCGGTCTCGATCTCGAGGACCAGGGCGCCCAGCGTATTCCCGGAGGCGTCGCGCAACAGATCGATGGCGAAGAACTCGTCGAAGAAATGGGTCTTGGCGCGGATGTTCTGCTGGTAGAGCGCGTGCAGGATGGCATGCCCCGTGCGGTCGGCCGCGGCACAGGTGCGCGCCGCCTGCTCCCCCCCGAAATTCTGGCTCTGGCCGCCGAATTTGCGCTGATAGATGCGGCCGTCGTCGATCCGCGAGAACGGGACCCCGTAGTGCTCGAGCTCGATCACGAGCCGGCTCGCCGCCCGGCACAGGTACTCGATCGCATCCTGGTCGCCGAGATAGTCGCCGCCTTTGACGGTGTCATACATATGCCAGTGCCACGAGTCCGGCAGGACGTTGCCGAGCGCGGCGTTCACGCCGCCCTGCGCGGCCACGGTGTGCGAACGCGTCGGGAAGACCTTGGACACCACCGCCACACGGGCATCGCCTTCGGCGAGCTGCAAGGCCGCGCGCAACCCGGCCCCTCCGGCCCCCAGCACCAGGCAGTCGAACTGGCGGCGCGGCAGCCGGGTGCTCATGCCCATACGGCGGCCGCCCCGTAGGCGACCAGGGCGAGCAGGACACCTGCGGTCGCCATGAGGCAGATAAAGCGCAGCGAGGCGCGATGGACGTAATCCTTGAGGATGGAATCGAGGCCGAGATAGGCGTGCAGGGCCACCGCCAAAAGCCAGCCCGCGAACACGATCCGGACCGCAAGCCCGTGAAAAGCGGCCTGCCAAGTACCGTAACGCCAATGTGGGATGGCGGCGATCAGGATCACAAGCCACAGGGCGCCGGCGGCTATCGCCAGGGCGCTCGCGCGCGCCAGGAGAAAGCCGCCGGTCCCGGCCCGCCGGCTGCCGAGATTGCGGTCGCTCAGGGCCATGCGAACACCGCCCAAAGGCCGGTCAGGGCCGCAAGCCCCAAGACCGCGGTCGCGGTCGCGCGCGATGCGCCCCGCCCGAACCCGAGACCCGCGTCCTGCGCGAGGTGGCGGATGCCGCCGTAGAGGTGCTGGGCCGCGGCCCATGCCGCCAGGGGCCCGATCACATGCCCCCACGGGCCGCGTATCGCGGCCGCCACCGCCTGGAAGCCCCGGGCGTCCCGCAGCGAGGCGTGCAGGAGGGCAAGACCGAGCCCGACCGCCGCCACGAGGAGAACGCCTGTGATCCGGTGGAGGATGGAGGCATAGGCCCCTACGGGTAACCGCAGGGTCTTAAGTCCCAGGTCGTGCGGGCGTGTCCCGGTCATTCGGCCTCCCCTGGCCCCGGCAGCGGTTTTTGATATGATCGCGGTAGCGTGCGCATGCCATGTATTACATTATAGGGGGCGAGTCATGCAGAGGGAATGGAAGGCGGAACTGATCGAAGCCGGCGGCCGCCTCGAAGGCGATGCCATCGTCGACTACGGCGATCGTCTGGCCGAGGTACAGGCCGCAGCCCACGGCACGGTCTGGAGCGCGCTCACGCATATGGGGATCATCCGCGCCGCCGGACCCGACGCCGCGGCCTTCCTGCACAGCCAGTTCAGCAACGATGTCCTGAACCTCGGCGCGACCAGCCAGTTGAATGCCTACTGCACGGCCCAGGGGCGCATGATCGCCTTGTTTCGCGTCGTGCGGCGCGACGACGCCTACCTCCTGCTGCTCCCCGGGGCCATCCAGGCGGCCGTCCAAAAGCGCCTCGCCCTGTACGTCCTGCGCGCCAAGGTCCAGCTGGCGGCCGTCCCGGAGTGGGCGATTCTCGGCCTTTCGGGACCCGAGGCCCCGCAGGCCTTGGCGGCGGCAGGTCTCCCGGCCCCTGCCGTGCCTGCGGCCGCCACCGGCGGGGACGTCACCGTGATGGCGATCCCGGGACGCGCACCCCGCTACCTGCTGATGGGGCCCGAATCGGCCGTCTCCGCCCTCCCCTCGCGCATGCCCGGGGTGGCGCGTGTCGGCGCCTGCGCATGGGCCTGGCTCGAGATCCAGGCGGGCCTGCCGACCATAGGGGCGCAGACCGGCGAGGCCTTTGTTCCGCAGATGACGAACCTTGATCTCTTGAGCGGGATCCACTTCCGCAAGGGTTGCTACCCGGGACAGGAGATCGTGGCCCGTACCCACTACCTGGGACGCCTGAAACAGCGGATGTATCTCGCATCCCTGCCGCCCGGCGCGCCCATCCCACCCCCCGGCGCCACCCTGCAGGCACCCAACCTCCCAGGCCAACCCGCGGGCACGGTAGTCGACGCGCAGATCGGGCCCGATGGGGGCGTCGACCTTTTGGCGGTCATCCAGATCAGCAGCCACGACGAGGGCGCCGTTCTCTGGCAGGACCTGCCACTCACGTTTCGTGACTTGCCTTATCCCCTTGCCGCGAGTTGCTGATCGCGGAATACCCGCGCGGTGCGCGTGGTGGGCGGGCGGCCCGGGACGATCTCATAGAAGGTCTCGCCCTTTTTCACCATGCCAAGCCCCGATCGCGCCTTGGCCTCGATGGCGGCGCGCCCGTGCTGCAGGCTCTTGACCTCGGCGGCGAGTTCCTCGTCGGTCTTCAGGAGCGCGGCGTTGCCCCGCCTGAGCGTCCGGATGTGCTGCTCGCGGTGCATGAGCGCAACCACCCCGCCCGACCCGAACCAAAGGGCATACTGGGTCAGGCCGAACAGGACCACGATGAACGGGACGATCCGTCTCTTCATGGGCCTATATTAGGCCCACAAGCTCAGCCTTGGGAATAGGCCTGCCGCGGCGCGTGCGCATAGCGGGCATTTTCGCCCTCGCGCTCCTCGATCCGCAGGAGCTGGTTGTATTTGGCGATACGCTCGGAACGCGACAGCGAACCGGTCTTGATCTGACCCGCGCCGGTCGCGACCGCGATATCGGCGATGGCCGTGTCCTCGGTCTCGCCGGAGCGATGCGATAAGGTCACTCCATAACCGGCCGCCTGCGCGCGCTTGATCGTCGCCAGGGTCTCGGTAAGGGTCCCGATCTGATTGGGTTTGATGAGAATGGCGTTGGCCACGCCCGAGTCGATGCCGCGCGCCAGGATCGCGTTATTGGTCACGAACACGTCGTCGCCCACGAGCTGGACGCGCCCCCCTAAGCGCCGCGTCAGGACCTGCCACCCGGCCCAATCCTCCTCACCCATGCCGTCTTCGATGCTCACGATGGGATAACGCGCCATCCAGCCCTCATAGAGATCGGTCAGGGCCGCGGCGTCCAGCGTCCGGCCCTCGCCCGCCAAGACATAGGACCCCTTGCCGTCGGCGAGCCCCGAGACCGCGGCGTCGAGCGCGATGCCCACCTGCCGTCCGGGGGCGTAGCCGGCCTGCGTGATCGCCTCCTGGATCAACCCCAGGGCCTGCTCATTGGTCGCGAGGTTCGGGGCGAACCCGCCTTCGTCGCCGACTGCAGTCGCAAGGCCCCGCGCCTTCAAGAGCCCCTTCAGGGTATGGAAGATCTCGGAGCCCCAGCGCAGGGCCTCGGAGAACCGCGGCGCGCCGAAGGGCACAATCATGAATTCCTGGAAATCCAGCGTGTTGTCGGCGTGCGCGCCGCCATTGACGATGTTCATGAACGGCACCGGCAGGACGAATGGACCCTCTCCGCCCAGGTGTCGGTACAAAGGCACGCCGGCCTCGGCGGCCAAGGCGCGCGCCAGCGCAAGCGACACCGACAGGATGGCGTTCGCCCCGAGCCGCGATTTGTCCTCGGTGCCGTCTTCGGCGATCATGCGCGCATCAACCGCGCTCTGTACGGCCTCGCAGCCGGTCAGGGTCTTTTTGAGGGTCTCGTTGACCGAGGCGCAGGCCTTCAAGACCCCGAGGCCGCGGAACCGCCGCTTGTCGCCGTCGCGCAGCTCGAAGGCCTCGCGCACCCCGGTCGACGCACCCGACGGCACCGAGGCCCGGCCGACGGCCCCCGAGTCGAGCGTCAGGTCCGTCTCGACGGTCGGATTCCCGCGCGAATCCAGGATCTCGCGGGCCTTCATATCCACAATCTTGCTCATGCCATCATCCTAAAAAGAGGTCCTTGCCGTGTTCGTCAATTGCCGGCCATTTCGTCCAGACCGCGGGCCTTCACGCAGACATCGATCTCCCGCAAGGTCCCGAGCAGATGCTCGAGCCGCTTGAGCGGCCAGGCATTGGGCCCGTCGCTCAAGGCCTTGTCGGGGTCGGGATGGGTCTCCATGAAGATCCCGGCGACCCCCGCCGCCACCGCGGCGCGCGCCAGAACCGGCACGTGCTCCCGCTGCCCCCCGGAGCACGACCCCTGTCCGCCCGGCAACTGCACCGAGTGCGTAGCATCGAACACCACCGGACAGCCGGTCTCGCGCATAATCGCCAGACTGCGCATGTCGGAGACGAGGTTATTATACCCGAACGAGGCGCCGCGCTCGCACACCATGATGCGCCCCGCGCCCCCGGCGGCGCGCGCCTTGTCGACCACGTTCTTCATGTCGCCCGGTGCCAGGAACTGGCCCTTCTTGATGTTCACGGGGCGGCCCGCGGCCACCACCGCCTGGATGAAATCGGTCTGCCGGCACAAAAACGCCGGGGTCTGCAGGACGTCGGCCACCTCGGCGGCCGCGGCGATCTCGGGAATGTCGTGGACATCGGTCAGGACCGGCACACCCACCGTCTCGCGCACTTCGGCCAGGATGGCAAGCCCGGCGTCGCGTCCCAGGCCCCGGAACGAACCGTGCGAGCTGCGATTGGCCTTGTCGAAGGACGACTTGTAGATGAACGGCACCGACAGGCGCGCCGTCAACTCCTTCAGCGCCTGCGCGGTCTCCAGGGCCAGCGAGCGCGACTCGATCACGCACGGCCCGGCGATCAGAAACAGGGGCCGGTCCAGCCCCACCTCGAAACCGCAGAGCCTCATGCCCGGTCCGCCTGCCGCTCGGACGTCAGGGCCCGACGCTCGCGCGCCGCCTCGATGAAGCTGCGAAACAGGGGGTGCCCGTCGCGCGGGGTGGACGTGAACTCCGGATGGAACTGGACCCCTATGAACCACGGGTGATCCGGGAGCTCGACGATCTCCACGAGCGCCTGGTCCGGCGAGGTCCCGGAGATGCGCAGGCCCTTTTCGGCAAGCCTCTCGCGGTAGGTATTGTTGAGCTCATAACGATGGCGGTGGCGCTCCACGACGCTGGTGGTCCCGTAGATGGCCGCCGCGCGGCTGCCCGGCGCAAGCTCGCAGCGCTGGCCGCCGAGGCGCATGCTGCCGCCCAGATCGGCATCGTGCGTGCGGACCTCGCGCTGGCCGCTGCTGTCCATCCATTCGGTGATGAGGGCTATGACCGGATGCGGGGTCTTGGGGTCGAACTCCGTGCTGTGCGCCCCGGCAAGCCCCGCCTGGCTGCGCGCAAACTCGATGACCGCGATCTGCATGCCCAGGCAGATCCCGAGATAGGGGACCGCGTTCTCGCGCGCGTAACGGACCGCGGCGATCTTCCCTTCCGTCCCGCGTCCGCCAAAGCCCCCCGGGACCAGCACCGCGTCGCAGCCCCTGAGGCACTCCGTGCCCTCCCGCTCCAGGGTCTCGGAGTCGACGTAATGGATCCGCACCTGCAGGCGCGTCTGGATGCCGGCGTGCGCCAGGGCCTCGGACAACGACTTGTAGGACTCGGTCAGATGCACATACTTGCCGACGATCGCGATGTCGACCACGCCCTGCGGATGGTCGAGGGCGTCGTTCACTGCCCGCCACTGGGAGAGGTCGATGGCCTTGGCCTTCAGTCGCAACTGTTCGACCACGATATCGTCCAGACCCTGGTCGTGGAGGATCTCCGGTATGCGGTAGATGTTGTCGACGTCGATCGCGGAAATGACCGCGCGCGCCGGGACGTTGGTAAAGAGCGCGATCTTCTGCCGCTCGTCTTCCGGCAATCGGCGGTCCGCGCGGCAGAGCAGGATGTCGGGCTGAATGCCGATGCCGCGCAGTTCCTTCACCGAGTGCTGCGTGGGCTTGGTCTTGATCTCCCCCGAGGCCTTGATGAACGGCACGAGCGTCAGATGCATGTACACGGCGTGCTGGTGCCCGTACTCGACCCCCATCTGGCGGATAGCCTCGAGAAACGGCAGGGATTCGATGTCGCCCACGGTGCCGCCGATCTCGATCATGGCCACGTCCGCCGACCCCGCGCCCTGCAAGATGCAGCGCTTGATCTCGTCTGTGATATGCGGGATGACCTGGACGGTCGCGCCGAGATAGTCGCCGCGGCGCTCCTTGCGGATCACGTTCTCATAGATCCGCCCGGTGGTGAAGTTGTTGTCGCGGGTCATGGTCGTGCGCACGAAGCGCTCGTAATGCCCGAGGTCGAGGTCGGTCTCCGCGCCGTCGTCGGTCACGAACACCTCGCCGTGCTGGTAGGGGCTCATCGTGCCCGGATCGACATTGATGTAGGGATCGAGCTTCATGAGGGTCACGCGCAGACCGCGCGCCTCGAGCAGGGCGGCGAGCGACGCGGAGGCGATCCCCTTGCCGAGCGAGGACACGACCCCGCCGGTAACGAATACGAACTTGGTCATCGCGCCCCGCCGGACGCGGCGCGCGTCTGCCGGACTCGGCCGTTGTCGCTTTGCGTTGGTCCCACTTCGCACAACCTCCTGGATCGGCCGCTCACGGCACGATATGAAAGACAAGTCCCGGCTCGCCCGGCCCCGCCCGCAAGGCCCCGCACACCCAATGGTCGGCCACGGCGATGAGCGCGTCGTCTACGAATATCAGGACCGCCTGCGGCCGGTCCCACGGCGCCATCCCCATCTCCTGCAACATCTTCTTCAAGGCCCGGTGGCCCCGGCCGGGTACCAGGACCCGCTGCCCGAAGGTCCGGGTGGCCACCGTCAACGTCCGGCCCGCGATCCGCGATGCGGCCACCCCCTGCCCGCGGTCCGGCACCGCCCGAAGCCTGCGGCCGTCGTCCAAGATCAGGTCCGCAAGCGGCGGGGGCCAGGTGTGGCGCAGCGGACGGCCCACGGGCCCCGGGCCACCCGGGGCCCAGACCGCCCGGTCGCGATACCGCCGCAGAGCGCCGGCCCCGCCCAAGCGTAACACTTGTCGGCGACTTCGGGGAACCACGGCCAGCGCCGCCAGCCATTCGCCGCATCGGGCCTCGCTCAAAGGCGGCCCCCCTTGCCCGGCAAGCCACGCCCGCAGGACATACCCCCGGACCGCGGGCGCCAGGGCCAAAAACGCCGGCAACGAGAGCGCCCCGTCGGCCGCCCGGCACGCCGCCAGATCCCGCGCCACATAGGCCTCGAGGACTTCCTGCGCCAGGCGCGCCTGGCGGGCGGCCCGGTTTATGGCCTCGAGCCCTCGCGGCCAGCGTGCGGTGATGACCGGCACGAGCGCGTGGCGGATATAGTTGCGCGCGTAGCGCACGTCGTCGTTTGTGGGATCGTGGATGACATCCAGGCGCTGCTCCCGCGCATAGGCCGCCAGGGCCGCCCCGGGCAGCCCCAGCAAGGGCCGCGCCAGCCGCCCAGGGCCGAACGGACGGATCCCGGCCATGCCGCCCAGCCCGGCCAGACCGGTCCCGCGCAGCAGACGAAAGAGCACGGTCTCGGCCTGGTCGGTGGCGTGATGGGCGGTCAAAAGCACCTCGCCTGCCCGCATGTGCGCGGCCAGCGCCCGGTAGCGCACGATGCGCGCGGCGGCCTCGGATCCCTCCCCATCGTGCGCCACGACCACTCTCACGATATCGCAGGCGACCCCCATGGCCGCGGCGGCCGCCACCGTCTGCGCACCCCACGCGCCGGAGTCGGCCTGCAAACCGTGATCGACGTGGATCGCGCGCACCGACGGCCGGCCAAGGCGGCTTAAGGCGTGTAAAAGGGCCAGGGAATCGCCCCCGCCGCTCACGGCCACCAGGATGTCGTCCGACGCCTTCACGCCCAGCCCCGCGAGGGCCTGGGCCAACCACTCGGGGGAAAATCTAGCGCTCTTCAAATTGTCCGTACTGGCGCAGCCGCAACTGCCGGCGCGTGAGCAGATCGTCCGGGGGCATCGCGGCGAGGTCGCAGACAGCGCGCTTCAAGGCCTCCTTCAGGCCCTCGGCCGCCGCATCGTAGTCGCGATGCGCCCCGCCAAGCGGCTCGGTCACGATCTCGTCTATGAGCCCCAGACGCTTCAGGCTGTCGGCGGTGATCCCGAGGGACTCGGCCGCCAACGCCGCCTTGTCCGCGCTCTTCCACAGGATGGAGGCGCAGCCCTCGGGGCTGATCACCGAATAGGTCGCGTACTCGAGCATCAACATGCGATCGCAGACGCCGATCGCGAGCGCCCCCCCCGACCCCCCCTCGCCGATCACCGCGCTTATGATCGGCGTCTTCAGGGTGGCCATCACGAACAGGTTGCGGGCGATGGCCTCGCTCTGGCCGCGCTCCTCGGCGCCGACCCCGGGGTAGGCACCCATGGTGTCGATCAGCGTGACGAGCGGCATCCGGAACCGTTCGGCCAGCCGCATGACCCGCAGGGCCTTGCGATAGCCCTCGGGCCGCGGCATGCCGAAGTTGCGCCGGACCTTCTCACGGGTGTCGCGGCCCTTCTGATGGCCTATAACCGCGACCGGGATGTCGTCGAGGCGGGCAACCCCGGCGACGATGGCCGGGTCGTCGGAATAGAGCCGGTCGCCGTGCAGCTCCTCGAAGTCCTGGAAGACCCGCCCGATGTAGTCCAGGGTATAGGGCCGCTGGGGATGGCGCGCGAGTTGCGAGACCTGCCAGGGGGTGAGCGAGGCGAATATCGACTGGGTCAGGCGATGGCTCTTGGCCCGTAGCCGCGCGATCTCCTCATTGATATTGACGCCGGAGCTCGAGTCCAGAAACCGCAGGGCCTCGATCTTGGCCTCAAGGTCGGCGATCGATTGTTCAAAATCGAGGTAGTTCTGGTTCATCCAGCGGCGCGGGAAACCCCGGCGCTCAGGCCGGGGAGGGATAGCGCTGCTCCCGCTTCTCCTTTTTGTGTCGAAGCTATCCGGGTCCACGAATATCCAGAGCCGTCCGCCCGCTGGATCCGGGTGCAGAATCGGTGAGGGACGCCCTGTACCAGCCCTTGTGCGGTCTGGATGTTGAAGTACCCGCTGGCGCGAATGGCCACCCGGCCCAGATAGGTGCCCACTTTTTGGCCCCTAGTCACCACGGCCCGCACCAGGTCCCCGGTCTGGAACCCGAAGGCGCTCTTGTTGCGGGTGAGGGAGCCGCGCGGGAAGCCGTGCCTTGTGAGGCGCGTGCGCTGGTAACGACCACGACCCGTGGCCTTGATGGCAAGGACAGGCTGTTGCCAGTGCTCGACGGCATCGATGCGGCCTGCGCAGAGGGCATCCAGGCAATGGGCCTTGGGAATAGGCAACCGGTGGCGGTTCCACTTGGTCCGGCCGCCGCTGGCGACCTCTACCTCCAGGCCTGTGGCCTTGAGCTGCCGGTGCAAGGCCCAGCGGGTGCTGTTCACGGCCGCCGCGTCTTTCAACGGGGCCTTGCGCTGCGATTCGATGTGCGCCAGACGCTTGGGGTCGTGGGCCAGAAACGCGGCCACATCCTGATGGCCCTTGCGCTGGTTGCAGTCGTGGCAGGCGATGACAAGATTACTCACCCGGTCGCTGCCGCCGCGGGATCGGGGGTGGATATGATCGATCTCGAGCGGCATGTGCCCGGCGCCGCAGTAGGCACATGTGCGTCCCCACTTCTCCAACAGATACTCCCGGACCTCGTATCCGAAGAGCGTGCCCTGCCGATACTCAGACCCCGAGATCTCGGGATGCTGCAGCTGCTGCGTGTCGAACCGCACGAGTTCCTGCGACAGCGCCGCAACCGGCGCCAGACATCTTAGCCTCTCGACCCAGGCCATCGCCGTATCGACCCGATGGCGCAGGCTGGGTGCCAGCCAGCCGTCCGGCTTTGTCCTATTGGCAAAACGGGCCGGACGATGGCGCAGGCCCCCGCGGCGGCGCCGCCGGAACGCCCGGCGCTGGGTCAGGGCCTCGCGGATGGCCTGGCCCCGGTGGTGGAGCTCCAGCAACGTCAGCACGACGCCGGTACGGAGGATTCCCCCGGTGGCTTGGTCTACTGTTTCTCTCTCGCGCACCAAGGCCAGACCCGTGGTCTTGCTCCCCGGGTCCAGCTTTAGCCGGATGGGTTGCAGCACGGAATCCTCCACCCGCCGGTCCGCCAGCCGGATGGTAAACGGCATCATCCGGTGGACGCGGGCCCGGCCCCGCGTCAGCAGGAGCCGTGCCCGTTTCTCGGAGCATGGCATAAGCGGCCTCTTTCTTCTGTCCAAAACGAATACGGCCATACACCCTCTGGTCAAACGGCCCTTACGGGCCTTGTGACGCGGGCCATGCGGCCCGTCTCCCCTCGGGGTTGTGGACAACCGGCTCCCGTCTGGCGACGGCGGCGGGGACCTTCGGGTCTTTGCCTTTACCCAGCATGATCCCCCCTTGCAGAGCGGCGAACTGAGGAAGCATTCGCCGGTGCATCTGAACGACCTGTTATCCACGTCTGCCGGTGTCCCGGCCCCCTGGTCAACCGAGCCTTTTGGTGTTCACCTCCAAGCTCCGCCGTTTAGGGCGGGGTAGTTGACCCGTTTATCCGTCCTGGTAAATCAGATGCGCCCGGCCGTCCGGCACCAGCGCGTCCAATTGCCGCATGACCGTCTCGCTGGGCGTGACCCGCCATTCCTCGCCGAACACCACATCCGCCACGGCCTCGGGCCGGTGGTACCGCACGACGATCGGGCAGTTTCCGGCACGCACCGGGCCGAGAATCTCGCGCAGGCCGTCTACGAAGCGCTCGTCGCACCGCTTACAGTCGAGGTCCATGACCAGCCGGGTCGCGAACGCCGCGCGCGCCTCGTCGATATTATAGATGGCCTCGGCGGTCATTTTGAAGCCGCCCGAGTAGTCGTCGGTGCTGACGCTGCCCTTGACGATGACGAGCGCGTCCTTTACGACCCGCTCCCGGTACCGCTGGTAGAGCTCGCCGAACATCGCAAGATCGATGCGCCCGGTCTTGTCGTCGAGGGTCACGAAGGCCATGCGGTCGCCGCGCCGGGTGTTGATCACGCGCAGCGCGACGACAAGCCCCCCGACCATGATCGAGGCGTTCTCGGAGGGCTTCAGATCGGCGATGGTGGTCCGCGTGATCCGCCGCAACTCCGCGGCGTACCGGTCTATGGGGTGCCCCGTAAGATACAGCCCCAAGGTGTCCTTTTCGGCCTCGAGGCGCTTTTCCATCGGCCATGGCTCAACCGCCACGAAGTCCGGCTTGAAGGCCACGGCGTCGCCGAACAGATCGTTCTGCCCGGCCGCGGCATCGCGCCCGTGCTGTTCGGCGGCGCTCAACGCGACATCCAAGGACGCCATCAGCGCTGCCCTGTGGGGCCCCAGGGCGTCACATGCCCCGGCCGCGATCAGGCATTCGTAGGCCCGGCGATTCACCCGCCGATCCACGACCCTCCGGCACAGCTCGAACAAATCCGTAAACGGCGTCGTACCCCGCGCGGTCAAGACCGCCTCCACCGCCCCCTCGCCGAGACCCTTGATGGCCCCGAGCCCATAGAGGATCGTATGGTCGTCGATAGGGACGAACTCGTAATCGCATCGGTTGACGTCCGGCGGCAGGACCGTGATCCCCATCTCCCGGCATTCGGCGATCATGGTGACCACCTTGTCGGTTTTGTCCATATCCGCCGACAGTACGCCGGCCATGAACTCGGCCGGGTGGTGCGCCTTCAACCACGCCGTCTGGTAGGACAACAGCGCATAGGCGGCCGAATGCGAGCGGTTGAAGCCGTAACCCGCGAATTTCTCGATCAGGTTGAAGATCGCGGTGGCAAGCCTCGGGTCGCAGCCCCGAACCCGCGCGCCCTCGACGAAGCCCTCGCGCTGCTTGGCCATCTCCTCGGGCTTTTTCTTGCCCATCGCGCGGCGCAGCAGGTCGGCCTTGCCGAGGCTGTAGCCCGCCAGCACCTGGGCAATCTGCATCACCTGCTGCTGGTAGAGGATGACCCCATAGGTCGGCTTCAGGATCGGGATCAGCGCCTCGTGGGGATACTCGATGCGCGCGCGCCCATGCTTGCGGTTTATGAAGTCGTCGACCATGCCCGACTGCAAGGGGCCCGGCCGGAACAGCGCCACCAACGCCACGATGTCCTCGAAGCAATCGGGCTGCAGGCGCTGGATGAGGTCCTTCATGCCCCGCGACTCCAGCTGAAAGAGCGCGGTCGTCCGGCACTGCTTCAGGAGCTCGAAGGTCTTGGCGTCGTCGATGGCCAAGGCCTCGATGGCTAGCGGCGCCTGAGCCTCGGCGGCCCGGCGCCGGTCGATCATCGCCACGGCCTTGGCGATGATGGTAAGCGTCCGAAGGCCCAGGAAATCAAACTTGACGAGCCCCAGGGCCTCGACGTCGTCCTTGTCGAGCTGGGTCACGAACTGCCCGCCCCCGGCTTCGCAATAAAGCGGCATGAAATCGGTCAATGCGGTCGGGGCGATCACCACGCCCCCGGCGTGCTTGCCGGCGTTGCGCGCAAGCCCTTCGAGCTTGCGCGCAGCGTCGAGCAGCGCGCGCACGTCCTCCTCCTGTTCGTAGCGCTCCTTGAGCGCCGCCTCCTGGGCGATCGCCTCGTCGAGCGTGATGCCCAGATCGTGCGGAATGAGCTTGGCGAGCTTGTCGACGAAGTTGTACGGGTGGTCGAGAACACGGCCGACGTCGCGCACGACGGCCTTGGCGGCCATGGTGCCGAAGGTGATGATCTGCGAGACCTTGTCGGAGCCGTAGCGCTCCATGACGTACTCTATGACCCGGTCGCGCCCATCCATGCAAAAATCGACATCGAAATCCGGCAGCGAGACGCGCTCGGGGTTCAGGAAGCGCTCGAACAGGAGATCGTATTCGATGGGGTCGAGCTCGGTGATGCCAAGGGCGTAGGCGACGAGCGAGCCGGCCCCGGAGCCGCGCCCCGGCCCCACCGGGACCCCGTTATGCCGCGCCCAGGCGATAAAGTCGGCGACGATCAGGAAGTACCCGGAAAACCCCATCTTGACGATGACCGACAGCTCGAGGTCGAGCCGCTCGCGGTAGGGCCCGTCCTTGGCGGCGCGCTCCTCGGGCGTAAAACGCGCCATGCGCCTTGCAAGGCCCGCGATCGCGTCGTTGCGCACCGCGTCATCCACCGAGGCGCCCTCGGGGACCGGAAACCGCGGCAGATAGTAGTCCCCGAAGCGCAGCGCCAGCGTGCAGCGCTTGGCAATCTCGACGGTGTTGTCGAGGGCCTCCGGGATGTCGGCGAACAGGGCCGCCATCTCGGCCGGACTGGTCAGATACTGGCGGTCGGTGTAGTTCCGCGGGCGCCGGGGGTCGGCGAGCGTGCGGCCCTCGTGGATACACACGCGGATCTCATGGGCCTCGAAGTCCTCGGGCGCCAGAAACCGGACGTCGTGGGTTGCCACCAGCGGGATCCGCAGGTGGCGCGCGAGCCCGATGGCGAGGACGTTGTACTCCTCCTGCCAGGCCCGGCCGTTGCGCTGCAGTTCGATATAAAATCGCCCCGGAAAGAGCGCCGCCCACTGGCGCGCCGCGTCCCGGGCCTTGTCTTTGTGGCCTGCGATCAGGAACTGGCCGATATCGCCGTCCTGCCCTCCGGACAGGGCGATCAGCCCGTCGCAGTTTCCGGCAAACCAGGCCTTGTCGAGGCAGGCGCGGCCGCCCCCCTGGCCCTCGCGGTAGGCGCGGGTAAGGAGCCGGCTCAGATTCCGGTAGCCCTCGAGATTCTGGCAGAGCAATGCGGCGCGGTGGGGCCGCTGCGGATCCTCGCTGCGGACGAGGACATCGGCCCCTATGATGGGCTTGATCCCCGCGGCCACCGCCTCGTTGTAGAACTTGACCATGCCGAACAGGTTGGACAGATCGGTCAAGGCCACCGCCGGCATGCCCTTTTCGTGGCAGGCGGCGACGAGCTCGCCCAGCCGCAGCAGGCCGTCTGCCAGCGAGTACTCCGAATGCACCCGAAGATGGACGAAGCCTTTCATGCGCGCCCCCCGTTCAAGGCCGCCGGCCGGCGTCGCGCACCGGCGCGAAACTCATCCGATGCAAGGGGCAGGAGCCAAAGCGCGCCAACGCCTCCAGATGGCGGGCCGTGCCGTAGCCCTTGTGCGCGGCAAAGCCGTATTCAGGATAAACCGCGTCCCAGGCGCACATCTCGGCATCGCGCGCGACCTTGGCCACTATGGAGGCCGCCGAGATCGCCGGCACGCGCGCGTCGCCGCCCACGATGGCCCGCGCCGCGCACGGCAGCATCGGCAGACGCGCGCCGTCGACGAGCGCGAGATCCGGCATGACCCCTAAGGCCTCCACCGCCCGGCGCATGGCCAGCCACGCAGCCTGCAGGACATTCAAGCGATCCACCTCGGCGACCTCGGCCCGCCCCAGCGCCCAGGCCTGCGCGCGCGACCGGATCTCCTCGGCCAGCCGTTGCCGCTCCCGCTCGGTGAGCCGCTTCGAATCCTTGAGGCCGGTCAGCCCATGGCGCGACCCCAGCACGACGGCGGCGGCCACCACCGGTCCCGCGAGCGGTCCCACCCCCACCTCGTCGATCCCGGCTATGATGCGCATGACGCCGCCGGCAAGGTCCCGCGGACGCCGGCCAGCTCCAATACCGCCTCCGCCGCGCGGGCGTTGGCGCCGCGCCCCAGGCTTTCGCGAAGCTCGGCGAACGCCAAGGCGGCCTCGCGGCCGCGCTCGGGGTTTTCCAGAAACTCCTCTGCGGCCCGCACCAGACGATCGGCGGTGGCCGCGCCCTGAAGGAGCTCCGGCACCAGAGGGCGGCCCAGCAGCAGGTTCGGCAACGACACGTACGGGATCCGCGACAGCGCCCGCACCAGCCGGTAGGTAAAGGGCGAGAGCCGGTAGACCACGACCATGGGCCGCCCGACGAGCGCCGCCTCCAGGGCCGCGGTCCCCGAGGCCAGCAGGACCAGGTCGGAGGCCGCCATGGCGAGCCGCGCATGGCCATGGAGGCGCGTGATCGGCAGATCGAAGGCGCCGTGCGCGGTCAGGGCCTTGTCGAAGACCGCGAGCGTCTCGCGATTGACGAAGGGCGCAATAAACCGGCAACCGGGATAACGCAGAGCCAGGCGCTGGGCGGTCTTCACGAAAAGGTCGGCGTGAGCCCGCAACTCGCTCACCCGGCTCCCGGGGAGCAGGGCGATCACGGGCCCCCCGGCCTCCAGGCGCAGCTCGGCGCGGGCCTTGTCGGGGGACGGCTGCGGCTCTATGGCGTCGGCGAGCGGGTGGCCGACGAATACCGCGTCGATCCGGCCGGCGTAGTAGGCGGGCTCGAAGGGGAACAGTGCGAGCAGCCGATCGGCGCTGGCGGCCACCGTGCGCACCCGGTAGCGGCGCCACGCCCATACCGTCGGGCTCACGTAATGCACGGTCGGGATGCCCTCGCGCCTCACGGCGCGCTCGAGCCCCAACGTAAAGTCCGGCGCGTCGATCCCGATCACGACGTCCGGGCGGATTCTGCGGAAATAGGAGACGAGGTCCCGGCGAATGCGGAGAAGCCCGGGGAGCCGGCCGGCCACCTCCGATATGCCCATGACCGAGAGCGCCTCCATGGGGAACCGGCTCAGCCCCCCCTCGGCCACCATCGCCGGCCCGCAGACGCCTTCGAAGCTGCATGGCGTGATCGCCTTCATGGCCCTCATGAGGCCGGCGCCGAGCGCGTCGCCCGACATCTCCCCGGCCACGATGCCCACGCGTAAGGCCATTACCGGATGATGCCCCGGCCCTCGACCTTGAGGAAGCGCGCCAGGACGTCGAGTTCCGGGTATTCGGGCACCAATTCCTCGATCTTGCCGATCGCCTCCTCCAGCCGCAGGCCCGACTTGTAGATGATCTTGTAGGCGCGCTTGAGCATATGGATCCCCTCCGCCGAAAAGCCTCTCCTCTTCAGGCCGGTCACGTTGATCCCGTAAGGCCGCGCCGAGTTGCCCGCCGTGAGTACATACGGCGGGATGTCCTGGACCGCGACGGTGGCGGCGCCGGTCATGCAGTGATCCCCGACCCGGCAAAACTGATGGATGCCGGTGAACCCCCCCAGGACCGCGTAGTTGCCGACTTCCACGTGTCCGGCGAGGCTCGCGCAATTGGCGAACACGGCGTGATCGGCGATGCGGCAGTCGTGGGCGATATGGACGTAGGCCATGAACAGATTATCGTTGCCTATGCTCGTGACGCCGCCGCCGCCGCGGGTGCCGCGATTGACCGTGCAGTACTCCCGGAACACGTTGCGGTCGCCGATTTCGAGCGTGGTGCGCTCGCCGCCGTATTTCAGGTCCTGCGGCACTTCGCCCAACGACGTAAACTGGAAGATCTTGTTGTGCCGCCCTATGCGCGTCGGTCCCTGGATCACCGCATGCGGCCCCACCCACGTCCCTTCTCCGATCACCACCTCAGGCCCGATGACCGTAAACGGTCCGATGTCCACATCCGCGCCGATCTCCGCCCGCGGATCGATGACAGCCTGGGGATGAATCATGCCATCTCCTTGTAGGTGCACATGAGTTCCGCAGTCGCGCATACCGCGTCGTCGACCGTGGCCATCGCCTCGAAGCGCCATATACTCTGCATCTTGCGCGTGAGCTTGACGCTGAGCCGCAGCTGGTCGCCCGGACCGACCTGCCGCTTGAACCGGGCCTTGTCTATGCCCACGAACAGGTAGATCCCCCCGTCAGCCGGGAGCTTGCCCAGGGTCTTGAACGACAGGATCGCGCAGGCCTGGGCCATGGCCTCGATGACCATGACCCCCGGCATGACCGGGTACTCGGGGAAATGTCCCTGAAAGAACGGCTCGTTGATCGTGACGTTCTTGATCGCCACCAGCGTTTCGTTGGGGACAAAGTCCAGCACCCGATCGACCAAAAGGAACGGGTAACGGTGCGGGAGGTGCTTCAGCACCTCTTGAATGTCCAACGTATTCAATGTTTTCCCCCTGACAGGATCTGCTTTATTGTCTGTTCGACGCGGCGCAGGCGTCGCGCCAGTTCGTCCAAATGGCGAAAGCGCCCGAGATTGCGCGCCCATACATCCGCATCGGAGGCCGGCAGGCTCGACGAATAGCGGCCCGGCCCGGCCACCGACCCCTTGAGAAAGGACATCGCCGTCACCTCGACGTCGTCGCCCACGACGATATGGCCCATGATCCCCGATCCGCCCCCTATGAGACAGCGCTTTCCGATGACCGCGCTTCCGGCGACGCCCACGCACCCGGCCATGGCGGTGTGCTCGCCGACCTTCACGTTGTGGGCGATCTGGATCAGATTATCGAGCTTCACGCCGTCTGCGATCACCGTGTCCCCCAGCGCCCCGCGGTCTATCGTGGTGTTGGCCCCGATATCCACCTCGTCGCCTATGACCACCCGGCCAAGCTGCGGCACCTTGAGCCACCGCCCATCGCTCTCGCGGACGTATCCGAAGCCTTCGCCGCCTATCACCGCGCCGGGCGATATGACGCAGCGCTCGCCGATCACGCAGTCGTGCATGATGACGGCCCGGGGCTCGATGCGCGTGCCCGCGCCCACCGTGCAGCGCTCGCCCACGACCGCGCCGGCACCGATGACCACCCGCTCGCCGACCTGGGCCCCCGCCTCGATGACCGCCTGCGGCCCGACGCTTACGCTGTCGGCCACGCTCGCGCTTTCGTGTATGACGGCGCTCGGATGACGGCCCGGCTGGACGGGGCCCGGAGGATGAAGCAGACGGGCGATGCGCGCAAAGGCGACCCGCGGATCATCGCATAAAAGGACATTCCCCGGAAATACGTCGCCATCGTCCGGGTGGAGGATGAGGGCCCCCGCCCGGCTCGTCGCAATGAGCGAGCGGTAGCGCGGCGAGGCGCAATAGGCCACATGCCGGGGACCGGCACAATTGAGCGGCGCCACCGCGTCAATCTCGATCTCGCCTTGCCCGCGCAACGTGGCCGAAGCCGCGTCCGCCAATTCCCGTAATGTGTACGCCATACCTGTCCGGGTCGCACCCGCCTCCGCCCGCCTTCACGTCTCGAAGCCTAGCCATTGGCGCCGGTTCCCGCTAGTACATAAAGAGCGTGCCCAACGTGAACTGGACCGTACGCGTCTGGTCGCCGGGCCGGGCATTCAGCGGCCGGGCGATGCTGATGCTAAGCGGCGCGATCGGCGAGAACCAGTCGAAGGCGATTCCGAACGAGGTGCGGATCTGGCCAAACGCAATCCGTTGGCCGGGGCCGTACACCTGGCCCGCGTCGATGAAGGTCGATAGCCGCATGGACCGGTTGCGCGGCGAGGTACCCGGCACCGGGAAGAAGAACTCCGCGCTCGCCAGCACCCGCTTGTTGCCTCCGATCGGGTCGTAGGGCGGCAGGATGTCGCGCGGCCCCAGCGACTCGTTTTGATAACCCCGCACGGAATTGGCGCCGCCTGCATAAAAGTTCTTGAAAAACGGCAGGCTGTGGGTATTTCCGTAGCCGTTTCCGTAGCTCCACTCGTTGCTCAGCTTCAGGCTGTACTGGCGCCCGAACGGGAAGAACACGCTCGCGAGATAGGACACCCGGTAATACTCGAGGCTCCCCCCCGGCAGGCCCACCTCCCCGCTCAATTGCTGATAGGTCCCGCTCGTGGGGAAGATCGCGTTGTTCAGGGTATTGCGCGACCACCCCAACGTGGCCTTGATGATGTCGTTGGTCGACCCGTGGCGCGCCACGAACTGCTGCGCGACATAGGCGCTCGTCGAGTTGACGGTGATCCCCACCCGCTCGGCGGCCAACCCGATATTGATGGCGCGGTTGACGCCGATCGGGATCCCGTAGAAGACCCCCGCCCCGACCGTACTCTCGTTGTAGGCGGCGGTATAGGCGGCCGCGGCGTTGAACGAGCTGTCGTAGATGTTGAATCCGCGGCTGATCCCCGAGCTCGTGTAATACGGGTTTACATAGGTGAGGTTGATGTCCTTGTAGGCGACCGAGGTATCGGCGGTCACCGACACCTCTTTGCCGGTCCCCAGCACGTCCTGATAGGTCACCGACCCGTTGATGAAGATGCCGTAGAGATCCGAGTAGCCGAGACCCGCCACGATGCTGCCGGTCGGACGCTCCTTGACGTGGACGTCCACATCGACCTCGTTGGGGTGCCCCGGAACCGGCGGGGTGGTGACGCGCACGTCGGTAAAGAACCCAAGCCGCCGCAACAGCGTGACCGACTGCTTGATGCGCTTGGCCGAAAACCAGGCGCCCTCATACTGGCGCATGGTCCGCCGCAACACCGCATCCTGGGTAACCGTGTTCCCGAAGAACCGTATCCGCCGCACATAAACGCGCTGACCCGGCTCCACGAACAGCGTGAGCGCGATGGTATGGTCCTTGCGATCCACCGACGGCACCACCCGCACGTTGGCGAAGGCGTAGCCGCGGTTGCCGAGCTTGCCGATGATGCGGCGCGTCCCCTTGGTGATGCGCTCGCGCGAAAAGACCTGTCCCGGCTTGAGACGCATCAGGGCCGCAAGCGTCGCCGGCTGCAGGATCGTGCGGCCGGCGAACTTGTAGCGCGAGATCCGGGAGACGTGGCCCTCGCGCACGTTCTCGGTCACATAGATCCAGTCCTTGCTCGGGGTGATGGCGACCACCGTCGAGAGCAGGCGAAATCGCAGATATCCGCGGTTCAAATAGAAGTTCTGCAGATTCTCGAGGTCGGCCTCGAGCTTCTGCCGCGAGTACCGATCGTTGCCCGTGAAGAAGCTGAAAAGGTTCGGCGGGCCGAGTTTGAAGCGGCCGAGCAACCGCCCCTCTTTATAGCGGTGGTTGCCGACGATGGTGATCTGCTTGATGCGCGCGATCTTGCCTTCGGTAACCGCGATCCCCACTGCCACCCGGTCCCGTGCCAAGGGCTTTACGGTCGTGACGACACGCGCCGCATAATACCCGCGATTGAAATACTGGCGCCGCAATGCCTGCTTGGTCTCGTGCAAAAGCGCGCGGTTGAACACCCGCCCCTTGGCAAAACCCATCTGCGCGAGCGATTTCAGGAGCTTCTTCGGCTTGATCACGTGCGTGCCGGTGATGGTGATGCGCGCGATCGCCGGGCGCTCGCTCACCGCCACGATCAGGGTCCGGCCCTGCTCCATCAGCTTCACGTCGCGGAAGAACCCGGTCTTGAAGAGGGCCTGGATCGCCTGTTCGGCGCGCGCCGCGGTGAGGGTCTCGCCCACTCGCAGCGGGAGATAGGTCATGACCGTGGCCTGCGAGATGCGCTTTAGGCCCGTGACTTGGATATGAGCGATTACGAAAGAGGCGGCCTGGGCCGTTCCCATAAGCGCGCCCGCCAAACAGAGCGCCGTCAACCATTTTTTCATTGCCTGAAGCCCGCCTCGTTGCTTATCCCAGAATGCGCGTAATGTCGTTATAGAAGGCAAGCATCATGAGACCCAACAGTACGGTCACGCCGACCCGCTGTCCCCATCCGATCGCCCGCTCCGAAATCGGCCCCCCCTTGACCCATTCGAGCAGATAAAAGAACACGTGACCCCCGTCGAGGACGGGCACCGGCATCAGATTCAAGACCCCAAGACTGATGCTGACCACCCCGAGAAACATGAGGAAGCTCGCGAAGCCCACCTGCACCGAATAACCGGCATACTGCGCGATCGTGATCGGACCGCTAATGCTCCTGGGAGAGATCTGGAGCAACAGCATCTTGCCGAGCATCTCGACTGTCAGACGGCTCATGAGCCAGGTATCCCTCAAGGCCGCCCCGAGCGCCGGCAACGGCCCCCTTCGCACCAGGACGCGAAGATTCGGCGGCAGCGCCGGGACGCGGACGCCGGCACCGATCTGGCCTATACGCCGGGCTCCCACCTTAACGGCTTTTGGCGTGATGATCAATTGCCGTATTCGCCCGTTATGCCGAACGGTGAAACGCAGGCGCTGCAAGGGATGGGCGCGTATGATGCGCGCCACCTGCTTCCAGTTGGCGATGGCTTGGCCGTCGATGCGGGTAATGAGATCCCCGACCCGCAACCCGCCCTTGGCCGCCGGCGCATGGGCCTCGACCTCGGCGATGCGCGGCACGAGCCGCGGCTGCCAGCCGTAGATCCCGAGCACCGCGCTCAAGTGCCCGCGGCTCAGGGCGTTCGCATGCACGTGGCTGAGGTCGAGGGTCACGGTCCGCTTATGGCCGCCTTTCGTCAGGACCCGCACACGCACCGAGGCATGGTCCAGCGCCTCCTGAAAGAGATACAGGCGGTCCTCGCCGAGGCTTTGGATCCGCCGGCCGTTGATGCGCGTGATGAGGTCGCCTGCGCGCAGCCCCGCCGCCTGCGCCGGCGAATGCGCCGCGACCTTGCCGATCACAGGCTTCAGACCGGGCACGCCGGTCATGAACACCACCCAGTAGGCCAGGATCGCGAACAGGAAATTAAACCCGGGGCCGGCGAGCACGATGGCGGTCCGCTTCCAGATCGCCTGGCGGTTGAACGCCCTATGCCGCTCGGCCGGCGCCACCTCGCCCTCGTTCTCGTCCAGCATCTTCACATAGCCGCCGAGCGGCACCGCCGCCAACACATACTCGGTGGCGTCGGCACCGGCCCGGCGCAGCCACAGCGGTTTCCCGAAGCCGACCGAAAACCGCAGCACCTTCACGCCGAGGCTGCGCGCCACGATGTAATGGCCGAACTCGTGTACCACGATCAGGACACCGATCGCGAGCACGAACCCGAGCAGACTATAGCCGATCTCCGTCAACACGCCAGGATCCCCTTCGCACCATGTGCCGCTATGACCCGATGCGCGCACTCGCGCGCCATCCGGTCTTCCTCGAGCACGGCTTCGAGACTCTCCGCCGGCACCACCGGCCGCGCCTCCAGCACCGACTCTATGACCTCGGGGATCGCGGCAAACGACAGCTGCCGCGCAAGAAACGCCTCCACGGCGACCTCGTTGGCGGCATTGAGCACCGTGGGGGCGCTCGCGCCCGCGACCGCCGCGGCGCGCGCCAGCCGAAGGCATGGGAAGCGCCCCTCGTCCGGGGCCTCGAAATCGAGCCGGCCGATCTCGGCCAGATCGAGGCGCGCCACCCCGGCCTCGATGCGATCCGGGAACGCGAGGGCATGGGCGATGGGGGTGCGCATATCCGGGTTGCCGAGCTGCGCGAGCACCGACCCATCGACGTATTCGACCAGGGAATGGATGATGCTTTGCGGATGGATCACAATATCGATCTGGCCGGGTGCGACCTCGAACAGGCGACAGGCCTCGATCAGCTCCAGGCCCTTGTTCATCAAGGTCGCCGAGTCCACCGAGATCTTGCGGCCCATGCTCCAGCGCGGATGCGCACAGGCCTGCTCGGGCGTCACCGCCGCGAATTCGCTGGCCGGGGTATTCCGAAACGGCCCCCCCGAACAGGTGAGCAGGATGCGCCGCACCCCGGCCTCGGCCAGTCCCGCGCGCGGCTGCGGCAGGCATTGGAAGACCGCATTGTGCTCGCTGTCGAGCGGCAGCAGCCGGGCGCCGCTGGCGCGCGCCAGGGCCATCAGCAGGTGGCCCGACATGACGAGCGGCTCCTTGTTCGCAAACAGCACGCGCTTGCCGGCGGCCACCGCCGCCCACGCCGACTTCAAGCCCGCGGCCCCGACGATGCCGCACACGACGGTCGTCACGCGCGGGTCGCGGACCACGCGCTCGAGCGACTCGGGGCCGGACAGCACCTCGGTGCCGGTCACGGCGAGCGACCGGGCGAGGGCCCGGGCCGCCTCCGGGGCATGGATCACGGCCAGGGCCGGGCGCCAGGCCAGGCACAGCGCCCGCAGCTCCTCGGCCCGCTGATGGGCGCTCAGCGCCACCACCCGAAAGCGCTCGGGATGCAAACCCACGACCTTCAGCGTGCTGACACCGATCGAGCCCGTGGCCCCCAATACCGCGAGACCCTGGACGGCTTCGCCCCCCGGATGCCCCTTCTCGCTCATCGAACCCCCAGGTAGCGCATGGTCCATACAAACACCGGCACCGCTGCCGTCATGGCGTCGATGCGATCGAGAAAGCCGCCGTGACCCGGCAGCCACCGGCCCGAGTCCTTGACCGCGGCCATCCGCTTGGCCTTGCTCTCGAGCAGATCGCCGACCACCGACGCCGCAGCGACCGCCACGCCCAAGGCCACGCCCCCGGCCCAGCCGAGCCCCGGGAGCCCCAGCCACCAGGCACCGGCGCCCCCCACGGCCGCCGCGCCCGCGAGCCCGGCGATCGCCCCTTCCACGGTCTTGCCCGGGCTTACGAGCGGGGCTAGGCGCCGGCGGCCCAGGGCGCGCCCGGCAAAATAGGCCGCACTATCGGCGGTCCACACCATGACGAGCAGCCAGATCAGGAGGCTCGGGTGAGCGGGGTCCTGCGCCTTCAATACCAGACAGCCCCGCCATGCCGGCACCAATACCAGGACGCCGGCCAACCACTGGACCGGCATATGGCGCCACAAGGGGCTTGTCCGGTCCCGGAGCCAAAACACCTCGCCGGCTGCCCAGACCCACCAGGCGAGCGCCGCCCCGAGGACCACCGTCAGGGGGAGCACAAGACTCGCCGCCCCAAGAAGCGCGGTCAGGGCCGTAAAGGCAAGCCCCGCCGCCCATCCCCGCCGGACGAGCGCCGACCACTCGAAGGCCGCGAGCAGCGTCACCGCACCCAGCAGCACGGCCACCCCCGCGGTATCCAGGAACCACAGGCCGGCGAGAGCCGCCGAGCCCGCGATGAGCGCCGTCAGCAGGCGCTCTTTAAGCACGCCACGCCGCCTCGACCTGATCCCCGGTGCGGCCGAACCGCCGCTGGCGTCCGGCGAAGGACTCCAGGGCGATATCGAGCTGCTTGCGGTCGAAGTCGGGCCACAACACGGGTGTGAAGTAGAGTTCCGTGTAAGCGAGCTGCCACAACAGGAAGTTGCTGACCCGCTGTTCGCCCCCGGTGCGGATGAAGAGATCGGGCTCGGGGAGGCCGGCCATGCTGAGATAGGGCTCCAGGGTCTCGGGGGTCACCTCGCCGGGCGCCAGCCGGCCGGCGAGGACCTCCTCGGCCACCCGTGCGCAGGCCTGGGCGATATCCCAGCGCCCGCCGTAATTGGCGGCGATCGTCAGCTGCAACCGGCGATTGTTCTCCGTCAGCGCCTCCGCATCGCGCACGCGCCGCACGATCTCGGGGCCGAAGGCGGCGATGTCGCCGATCGCCCGAAACCGGATGTCGTTGTCGTGGAGTTTGGCGATTTCGCGGTCCAGCGCCAGCAGGAAGAGCTGGCGCAGCAACCGAACCTCGAGTTTGGGCCGGCGCCAATTCTCGCTGCTGAAGGCGAACAGCGTCACCGCCTGGACACCCTTCTCGGCGCACGCCGCGACCAGCTCGCGGACCGTCTCCACGCCCTTGCGGTGCCCCTGGATGCGGGCCTGGCCGCGGGCCTTGGCCCAGCGCCCGTTCCCGTCCATGATCACTGCGATGTGGGCGGGAAGACCGCCTGCCATAGAGCTTTGATCCGTTGTCTTCATAGCGCGAGTATAGGCGGACTTGTCCGCCCGCGGTTAGATCTCCAGGATGTCCCGTTCCTTGGCGGCAACCAGCTTGTCGATTTCGGCGATGAACTGGTCGGTGGTCTTCTGCACAACCTCGACCAGGCGCTTTTCCTCATCATCCGAAAGCAGCTTCTTCTTGACCTGGTCCTTCAGGTGGTTATTCGTGTCGCGGCGGATGTTGCGGACCGCGATCTTGGCGTTCTCGCCCTCGCTGCGGGCCACCTTGCCGAGCTCCCGGCGACGCTCCTCGGTCAGGGCCGGCATGGGGATGCGGATCGTTGTGCCGGTGGTCACCGGATTGAACCCGAGCCCGGACTCCTGGATCGCGCGTTCGATGGCCGCGACCATGCCCTTCTCCCACGGGCTGACCACCAGGTTGCGGGCATCGGCCACCGTGACGTTGGCGACCTTGGAAAGCGCGGTCTTGGTGCCATAATAATCGACCGTGATATGGTCCAGCAACGCGGTATTGGCGCGCCCCGTGCGGATCCGGCCCAGTTCCGCCTTCAAGGCCTCGAGCGACTTGGCCATGCGCGCCTGAACGTCTTTTTTCACGTCCTCACTCACATTGCGCTCCTTCTTCCACTAATGTCCCTTCCTCGGCGCCCGCCAGGATCCGCGCCAGGGCCCCGGGCGCGGTCATGTCGAATACGCGCAGGGGCATGCGAAACTCCCGCAGCAGCGCAATCGCCGTGGCGTCCATCACCCCCAAGCGGCGCTGCAATACGTCGTCATAGCTAAGCCGCCGGTAGCGCACGGCGGCCGGATCGCGCTTGGGGTCCGCCGAATACACCCCGTCGACCTTGGTGGCCTTCAGCATGATCTCGGCCCCTATCTCCAGGGCCCGCAGGCTGGCTGCGGTATCGGTGGTGAAAAACGGGTTGCCGGTCCCGGCCGCGAAGACCACGACCTCGCCCCGATCCAGGCACTCCAGGGCCCGGCGCCGGTCGAAGGGAGGGACCGCCGTGCCCACGGCGAGCGCCGACTGCACATGCGCCGTCGCCCCGCAGGCGCGCAGGGCCTCCACCAGCGCCAGCGCGTTCATCACCGTCGCGAGCATACCCATGAGGTCGGCCTGGGCCCGGTCCATGTCGCGGGCCGACCCCGAGACGCCCCGGAAGATATTCCCCCCGCCGACGACGATCGCCAGACCGGTGCTGCCGGCACCCTCGGCCACCGCCTCGGCCATGGCCTTCAAGACCTCCGGATCGATCCCGTAGCCCGCCGAGCCCATGAGCGCCTCGCCGCTCAGTTTCAGGAGCACGCGCCGGTACCGCGCCATAGATCAGCTTCCTTTGACTTGTGACATCACTTCCGACGCGAAGTTGCTCGCCTCGCGCTCGATGCCCTCGCCCACCTCGATCCGGAAAAAGCGCTTCACATCGGCCCCGGCCTGCTTGAGCTGCGCGGCGACGGTGGTCTCCGGGTCCTTGACGAAGGCCTGGCCGACCAGGGTGATGTCGTCCAGGTATTTCCGGACCTTGCCCATCACCATCTTCTCCACGATCTCGGGGGGCTTCCCGGAGCCCTCGGCCTGGGCGACATAGATCGCCTTTTCCCGAGCCACGACATCCGCCGGGACCTCGTCCGGACGGACATAGGAAGGCTTGCTCGCGGCGATATGCATCGCCAGGTCGCGGGCCAGCGCCGGGGTCCCGCCGGCCAGCGACACCAGCACCCCGATCCGCCGGCCATGGACATAGTGTCCCAGCAGCCCGCCTGCGGCATCGAGACGCGCGAAACGGCGTACGGCCATATTCTCCCCGAACTGGGTCACGAGCGCGATGCGCGCCTCGGCGACCGTACCGCCGCCGGGATAGTTCATGGCCAGCAAGGCCTCCAGGTCCTTGGGGTTCCCCTCCACGACCAGGGTCGCGAGCGTCTGGGCGAAGGCCCCGAAGCGCTCGTCTTTGGCCACGAAATCGGTCTCGCTATTGACCTCCACCAGCGCGCCCACCTGGCCCCGGGCGTCGACATGGACCCCAATAGCCCCCTCGGCGGCCACGCGATGGGCCTTTTTATCCACCTTGGCGCCGGCCTTCTTGCGCAGAAGGTCGATGGCGGCCTCCATATCGCCGCCGGTCTCGGTGAGCGCCGCCTTGCATTCCATCATGCCAAGCCCGGTCCGCTCCCGCAGTTCCTTCACTTGTGCCGCTGAAATCGCCATATCCCGTCCTCACGCCTATGCAAAAGGGGGCCTGGCCCCCCTTTGCCCATCACTGTCTGTCAGTTCGCCGTCAAGGCCGGGCACGGCCGCCGCGGGCGGGCTTGGCCCCGGCCCCTTCGCGGCCCTTGGGGCGCGCCTTGCGCGCATCCGCGGCGCCGGCCCCCTCCACGTCCGCTTCCGCTTCGCCGGTGTAGCCCTCATAGCCGGACGCCGACTTCTTGCGCACGGCCGCGCGCGGCGCCGGCTCGTCCTTCACCTCGACAAACTCCTCGTCGCCCGATTCCGGCAGCGTCGCGACCGTGGCACGCCCTTCCAGGACCGCATCGGCCATGGTCCGGGCATACAGCGTGATGGCGCGGCTGGCATCGTCGTTTCCGGGAATGACGTAGTCCACGCCGTCGGTCTTGCAATTGGAGTCGACCACCGCCACCACCGGGATCTTGAGCTTGTTGGCCTCGCTCACGGCGATGTACTCGTGGCCCACGTCGATCACGAACAAGGCATCCGGCAGGCTCGGCATGTCCTTGATTCCGCTCAGGCTGCGGTCCAGCTTGATCCGCTCGCGCTCGAGGGTCAGCGTCTCCTTCTTGGACAGCTTTTCGGCCCCGCCGCCCTCGGCGAGCAGTTCCTCGAGCCGCTTCAGGCGCTCGATCGAGCGGCGCACGGTCTTGTAATTCGTCAGCATCCCCCCCAGCCAGCGATGATCCACATAGGGACACCCGGCGCGGATGGCCTCGGCGCGGACGATCTCGGCCGCCTGCCGCTTCGTGCCGACGAACAGGATCGTGCCCTTGTTCGATGCCAATTTCCGCACGAAGGCCGCCGCCTCGTTCAGCATCGGCAGCGACCGCTCGAGATTGATAATATGGATGTTGTTGCGCTCGCCGAAGATATAGGGACGCATCTTCGGGTGCCAAAAACGGGTTTGGTGGCCGAAATGGACCCCGGCCTCCAGCATTTCACGCATTGTGACGTTAGCCATGATACCTCTCCAACGGGTTTGTCCACCGCAGGTCCCGGACGCCGACTCAAGGCCCAAGGCCCAAAGCACCCGAACGCCGTGACGACCTGCGTGCGATGATTCCTCGAAACGAGGACGCGAGGGGGTCCCCGCGTGGCGGCATGCTACCACGGGCGCGGGTCCGGTAACAGTGTGCGGATCGTCCCATCGGCCGGCCGGGCGGCCTTCCCCAGGTTGAATACCGGGCCCGGACAACGGACAATACGCCTGCGCCCCCATTCTCGACCCCTTAATCCTTGTAAGACGCCGGATGGCCATCACGATCAAGACCGAAACTGAGATCCAAAAAATGCGCGTCGCCGGACGGCTGGCAGCCGACGTCCTCGACATGATTGCGCCCCACGTGGTGCCCGGCGTCACGACCGGCGAGCTCGACCGGATCTGCCACGACTACATCGTGCAGGTCCAGAACGCAATCCCGGCGCCGCTCAATTACCACGGCTTCCCGCGTTCGATCTGCACGTCAGTGAACCACCAGGTCTGCCACGGCATACCGGGGGACCGCAAATTGAAGCGCGGCGACATCCTGAACATCGACATCACCGTGATCAAGGACGGATACCACGGCGATACGAGCCGCATGTTCTACGTCGGGGAGCCGTCGATCGCGGCGCGCCGCCTGACCGAGGCCACCTACGAATGCCTGGTGCGCGGCATACGGATGGTGCGCCCGGGCGCCCACCTGGGCGATATCGGCCACGCCATCCAGACCTTTGCCGAGAGCCAGCACTACTCGGTGGTGCGCGAATACTGCGGACACGGCATAGGCCGCGTGTTCCACGAGGACCCGCAGGTCCTGCACTACGGGCGCCCGGGGACCGGGGTGACCCTGGAGCCGGGCATGACCTTCACCATAGAGCCCATGATCAATCAGCGGGGGGCCGGCGTGAAACTCCTTCCCGACAATTGGACGGTCGTCACCCGCGACCACGGCCTGTCCGCCCAGTGGGAACATACCGTGCTGGTCACGCCCTCCGGGTACGAGGTGTTGACCCTGCGCCCCGGCGAGACGATCTGAGAAACGGCCCGGTGGCAACCAAGGCCGCGGCCCAGACCCAGGACCCGGACGTCGCCCGATTCCGGGAGGCGCTAAGGGCCGGAGACGTCCGGCTGCGCGCGGCGCACGAGGCCGAACTCCCGCACCGGCGGCGCGGGCTCGGGATCGAAACCCTTAAGCTGCGCACCGCCCTGATCGACGACATCCTGCGCCGGGCCTATACCAAATACGAGCACATGCTCCCTGACGTGGCTTCGGTGGCGTTGGTGGCGGTCGGGGGTTACGGGCGCGGCGAACTCCATCCCGCCTCCGACATCGACCTGCTCCTGCTCCTAGACGGCCTGCGCTACGCCCAGACCCGGGCCTTTGCCGAGCCCTTCCTGCGCTTCCTTTGGGACATCGGGCTGAACGTCGGCCATAGCGTGCGGTCGCTGCGCGACTGCCTGCAGGTGGCGCGTGCCGACCTCACCGTCATGACCAACCTCATGGAGGCGCGCCTTTTGACGGGTGACGAGGCGTTGCTGGCACGCCTCGTGCACGAGCTTGCATCGCCCCGCCTGTGGCCGAGCGCGCGCTTCTACGAGGCGAAGCTTGCCGAACAACGGGCGCGCAACGCCCGATACGACGATAGCGGCTACAACCTCGAGCCCAACGTCAAGGAAAGCCCGGGAGGGCTGCGCGATATCCACATGATCGGCTGGATCGCCCAGCGCCACCTCGGCTCCTCCGACCTCCATGACCTCGTCAGGGTGGGCTTCCTCGGCGAACGCGAATACCGCGTGCTCATCGACGCCCGCAACTTCCTCTGGCAGATCCGCAACGGCCTGCACCTCCTCGCCCGGCGCCGCGAGGATCGCCTGCTCTTCGACCACCAGCGGACCCTGGCGCTGCAGATGGGCTATACGGATCGTCCCGGACGGCTTGCCGTCGAGCAGTTCATGAAGCGCTATTACCGGACGGTCAAGCAGGTCCAGCTCTTAAACGAGATCCTGCTCCAGCATTTCGCCGAGGCCCTGCAGGGCCCGCGGCGCCCGGCCACGAAGACCCTGACCCCCCAGTTTCGCGCGCGCAACGGCTTCCTGGAGACGGTCGACGCGCATGTCTTTGCCGAGGATCCCCGCGCCCTCCTCGGTCTGTTCCGGGTCCTGCAGGACCATCCGGAGCTCCAGGGCGTACGCGCGGCGACCATACGCCTACTGCGCGCCCACCTCAGCTTGATCGACGGCGCCTTCCGCCAGGACCCGGCGACGCGATCGACGCTTCTCGCCATCCTGCGCGCGCCGTCGGGCGTCACGAGGACCCTGCGGCGCATGAACGCCTACGGCGTCCTCGGCGCCTATATCCCGGCGTTCGGGAAGATCGTGGGCCAGATGCAGCACGATCTCTTCCATGTCTACACGGTCGACGAACATAGCCTGTTCGTATTGCGCAACGTCCGGCGCATCATGCAGCCCGAGTTCCAGGCCGAGCTTCCGGTCGCAAGCGAGGTCGGCCGCGGGCTTGCCAAGCCCGAGCGGCTGTATCTCGCGGCGCTCTTCCATGACATCGCCAAGGGGCGCGGCGGCG
>DAIDMD010000110.1 GCA_027449165.1 Acidiferrobacter sp. | reverse complement strand
GTGATCGTGAGGTGTTGCCCGATTCTAAGGTCGAGTGTCTGCTTCATAGGGTTCCTGGAACCTATTTTAGTCCATTTGGGCGATTTCCAGAAACGGCAACCTAGAGGACGAAGTTCTCCCCGAGATAGACGCGTCTTACGTCCGGATCGGCCAGGACCGATGCCGGATCCCCCGAGGCGAGGACATGTCCGTCGTTGATGATATAGGCGCGATCGCAGATCTTCAGGGTCTCGCGCACATTGTGGTCGGTGATCAGGACCCCGATGCCAAGCCCGCGCAAATGAGAGATGTGTTTCTGGATGTCGATGACCGAGATCGGGTCGACGCCGGCGAACGGTTCGTCGAGCAGCATGAAGCGCGGTTTGGTGGCAAGCGCCCGGGCGATCTCGACGCGGCGGCGTTCGCCTCCCGACAGGCTCATGCCGAGGGTCTTGCGCCGGTCGGCGATGTGGAGGTCCTGGAGCAACTCCTCGAGGCGGGTCTTGCGGGCGCCCGCGTCGAGACCGTCGACCGTCTCGAGTATGGCGAGGATGTTGTCCTCGACGCTGAGTTTGCGAAAGACCGAGGCCTCCTGCGGGAGGTAGCCGACCCCGAGCTTGGCGCGCCTGTGCATGGGCGCGTCTCCGATGTCCACGCCGTCCAGGAGTATCCGTCCCTGGTCTTTGCGGACGAGCCCGATCATCATGTAGAAGCATGTGGTCTTTCCGGCCCCGTTCGGCCCGAGAAGACCGACGACCTCGCCGGCGGCCACGTCAAGGCTCACGTCCTTCACGACCCGGCGCCCCTTGTAGGCCTTGGACAGGTGTGTGGCCGCCAGCGTGCTCAATGCTTGGCCCCCGGCGACGGCTTGCGGCTGCGCGGCACGACGCGGGCGCGCACGCGGGTGTGCGGACCGCGGATTGCCGTGATGCGCCGCGACCGCACGTAGTAGTGCACGATATGCCCGTGCAGGACGTTGACGCCCTGCCGGAAGACCACGTGGCCGGTCAAGGTCACCTCGTCTCGCGCCGCCGCGAAATCCAGGGTGAGCCCGGTTCCGAAGAGCGGCAGCCCGCCGGTCTTCTGATCCTCCATGTGCAAGGGGGTGCCGTGCGCGTGGATCGAGAGGACCTGGCCGTGCAGCGAGTGCACGCGGACCCGGTTGGCGCGGATCGTCAGTCCGTCCTGGACGATGCGCACATGGCCGAGGTAGAGGCTTTGGCCGGTGCGTTCGTCGACTTGGATGGTGTCTGCGCGCACGCTCAAGGGTTGCGCCAGCCGATGGTCGTGGGCGCAGGCCCCGGGGCCCAGGGCGCACAGCGCAAACAGTGCCGCGAGCCGTTTTCTCATGACGTCGCGAGGTGGACGGTCAGGGTGTGGGTGCGGACATCCGCCGCCCCCATCCGCGCCGTCGGTCCGCGGAACACCCGCACGCGCCCGCGCATGATCAGCACATGCCCGTGCGGGGACACGAAACCCCTCCTGGCGATGGTCGTCGTGACGGTGTGCTTGCCAAATTGCGTCAGCCGGGGATGGATCAGTACGGTGCGCTTGCCGCGGGGGAAGTGGATGAGCCGCTCGGCGATCAGTATGAAGCGCGGCCGGCCATGGCGGTTCATGGCCGTCAGTTCGGCGTGGTCTATGTAGTAGTCCGGGCGCGCGGGCGCGACGTGGGTCAGGGTCAGGGCCGGGCGCACGAGTGCCTCCGGGAGCCACCAGAAGAGGCCGGAAAAGAGCAGCAGGCCGGCTACCAGCAGGAAACGGCTCAACCACCGGCCCATGGACACTCACCTTGGTAGGCATACCCGAGCTGTTCGTCGAGGGTGCCTTGGATGCGCATGAGCAGTTCGCAGAGTTCGCGTACCGCCCCCTGGCCCCCGCCCTGGTCGGTGACCCAGTGGGCGCGCGAGCGCACCAGCGGGTGGGCGTCGGCCACGGCGACCGAGAACCCCACGGCCTCCATGGCCGGCAGATCGATGACGTCGTCGCCCATGAAGGCGGCCTCGTGCGGTGCCACCCCCTGCTCGGAGAGCAGCCGGCGAACCGCCGCGCGCTTGTCGCGGCAGCCCTGCACGAGGATGGTAATACCCAGATCGTCGGCGCGGCGCTCGACGGCCCGCGAGGTCCGGCCGGTGACCAGCCCGACGCGGACCCCGCTTGCGATCAGCATCTTGATGCCGTGTCCGTCGCGGCTGTGGAAGACCTTCAGTTCCTCGCCCGAGTCGGTCACAAAGAGCCGGCCGTCCGTGAGCACCCCGTCGACGTCCAGCAGGAGCAGGCGGATGGGTTTGGCCCGCGCGGCGGCCTGGGTGGCGCCCGGGTTCCGCTCGCCGGTCATACGACGCCGGCCCGCAGCAGGTCATGCATATTGAGCGCCCCGACGATCCTGTGGTCGTCATCCACGACAAAGAGGCCGCTGATGTTGTGGGCGCGCAGCAAGGGGACGAGTTCCGCCGCCAGGTGGTCGGCGGCCGCGGTCTTCGGGTTGCGGGTCATGACCTCGTCGATCCGTGCCGCGTAGACGTCGACGCCGCGATTCAAGGCCCGGCGCAAATCGCCGTCTGTGAAGATCCCGCAGAGCCGTTCGTCGGCATCGACCACGGCCGTCATCCCGAGGCCCTTGGTGGTCATTTCGATGAGGGCCTCGGGCAGCGAGGCGCTTGCCGACACCCTGGGTATCCGGTCGCCCTTGTGCATGATGTCCGCTATGTAGACGAGCAGGCGGCGGCCCAGGCGGCCGCCGGGGTGCGAACGCGCGAAGTCCTCGGGCGTGAAGCCGCGCGTCTCGTAGAGGGCGATGGCGAGCGCGTCCCCCATGGCCAAGGCCGCGGTCGTGCTTGCCGTCGGCGCCAGATCGAGCGGGCAGGCCTCTTTGGCGACCATCACCGGGATATGGACGTCGGCCTGGCGGGCAAGGCTCGAGTCGGGGGCGCCGGTCAGCGCCAGAAGCCGGACGCCCATGCGCTTGATGATGGGCAGGATCGTCAGGATCTCGGCGGTCTCCCCGGAATGGGAGATGGCCAGCACCACGTCCTCGGGCGTGATCATGCCGAGGTCGCCGTGGCTTGCCTCTCCGGGGTGGACGAAGAAGGCCGGCGTGCCGGTGCTGGCCAGGGTGGCGGCGATCTTGCCGCCGATATGTCCCGACTTGCCCATCCCGACCACGACGACCCGCCCCCGGCAGCCGAACAGCAGCCGGCAGGCCTCGGCAAAGGATTCGTCGAGGCCGCACGCCAGCCCCGACAGCGTCTCGGCCTCGAGCGCAAGGACCCGCCGGCCGAGGGCGATCAGAGAGTCCCGGTCCGGGTGGGATCGTAAGGGGTGATGTCGTGCCATTGGCGGCAGTATAGCGAAAAAGAGGCCTCGATCCCCAACGGGCCTGTAAAAGACTATAATGGCCCGCTCCTCAGGGGGTGTCGTGGAATCATTCCTTAGCGTTCTGCATGATCAGGCCCGGGACCCGCAGCGGCGGCCGGATAAGGCCCTGGACGACGCCTTGGCCCGTTTGAGCCGCATCCTGGCGCAGCTGGCGCCGGCCCTGGCGGTCGAATACCGGGGACCCTTCGTCGGGCTCGGCGCGGGGCGCGAGGCCTTCTGTCTGGCGGTCCGCGCCCATGAAGAGGCGCCGGGCACGGCCGTGTGGGCGGCGCGGGTGTGCAGCGCCGGGCCGCACCGCGGACTTGGCGCCCACTGGGACCTCGCGGCGGTCTCGCGGCTTAGAAAGCCGGTGCTCGCGCATGCCCTGCCGGAGTTCCTGGCGGGCTATTACGCGGCCGTGGCGGCGGCCGGCAAGGCGGATACCAGCGCCGGCCGCCGGCTCCTTGCGCTGGCCCAGGCCCTGGGCCCGGGCCCTTGAGCGGGCCCGCCGCCATTTCGGTGACCGATCTGTATAAGCGCTACGGGACGGTCACGGCCGTCGCATCGCTCAGTTTCGATCTTGCAAGCGGCCGGGTGCTGGGCCTGCTCGGCGGCAACGGGGCCGGCAAGACCACCACGCTGGCGATGCTGATGGGGCTTCTGTTGCCGAGCGGGGGATCGATCCGGGTGCTGGGCGAGGACCTCCTGCGCCATCGCTACCGCGTATTGCCGTGGATCAACTTCTCGTCGCCCTATGTGGATCTGCCGCACCGCCTGACGGTCTACCAGAACCTGCGGGTCTATGCCGGGCTCTATGGCGTGCGCGATGCCCCGGCCCGCATCCGGGAGCTGGCCCGCGATCTGGATCTGGAGGAGCTGCTGGATCGCCCCTACGGCCGGCTGTCCGCCGGGCAGCGAACCCGCGCGTCGCTCGCCAAGGCGCTCATCAACCGTCCCCGGCTCCTCTTGCTGGACGAGCCCACGGCGTCCCTCGATCCGGACACCGCGGACCGGCTGCGGACCTATCTGCGCGACTACCAGAGGGCGAGCGGGGCCGGCGTGGTCCTGGCGTCGCACAACATGCTGGAGGTCGAGCGCCTGTGCGACGAGGTGATCATGCTGCGCCATGGGCGGATCTTCGACCGGGGGGCGCCGGCCGATCTGGTCGGGCGATATGCGCGTGAGAGTCTCGAGGAGGTGTTTTTGGATATGGCCCGCGGGCGGTCGCAGCCATGAGCGGGGGCGCGGCCCGCAGCCTGAGGCGCATCGGCGCCATGATCGAGCGCTACCTTTATCTCCTGAAGGGTTCGTGGCCGCGCATCGTGGAGCTTGCCTATTGGCCGACCATGCAGATCGTCCTCTGGGGCTTTCTGAGCGAATACCTCGTGCACCACAGCAGTTACCTGGCGCAGGCCTCGGGGATGCTCCTGGCCGCGGCCTTGCTGTGGGACGTCATGTTTCGCGGCCAGCTCGGCGTCTCGGTGGTCTTTTTCGAGGAGTTCTATTCGCGCAATCTCGGGCATCTGTTCGCAAGCCCCCTGCGGGCCTACGAGCTGGCCGGCGCGCTCTTTGTCATAAGCCTCCTGCGTACGCTCGTGGGCAGCGGCATGGCGGCGCTCTTCGCCTTTTGGTTCTACCACTTTCCGATCTGGCAAATGGGCTTCGTGCTGGCCGCCTTCTTCATGAACCTGATCGTCATGGGTTGGGCGATCGGCCTGGTCGTCGCCGGCCTCGTGCTTCGCTACGGTCTGGGGGCCGAGAATCTCGCGTGGGCGGCGATCTTCGCGATCGCGCCTTTGAGCGGCATCTATTACCCGATCTCGGTGCTCCCGCAGGCCCTGCAGGTCGTGGCGCACGCCCTGCCCGCCGCCTATGTCTTCGCGGCCATGCGCGCGCTGCTCTTCCACCACGTGGTCTTGTATCGGCCGCTTTGGGAGGCCGCGGGGCTCAACGTCGTCTACCTCGGGTTGGGTCTCGCGATCTTCCTGCACACCTTTCGCGACGCCCGTGTCCACGGACGCCTGTTGAACATGGGGGAGTAGCTGGTCCCCTGCTATACCCGGGTGTCCAGACCGCGGCCATGGGGTATCCGCCGCCGGAACGTGTCGGCCAGCACGTCCGCGGTCCGGGGGAAGCGCGGCCGCCACCCGAGCACCTCCCGGGCGCGGGTGGTGTCGAGGACGAGCGGCCGATCGAGCCCCGCGCTCCACGCCGGGTCGGGACCGATACCGAAGATGTCGAACGCCCATCGTGCCGCGGCTTGGGCGATCCGGGGGCTTACGCCGAGGGCGAAGCGGTGCAGGTACCTCTGCATCGCCTCGAACGACATCTGGTCTTCGCAGGCGAGATTGACCGGGCCCGTGGCCTCGGAAAAGAGCGCCGCTACGATCGCCGCGGCGACGTCCTGTTCGTGGACGACCTGCAGGGGCGGGGCCGGATGGGACAGGCGCGGGTAGAACGGCAGCCGCAGCACGGCTCGCAGGAAGGGCTGGGCATGGGGTCCGAGGATGATGTGCGGACGCAGCCGCATGGCGCGCAGGCCCCCGGCCTCGGCGGCGGCGACCGCCTGTTCGGCGAGCACCTTGTCTTCGGCATAACCGAACCCGGGCAGGGGCCTTGGTTCGGCGGATTCACCGACCGGGACTTCGCTCGTTCCGTAGATCGAGGCGCTCGAGAGGTGGACGAGGCGCGTCTCGGGGCTTAGCGCGTCGATCACGGCCCGGGTGCCGTCCCGATTGATGGCGCGCGCCAGGATGCGGTTGTGCCGCTCTTGGCGCAGGTGGCTTTCGATGACGACGAAGGCCATGTGCACGACGGCATCGGCGCCGGCGATCGCGTGACCCAGGGCGGGATCGCGGATGTCGCCGCACAGGACCCGCAGTTTGGGGTGGCGTTGTGCCATCGGCCGCAGGTCGTGGGCGGTCAGTTCGGTGACCCGCGGGTCACCGAGCAGCAGCGGGACGAGGACGCGCCCGAGGCAGCCGGCGGCGCCCGTGATCAGGACGTGCACGGCCGGAATGTCGGGAGGACCTGTTCGCTCAAGAGGGTGAGCGCCTGGCGGTTGAGCGCCGTCGGACTTGCGCCCGCGCCCACCGCGCACAGGAGATGATCGACGCCGGCGTCGGCATAGGCCTGCAGGCGTTTTCGGCAGTGTTCCGGATCGCCTGCGACCACCATGCCGAGCCGTTCCAGGATGGGGAGGTTGACGCCGCCTTTGAGCAGCGGCGCGAGCGCACCGAACCGGCGGTAGTACTCGTAGCCGTCCTGGAGGCGCGACAGGAGGGGTGCGGTCAGACGCAGCAGTTCGCGATAGAACCACGTGATATTGGTGCGGGCGATCGCGCGGGCCTGCTCGCGATCGGCCAGACAGAAGATCCCGAGCGTCATCCCGACGCGCGGCGGCCGGGCGGGGCTGTCCCGATGATATCGGGCGTAGGCCGCGCGGTAGCGGCGGATGTCCTCCTTGACCATGAACCACGGCTTGAACGGGCCGGCGAGGACGCCAAGCCCCAGGCGCGCGGCGAGATCGAAGCTTTCCGGACTCACCGCCGCCATCCATAGCGGCGGATGGGGCGTTTGGATCGGGCGGGGGCGGACGGCGACGTCCGCGAACCGGAAGTGACGGCCCTCGTAGCCGATCGGGCCGGGGTCCGTGAGCGCCTTGATCAGGATCGCGAGGCCTTCGTCGACGAGGCCTCGGCTGTCTTCGGTGCGCACGCCGAAGGCCTCGTATTCCTTCGGCGAGAATCCGCGGCCGATACCCAGATCGAGCCGCCCCCCGGACAGGATGTCGAGGGTCGCGGCGCGTTCGGCCACATGCAGCGGATGATGGTAGGGGAGCGGGACGATGCCGTGGCCCAGGCGGATGCGCCGGGTCCTCTGGGCGGCCGCCGCCAGGAACAGGTCGGGCGCCGAGCTGTGCCCGTATTGCGGCATGAAGTGATGCTCGGTGAGCCACACGCCGCGAAACCCGAGTTCGTCGGCAAGCGCGATCTCCTCCAGCGTCTCCTCGTAGACCTGCCGCTCGCCGCGCCCCGCGAAGTCCGGCACTGCCAGCTCATAGAAAAGATCGAACTCCATCGGCCCCCCGAAGCCCCGGAGGCTTCCTGGGCACCTATTGTAATCGCGGAGGAGTGGCAGGTCGACGCGCGCCCCGCACCCTTCGAGCGCGCCGGAGACCGCGCGCGCTCCATACCCGTGTCCCAGATACTGAGGGCGCGGGGCATGGCGCGAGCGCGGTAAACGCGTGGAATACCCGGGTTCTCGATGGGCTGCCAGGCGTGGACTCGGACGTACCTCGGGCGTGCGGCTATGATGTCGCCTGGAATCCGCCCACCGCCGATACCCAACATCGCTCAATGGGCGGCAGTCTCAAAAAGCTGCAGGTGATTGGCCTGCTGACCGCCCCACCGAGCATAAGGAAGGTACCAACGCATCCGGCCTTCTCTCGCTATTTGCGGGCAGCCCGTACCACGCCGCTCATCAACGCGTGGCGGTGATCGTAGACTGAGAAAGGCTTCCCGTATTATATCTTTTTTGGCATACTGAGATTATGATATGGATGGTCGAAACCCTGGATGAAACCGTTGATGCGGAAGTCGAGGCCTTGCCCGAGGACATGCGGGCGAGGCTCGCGCGTATCGCAAAGCTTATCGAGGAGAAGGGCCTGGAGCGTGTGGGCGAGCCGCACGTGAAGCATATTGAAGGCCGTATTTGGGAAATGCGGCTGAAGGGTCGTAGCGGAATTTCGCGGGCGTTGTATGTGACGGCCGCGGGCCGGCGCGTGGTGATTGTGCGGGTCTTCGTGAAGAAGACGGAGAAGACGCCACGGCACGAGATAGATCTGGCACTGGCTCGCGCGAAATCGGTTCGATGATGGAGGTGCGCAATGGCACGCATAACTGAGATGCACAAGAAGTGGCTGAAAGAGCCGAAGTACAAGAAGGCTTACGATGCGCTTGAGGAGGAGTTTGTCCTAGCGAGTGCCGTCATGGACGTGCGCAACCGCGCTGGTCTGACGCAAGAGGAGCTGGCCCGGAGGATGGGCACGACGCAGCCCGTCGTCGCCCGGCTGGAAAGCGGGCGCTCCCGTCCGTCCATGCGGACGCTGGAGCGCCTGGCGGAGGCAACCGGATCTCGTTTACTCATCAGCTTTGAGCCGCTTGAAAAGAAGGGACCTGCGAGCCGATAAGGGGGCAGGGAAGCCGCGCCGTTGGCGGTCACCAATATCTGCGTATCCCGGCCCAATCCCGCCACCCATTCCGATGCGAAGCTGCCACCCACAATGGCAGCCGATCAAGCCGCTAAGCGACGCGGCCTCACTCTTAAAGGGAGTGGTGCGGTCCCTGCGCACGGATGTATCACCGGACCCATTACACATACGCTTGCTCGGTGCGCAAGCGGTAATATTCTATGCGAATGGCATCGCGCGTCTGATCGAGCAATTTGGGGGCCCGCGCGGCCAGCATGGCGTTCGCGCTCGCATGGGGCGTACCGGACCCTATCCGGCATGCGAAGCGAATGAGAACCACATGTTGGACGGAGCCGCTACGCGGAGGAAAACCGGGTAATTCGAGCGGCAGGTCGTAAAATGTAGCCCCACCCCCTCGCGTGAACGAGGGGCCAATCCACGACGATTTGTGAGGCTACGTCGCCATGAAATCAGAACCGAACGACCGTTTCAAGCAGAACTACGAAGCGCACCGCAAGCATCTCCGGCTCAAAGGGCTGCAACCGGCC
>DAIDMD010000109.1 GCA_027449165.1 Acidiferrobacter sp. | reverse complement strand
CTGCTGGACGTCGGCAGCGGCGCGGGCCTGCCGGGCATCCCTATCGCCTTGTTGCAGCCCGCGCGTCCGGTGACCCTGCTCGACCGTTCCCACAAGCGCATCGATTTTCTGACCGAGGTCGCGGCCCGGCTCGCGCTTGCCAACGTCGCCTTGGCCTGCGAGCGGGTCGAGGACCACGCCCCCGCGGCACCTTATGCGGTCGTCACCGCCCGGGCGTACGCGAGCCTGAACGATATCGCCTTGGCCGCCGGCCGGCTGCTCGCGCCCGGCGGGGTCATCCTGGCCATGAAGGGCGCCTTGCCGACCGAGGAGATCGCGGCGGTGGCCCCGCCGTTTACCGTCGCGGCCGTGCACGCCCTCCAGGTGCCGGGCCTCGCGGCCCGCCGTCACCTCGTGGCCCTGGCGCGCAGCGCATGACGCGGATCGTCGCCATCGCCAACCAGAAGGGCGGGGTGGGCAAGACCACGACGAGCATCAATGTGGCAGCGGCCCTCGCCGAACAGGGCCGCCGCGTCCTTCTGATCGATCTCGACCCGCAGAGCAATGCCACCATGGGCAGCGGCGCCTCGGACGCCGAGCGGAGCCTCTATGATGTCCTGCTCGGGGAGGTCGCGGCGCAGAGCGCGATCGCCCGCCTGGCGTGCGGTTACGACATGCTCGCCTCGCACGCCGATCTCTCGGGCGCCGAGCTCGAGCTGGCCCAGGCCGCGCACCGCGAGCGGCGCCTCAGGCAGGCGCTCGCGCCGCTGCAGGGGGTCTACGATTACATTTATATCGATTGCCCGCCGGCGCTGAGCCTCCTCACCATCAACGCCCTGGTGGCCGCCGACTCCGTCCTGATCCCCATGCAGTGCGAATATTATGCCCTGGAGGGTCTTACGGCCCTGCTCGGGACCATACGCCGCGTGCGCGCCCAGCTGAATCCGGCCCTGACGATCGAGGGCCTGCTGCGGACCATGTTCGACCCGCGCAACGGCCTGGCCATCGAGGTCTCCGATCAGTTGACCCGGCACTTCGGGAATCAGCTCTTTCAGACGATCATCCCGCGCAACATCCGGCTGGCCGAGGCCCCGAGCCACGGTGTCCCCGTGATCCAGTACGACCGCGCGTCGCGCGGGGCCCAGGCCTATCTCGCCTTGGCGGCCGAGATCCTGGCGCGCGAACCCCCATCTGGCGCAGGAGACCTACCCCCATGAAGGAGAAACGCCCCCGCCTCGGACGCGGTCTGGACGCGCTGTTCGGAGATGCCCCGCGGCCCGATGCGGTCCAGGCGCAGGCGGAGGGCGTCCAGGCCCTGCCGATCGAGCGCCTGCAGCGCGGCCGCTACCAGCCGCGCACGCGCATGGAGCCCGAGGCCTTGAACGAGCTCGCCGAGTCCATCCGGGCCCAGGGCATCGTGCAGCCCATCCTGGTCCGGAGGGCCGGCAGCGGTTTCGAGATCATCGCCGGAGAGCGGCGCTGGCGTGCGGCCCAGCTCGCGGGTCTGTCCGAGGTCCCGGTCATCGTGCGCGATATCCCCGACCGGGCCGCCATGGCCGTGGCCTTGATCGAAAACATCCAGCGCGAGGACCTAAATCCCCTCGAGGAGGCGGCGGGCCTAAAGCGCCTTCAGGAGGAGTTCGGGCTGACCCACGACGAGATCGCCACGCACGTCGGCCGGTCGCGGGCGGCGGTGACCAACCTCTTGCGGCTCCTCGGGCTCGCCCCGGAGGTCCGCAGCCTGCTCGAGGCCGGCGAGATCGAGATGGGCCATGGCCGCGCCCTGCTGGCGATCACCGACCCGGCGGCCCAGACGGCGCTGGCGCGTGAGGCCGCCGCGGCGGGCTTGAGCGTGCGCGAGACCGAGCGGCGCGTCCAGCAGCACGGCCGGCCGGCGCCGGCCAAGGCCGCCCCCGACCCGGACGTCGCGGCGCTCGAGCGCCGCCTCACCGAGACCTTGGGGGCGCGAGTTCGCATCCAGGCGCGCGGCGCCGGGGCAGGCCGCATCACGATCGACTATCATAGTATGGACGAGCTCGAAGGCCTGCTCGGCCGATTCTCGTGACACAGGAGGTGGGCGTGAAACGATGGACTCCCGGCATTGCCGGCCTTACTCTATTGCTGTTGTGCTGGCACGCCGCGCATGCGGGTCTCCGGAGCCTGCGGCGCGAGGCCCGTGCCGGGGTGCCGAACGCCGAACTCAAGCTGGGCGAGCTGTATCAGTACGGGGTCGGCCAGCCGGACCACCTCATCCACGCGCTTGCGTGGTACGAGCGCGCAGCGCCAAAGCTGCCGCGGGCGGCGGAGTTGGCCCGGCAGACCGCCGCGATGCTGACCCCGAGCGAGCGCCAGCAGGCCGCCGCCTGGGCCAAGCCGCGGCTCGGCCCCCCCTAACGGCCGCCCGTTTCGGCACCCCTTTCGGCGGGTCCCCGGGGCCTGCGGCTGCGTTTGACCCTGGCATAAAGAACACTTATACTGCGCCGCCGCGGGCGCCCCTCGAGGCGAACGGGATCGGGATGATCATGAGCTACGCCGCACGGGTATTGCGCAAAGGGCTGCGTCGCGTGCTTTTGGCACAACTGTCGCTGACCCTCGCGGTGGCGGCGGGGGCCGCGCTCGCAGCACCCCCGCATCAGGCCCCGGGGCGCCTGGGTGCCGCGCTCGCCGGCGGCGCAATCGCCATGGCGAGTGCCCTGGTGCTGGCTTATACCGTGGGGCGCGCCGACGGAAAGGGCGGGCCGGCGCAGGCACAGTTTTGGCTCCTGGGCGGCGCGGCCGCGCGGTTCGTGTTCGCAATCGTCTTGCTGGGTGTGGGGCTCGGGGTCTTTCATGTCTCCCCGCTGCCGTTTTTGATCGCCTTTGGTTTGGGCCAGGCCGCCTTCCTGGTCCCAGGGGTTTCGTCAGGATTATGAGTCACAACGCCGTCAGCTTCATGGAGGACCATTTACGGAACCTGACCGTGGGTCATGGGTTCTGGAGCCTTCATGTCGACACCGTCCTCATCGGCTGGATCCTGGCCGCGGTGATCGTCGCGACTGGCATGGTCGTCGGGCGGCGGCTCGAGGAAGGCGTTCCCCGCGGGATGCAAAACGTCCTGGAGGCGTTGCTCGAGTTCGTCGACGACCAGGTCCGGGGCATCTTCCCGGTCGCGGACCCCATGATCGGGGCACTGGCCCTCACGATCTTTTTATGGGTCTTTCTCATGAACGCCATGGACCTGCTGCCGGTCCTGCTGCTGCCCAGCATCGCCCACCTGTTCGGCGTCCAGGACTTCCGGTCGACCCCGACCGCCGACCCCTATACCACCCTGGGCCTGGCGCTGAGCGTCTTCCTGTTGACGCTGTACTACCATGTTACGCATAAAGGCCTGTGGGGCTACCTGAAGACCTTTCTGGTCCACCCGTTCGGGCCCTATCTGTTTCCGGTCAACATCCTCATGACCACGGTCGATGAGATCGCAAAGCCCCTGAGTCTCGGCCTGCGACTCTTCGGCAACATGTTCGCGGGCGAGCTCGTGTTTCTGCTCATCGCGCTCCTGCCGTGGTGGGTGGCATGGGCCCCCGGGATACTCTGGTCGGCCTTTCACCTGCTCATCATCACGCTTCAGGCGTTCATCTTCATGGTCCTCACCATCATGTATCTGGCGATGGCGGCGACCCGGGAAGGCGATGCGCACTGACCCCGGTTTCTTTGACCTTTTCATCGAGGAGTGGCTTTATGGTTGATCCGCAACTTGCGCCGGTTATCGGCATGGTCTTTTCCTACACGGCTGTCGCCGTCGGCATCATCTTCGCGGGGGCGGCGCTGGGTTCGGCCCTCGGCTGGGGCCTCATATGCTCCAAATACATCGAGGGAATCGCGCGCCAACCGGAGATGCTCCCCACCCTGCGCGTGCAGATGTTCATCACCGCAGGCCTCATGGAGTCCTTTCCGTTCATCGCCGCGGCCTTTGCCATGTATTTTACCTTCGTGAATCCGTTCGAAGGGGCCGCCGTGGCCGCGATCACGCACCTCACCCACTAAGGTTACGATAGGGGCGACCACGCCATGCCGATATCCGTGACCCTCATCGTCCAGATGGTCACCTTCGCGGTGCTCATCGTTCTGGTCAGGCGCTATCTCTGGGGCCCGCTCACCGCCATCATGGAGGGCCGCCAGAGGCGCATCGCCGACGGGCTGGCCGCGGCCGACCAGGGCCGCAAGGCGCTGGACGAGGCGCGCCGCCAACAGGAAGAGATCCTGGCCCTGGCCCGCGAGCGCGCCGCCGAGATCCTCGACCACGCCGAGCGGCGGTCCCGCGAGATCCTCGAGGAGGCCCGCGAGCGCGCCCGCGCCGAAGGCGAGCACGCCATTGCGCTCGCCCGCGCCGAGGCCGAGGCCGAAATGAACCGCCTGCGCGAACAGCTGCGGGCCGATGTCGCGCGCCTGGCCCTGGCCGGCGCCGAGCGCATCGTCGAGCGCGAGGTCGACCGACGCCTGCACGAGCGGCTCCTCGAAGAAGTGGTGGAGCAGCTGTGATCGCCGATCAGATGGCGGCCGCCGCGCGCCCTTACGCGCGCGCCCTCATGGCGCTGGCCGGGGCCGACCGTGCGGCCGTGCTCGCGTGCCTCGAGGCCGCCGCGCAGGCCCTTTCCGACCCGGCGGTCGCGGCGTTGGCCGAGAACCCGCAAACGCCCCGGGCGGCGCTCGCGGCGGCGCTCGCCTCCGCCGAGCCCGCGCCGGGCCCGGTGGCGCGCGTCATCGAGTTGTTGCTCGAAAACGACCGGCTCGCCGCCTTGCCGGGCATCGCCGAGGCCTTCGCGTCCCTGAAGGAGGAGGCCGAAAACCGGACCCATGCCACCGTCATCACCGCCCAACCCTTGAGCGACGTCCAGCGCGAGCGGCTGCGCGCGGCGCTCGCCCGCCGCACCGGACGATCGGTGGAGCTCGTCGTGGAAACGGATAGCCGGTTGCTGGCGGGCATGATCGTTCAGCATGGCGATATGGTCCTCGACGCCTCGGTTCGCGGTCGTCTCGTGGCCCTTGCCCATGCGCTAAGCCCTTTTTAGAGGAATTCCTATGGCTTTGAAACCCAGCGAGATCTCGGAGCTCATCAAGCAGAGAATCGAACACCTCTCTCCTCCGACCCCGGCGCTTACCGGCACCATCATGAGCTTGAGCGACGGTATCGCGCGCATCTACGGCCTTGCCGACGTCATGCAAGGCGAGATGCTCGAGTTCCCCGGCCATACCTACGGGCTTGCCCTCAATCTCGAGCGCGACTCGGTGGGCGCCGTCATCCTGGGGGATTACGAGCACCTGGCCGAAGGCGACGTCGTCAAGGGCACGGGGCGCATCCTCGAGGTCCCGGTGGGCCCGGAACTCCTCGGGCGCGTGGTCGACGCCCTCGGCAGGCCCATCGACGGGCGCGGGGACGTCCCGACCAAGGCCGCGTCCCCGGTCGAGAAGGTCGCCCCCGGCGTGGTCGCGCGCCGATCGGTGACCCAGCCTTTGCAGACCGGCATCAAGGCCATCGACGCCATGGTCCCGATCGGGCGCGGCCAGCGCGAGCTCATCATCGGCGACCGCCAGACGGGCAAGACCGCGCTCGCCATCGACGCGATCATCGCGCAGCGCGGCACCGGGGTCATGTGCATCTACGTCGCGGTCGGCCAGAAGGCCTCCAGCGTCGCGGCCGTCGTCCAGCGCCTGAAGGAGACCGGCGCCATGGAGCATACGATCGTGGTGGCGGCGACCGCCGCCGATCCGGCGGCCATGCAGTACCTGGCCCCCTACACGGGCTGCGCCATGGGCGAGTATTTCCGGGATCGCGGACAAGACGCCCTTATCGTCTACGACGATCTCACCAAGCAGGCCTGGGCCTACCGCCAGATCTCGCTGCTTTTGCGCCGGCCGCCCGGCCGCGAGGCCTATCCGGGCGATGTCTTCTATCTCCATTCCCGGCTCCTCGAGCGCGCCGCGCGGGTCAACGAGGACTACGTGGAGCGTCAATCGGGGGTCAAGGGCCGGACCGGATCGCTTACCGCCTTGCCCATCATCGAGACCCAGGCCGGCGACGTCTCGGCGTTCGTGCCGACCAACGTGATCTCGATCACCGACGGCCAGATCTTCCTGGAGACCGATCTATTCAACTCCGGGATCCGCCCGGCCATCAACGCCGGGCTGTCGGTCTCGCGCGTCGGCGGGGCCGCCCAGACCAAGATCATTAAAAGGCTCGGTGGCGGCGTGCGGCTGGCGCTTGCCCAGTATCGCGAGCTCGCCGCCTTCGCCCAATTCGCGTCCGATCTCGATCCCGCGACGCGCAAGCAGATCGATCGCGGGCGGCGGGTCACCGAGCTCATGAAGCAGGCCCAGTACCAGCCTCTGTCGATTGCCGACATGGCGCTCTCGCTGCTCGCCGCCAACACCGGGGTGCTCGACGACCTGGCCGTGGAGAAGGTCATCCCGTTCGACTCGGCCCTCAGGTCCGCGGCCCACGCCGAGCACGGCGAGGCCCTAAAGGGCATCAACGAGACCGGCGACTACAACGAGGACGTCATCGCCCGGCTGACGCGCTTCATCGAGACCTTCAAGGCCGAAGGGGCCTACTAATGGCGCGCGGAAAGGAGATCAGGAGCAAGATCCGCAGCGTGCAGAGCACGCAGAAGATCACGCGCGCCATGCAGATGGTGGCCGCGGCCAAGATGCGCAAGGCCCAGGAGCGCATGCGCGCCGCCCGCCCCTATGCCGACAGCCTCGTCACCATCATGCGCCATATCCGTGCCGCCCACCCCGAGTACCGGCACCCGCTGCTCGCCGTGCGCCCGGTGCGGCGCGCGGCCATCCTGGTCGTGACCTCCGACCGGGGGCTCGCCGGGGCGCTCAACACCAACGTCCTGCGCACCGCCGTCGGGCAGCTGAAGGACTGGGAGGCGGCCGGCATTCACGGCGAGGTGGCGGTGCTGGGCATGAAGGGCGCCGCCTACTTCCGCAGGCTGAACGCGCCGGTGGTCGCGCAGCTCGCGCCTTTGGGCGACCGTCCGACCCCGCAATCGATCGTGGGCGTGGTCAAGACCGTGGTCGACGCCTATCGCGAGGAGCGGCTCGATCGCATCGTGCTCGCATACAACCGTTTCGAGACCACCATGAGCCAGGTGGCGGTGGTCGAGGACCTTCTGCCGCTCCCGGAGCCCAGGCCGCCGGTCGACCGTCATCGCTGGGACTACCTGTACGAGCCCGAGGCCCGGGACGTCGTGTCCGATATCCTCACGCGCTACATAGAGACGCGCGCCTACGGCGTCGTGATCGAGAACATCGCAAGCGAACAGGCCGCGCGCATGGTGGCCATGCGCGCGGCGACGGATAACGCCGGACGGTTGATCGGCGATCTGAAATTGGCATACAACAAGGCGCGCCAGGCGGCGATCACGCAGGAGATCGCGGAGATCGTCAGCGGCGCGTCGGCGGTCTAGGGGGTAGGATGTCAGCCGGAAAGATTGTGCAGGTGATAGGGGCGGTCGTCGACGTGGAGTTCGAGCGCACCGCGGTGCCCAAGATCTACGACGCCCTGAAGGTCCTGGATACGGACCTCGTGCTCGAGGTCCAGCAACAGATCGGCGACGGCGTAGTCCGGACCATCGCCATGGGGTCGAGCGACGGCCTAAAGCGCGGCCTGTCGTGCGCCAACACCGGCCATCCGATTCAGGTGCCGGTCGGCGGCGCCACGCTCGGGCGGATCATGGACGTGCTCGGCCGTCCGATCGACGAACTGGGGCCGGTGGCCAGCGACAGCGTGCGCAGCATCCATCGCGCCCCGCCGCGTTTCGAGGATCTCGCGGCCAGCACCGAGCTGCTCGAGACCGGCATCAAGGTGATCGACCTCATGTGCCCGTTCGCCAAGGGCGGCAAGGTCGGGCTGTTCGGGGGCGCGGGTGTCGGCAAGACCGTCAATATGATGGAGCTCATCCGCAACATCGCCATCGAGCACAGCGGCTACTCGGTATTCGCAGGGGTCGGCGAACGGACCCGCGAGGGCAACGACTTCTATCACGAAATGAAAGAGGGCGGGGTGCTCGACAAGGTGGCGCTCGTGTACGGACAGATGAACGAGCCGCCCGGAAACCGTCTGCGCGTGGGCCTCACCGGCCTGACGATGGCCGAGCATTTCCGCGACGAGGGGCGCGACGTCCTGCTGTTCATAGACAACATCTACCGCTACACCCTCGCGGGCACCGAGGTCTCGGCCCTCCTCGGGCGCATGCCCTCGGCGGTCGGCTATCAGCCGACGCTGGCCGAGGAGATGGGCGTGCTCCAGGAGCGCATCACCTCGACCAAGACCGGCTCGATCACGTCCATCCAGGCGGTCTACGTCCCGGCCGACGACCTCACCGACCCCTCGCCCGCGACCACCTTCGCGCACCTCGACGCTACTGTCGTGCTCTCCCGGCAGGTGGCCGAGCTCGGGATCTATCCGGCGGTCGACCCGCTCGATTCCACGAGCCGCCAGCTCGATCCGCAGATCATAGGCGAGAACCACTACGACACGGCGCGCAAGGTCCAGTCCATCCTCCAGCGCTACAAGGAGCTCCAGGACATCATCGCCATCCTCGGCATGGACGAGCTGTCGGCCGACGATAAGCTGATCGTGACCCGCGCCCGCAAGATCCAGCGCTTTCTGTCGCAACCATTCTTCGTGGCCGAGGTCTTCACCGGGACGCCCGGAACCTATGTGCCGCTCAAGGAGACCATCCGCGGCTTCAAGGCGATCGCCGAAGGGGAGTACGATGAGCTCCCGGAGCAGGCCTTCTACATGGTGGGCACCATAGATGAAGCGCTCGCCAAGGCGCGGCGGCTCTAAGGCGCCATGGCCAGCTTCCGGGTCGATATCGTAAACGCCGAGCGGCAGCTCTTCTCCGGGGACGCCGCGCTCGTCATCGCGCCGCTGCGTGAAGGCGAGGCGGGCTTCCTGCCCGGCCACTCGCCGTTGCTCGGCATCCTCAAGGCCGGCACCCTGCACCTCCAGGATGCGAGCGGCGCGGAGCAGACGTTCTACGTGAGCGGGGGCTTCGTCGAGGTCCAGCCGCACCACGTCACGGTCCTCGCCGACGCCGGCGAACGGGCCGCCGACATCGACGAGGCCCTGGCGGCGCAAGCGGTCGAGGAGGCCGCGCGGCACGCCGAGGAGCAGGCCGGCAAGGTCGATTACGCCCGCGCCCAGGCGGAACTGGCCCAGGCCGCCGCGCGGCTCCAGGCCGTGCGGCGTTACCGCGCGAGGACGCGCAGCCCCATTCCGGAGCAGATCCGGTAAGGAGACGGTTCATGGTGACCAAAGACAAGGTCGTATCCCTCACCTATACCTTGCGCGATAGCCGAGGCGAGATCTTCGAGCACACCGATGTCCCCATTTCCTATCTGCACGGCTCCGGCGAGGCCTTGTTCGAAAAGATCGAAACCGCCCTCGAGGGCCTTGGCGTCGGCGACTCCGTCGACGTCGAGCTGTCGCCCGCCGAGGGTTTCGGCGACCACGACCCCGCGCTCACGTTTACCGACGATATCGCCAACGTCCCGCCGGAATACCGGCGCCTGGGGGCCGAGGTCGAGGCCGAAAACGAGAGCGGCGAGACGATCCGGTTCGTGGTCACGGCGATCACCGACGGCAAGCTCACCGTCGACGCCAATCACCCGCTCGCCGGCCAGACCGTACGCTTCGCGGTGACCATCCAGGCGATACGCGACGCGACCCCCGAGGAACGGCGCATGGGCCGCCCCGCGCAAGCCCTGCATTGAGCCTCCCGTCCTTCAGCCATTGCCTTTGCCCGGCCGGACCGATCTAATACCGGCTTATGCGGGGCGCGTCTTCTTCTCTCGAGATCATCGTTCTGGCGGCGGGCCAGGGCCGGCGCATGGCCTCGGCCCTGCCCAAGGTGCTGCACACGCTGGCCGGGCGCCCATTGTTGGCCCATGTCCTCGACACGGCCGCCGCCTTGGCGCCGCGCACGATCCATGTGGTCTACGGCCACGGCGGCGAGCGTGTCCGCGAGGCCTTCCCGGACGCCCCCGTAAACTGGGTCTTGCAGCCCGAGCAGCGCGGCACCGGAGACGCGGTCGGCTGCGCCCTCCCGCTGCTCGCCGAGGACGCCTTGGCGCTGGTGCTTCTGGGCGATGTGCCGCTCATAGGGGGGGACACCCTGGAGGCCTTGTGCGAACGTGCCGCCCCCGGGATCGCGCTGCTGACCTTCGAGACACAGCGCGAGAACCACTATGGCCGCATCGTCCGCGACGGCCAGGGGCGCGTGGTGCGCATCGTGGAGTGGCGCGACGCCGATCCCGCCCAGCGGGCCCTGCGCGAGGTCAATAGCGGCATGCTCGCCGCCCCGGTCGCCCATCTGCGCCGGTGGATCCCAAGGCTCTCCTCCGCCAACGCCCAGGGCGAACTCTACCTGACGGACATCGTGGCGCTGGCGTGCGCCGACCATGTCCCGATCGCCACCGCCTCCCCCGGCCGGCCCCTGGAGGTCGAGGGCGTCAACTGCCGTGCCGACCTCGCGGCCCTCGAGCGCGCCTACCAGGAGGAGCGGGCCGCCGCCCTGATGGCCGCCGGGGTGCAGCTGATGGATCCCCGCCGGTTCGACGTGCGCGGCACGCTGACCGCCGGACGCGACGTCCTGATCGACGTCGATTGCGTGTTCGAGGGCCGGGTCGACCTTGGCGATGACGTACGCATAGGCCCCCACTGCGTCATCCGCGACAGCCGCATCGCGCACGGCGCGCGCATCGAGGCGCACACGGTCATCGACGGCGCGGACGTGGGCCCCGGCTGCGTCATCGGCCCCTTTGCCCGGCTGCGGCCCGGCACGGTACTCGGGGGCCGCGCGCGGATCGGCAACTTCGTCGAGGTGAAGGCCGCGCGCGTGGGCGCCGACACCAAGATCAACCACCTGAGCTATATCGGCGACGCCGCCGTCGGACAGGGCGTCAACATCGGCGCCGGCGTCATCACCTGCAACTACGACGGGGCGCGCAAGCACCGCACCGTCATCGGCGACCGCGCCTTCATCGGCTCCGACACCCAGCTCGTGGCGCCGGTCGAGGTCGGGGCGGACGCCACCATCGGCGCCGGATCCACGGTCACCAAGGACGCGCCGCCCGGCGAGCTCACCTTGAGCCGGGCGGCCCAGAAAACGGTCAGCGGATGGCGGCGCCCGCAGAAATAGCGGCCCGGCCTTCCAGGAGTGATCTATGTGCGGAATCGTAGGAGCGGTCGCGCAACGCAACGTCGTCCCCATCCTGGTCGAGGGCCTAAAGCGCCTCGAGTATCGGGGCTACGACTCCGCCGGCATCGCGGTCATAGACCGCGAGGGCCATCTTTCGCGCATGCGGTCGGTGGGCAAGGTCCGCGACCTGGAGCAATGTCTCGACGCGCAGATGGAGGGGACCACCGGCATCGCGCATACCCGCTGGGCGACCCATGGCCGCCCGGCGACCCAGAACGCCCATCCGCACATCTGCCGCAACACCGTAGCGCTCGTCCATAACGGGATCATCGAGAACCACGCGGCCCTGCGCCAGGCGCAGATGCAGCTCGGCTACGAGTTCACCTCGGAGACCGATACCGAGGTGATCGTCCACGAGATCTACCGCAGGCTCGAGGAGACCGGCGACCTATTGGCCGCGGTCTTGGCAGCCCTGCCGTCTTTGCGCGGCGCCTACGCGCTTGGCGTCATCACCAGCCGCGAGCCGCATCGGCTCGTCGCCGCCCGGCGCGGCAGTCCGCTTGTGATCGGCATCGGCATCGGCGAACACTTCATCGCCTCGGACGCCGCCGCGCTGCTGCCCGTCACCCAGCGTTTCATGTTTCTCGAGGAGGGCGACGTTGCCGACGTCACCCGCGACGCCGTCGTCATCTACGATGCCCACGGCCAACGCGTGGAGCGGCCCGTCCGCCAAAGCGAGCTTTCCGCCGACGCCGTGGCCCGCGGCGAGTACCGGCACTACATGTTAAAGGAGATCCACGAGCAGCCGCGCGCCATCGCCGACACCCTGGAAAACCGTATCGGCGTCCATCAGGTCTACGAGGAGGCCTTCGGCCCTGCCGCCGCCGGCCTGTTTGCGAATATCCAGGCGGTCCAGATCGTGGCGTGCGGCACGAGCTACCATGCCGGACTCGTCGGGCGCTACTGGATCGAGGGGCTGGCGAGCCTCCCATGCGCGGTCGAGGTGGCGAGCGAGTTTCGGTATCGCAAGCCGCGCGTTGTCCCCCATACGCTGTTTGTGACGCTCTCGCAGTCCGGCGAGACCGCCGACACCCTGGCCGCGCTCGCCTACGCGCGCGAACTCGGCTTCGCCCACACCCTTTCGATCTGCAACGCCCCGGAAAGCTCGCTCGTGCGCGGCTCGGAACTCGTCCTGATGACCCAGGCAGGCCCCGAGATCGGCGTGGCATCGACCAAGGCCTTCACCACCCAGCTCGTGGCGCTGCTGTTGCTGGCCGCGGTGCTCGGGCGCGGCCGCGGGCTGAGCGCCGAAGACGAGGCCCATCTCGTGGAGCTCCTGCGCGGCCTCCCGGGGCGGATCGAGGAGGTCCTGCGCCTTGATGCCGCCGTGCAGGCCTGGGTGCCGTTTTTCGCCAACAAGCAGCACGCGCTGTTCCTGGGCCGCGGCACCCAGTACCCGGTGGCCATGGAAGGGGCATTGAAGCTCAAGGAGATCTCCTATATCCACGCCGAGGCCTACCCGGCCGGGGAATTGAAGCACGGGCCGCTCGCGCTCGTGGACTCGGACATGCCGGTCGTGGCCGTGGCCCCCAACAACGAGCTTCTCGAGAAGCTCCAATCGAACCTTCAGGAAGTGCGGGCGCGCGGCGGCGAGCTCTTCGTGTTCGCCGACGCCCAAAACGATATCCGCGAAGACGCCCAGACCCACGTCATCACCGTGCCGCCGACCGACGACCTGCTTGCCCCGATCGTCTACACCGTTTTGCTGCAGCTGCTTGCCTATCATGTGGCGGTCTCCAAGGGCGCCGATATCGACCAGCCCCGCAATCTCGCCAAATCGGTGACCGTGGAGTAGGGGGCACAAGATGCCCCGCCACGCTGTGGCAGGATAGCGGAGTGTTGGTCGGGGAGTCCGTAGGCGAGGAATTGAGCCGCGAACTCCATGAGATCGAGGTGCCGACGCTGTCGAGAAGAAGTGGAAGGCAACGGCGAAAAGCCAGCGAACCTCTACCTCGTCCGCAAGCGCCTGCTGCGACCCCTGCGTCGTCCGTCCGCAAACCGGCAAAACAGCAAGAAAAGAGTTCCAGAAATACCCCAAAGGCCCATCAGAGCCTCGCCGGACGCGCTTCACCTCCAAAATTGCGTCACCACGCCGTCGTCATAGCCGATAGCGCACGGTGTCGGCAATGGACGGTTGTTCAGGGTTTCCCTGGCATAACGTTTCATGATGCGCGTCAGCCCCCACCAAAATCCTGTGTTGACGGCCCTTGGCCTATGTGTATACCATGTTGATACATTTGGATAGAGGGAATGGTCATGGCAAGGTCGGCAAAGCTTACAGTGCAGCGTTGGGGGAATAGTCTCGCGGTGCGTATACCGGCAACCGTGGCGCGCGCGGCCCATTTTAGCGCTGGCCAGCCTGTGGAGATCACCATCGCCGACGATGGCGTGCTGGTCAAGCGTGCTGGCATGGCGAAGCTCACGCTCGCACAGAAGCTCGCGGCGTTTGACCCTGCCCGCCACGGGGGGGAGGCCATGGCAACCCGCCCCGTCGGTACCGAGGCGATGTAAAAATGGCGCGATCGCGATGGATTCCAGCGCGCCGCGATATGATATGGATTGACTGCAATCCGCAAGCCGGGCGCGAGATGAAAGATGTGCATCCGCTGCTCGTTATGTCTCCGCGCGAGTTCAATGACCGTACGGGAATCGTCATAGGACTTCCCATGACGACGGCGTCTTACAACGACCGCAATCCTTTCGCGATTCCTTTTTGCGGCCCCAAGGATGTCGTCAGCTATATACTTGCGCATCAGCCGAAATCGTTCGACTGGCGAGCTCGGGCGGCGAAGCGGCACCCATGGGGCCAAGTGCCGGAACACATATTTGGGATTGCCTGTGAGACCCTGAATCAAATCATCCAAATTGGCGCGTAAATCACCAGCCGAATTCGGCTATATTAACCCTGTACCCTCAGCGAACCGAAAAGGGTCTGTAGCGGCCCAAACCTCGAAGGGCCGGTTTGGCCGAGACGCGGCCCCCAGACGGGCACGAGCCCCGGGGTGGGACCGCCTTTCGGCCATTGTCGATATTGGCGCTCGTCGGCCTATATGTTGGCAATGCGTCTGTCATCTGCCATTAAGGAAATCCGTCCGTCGAGCGACAGCTATTTCGGTCAACGAGCGCGAACTATCAACCCTAAGCTACCGAGGCGACCCATTGCTATCGAGCCGCAGTCTGATGCGGCGGTTTTCCAGCGCATCAATCGGACGCTATTGGCAAATAGTTTTCCCTGATTCAGGGTGTTCTTGTCCCATCGATCTGCAACGCGGCCCGATCAAACGTGTAGGTGCCCTCGTAGGCTAGACGCCTGTCGCGCGCCACCATCTTCGTCTTGTTCACGATCAGCGCATCCGCCAAATCCGCCGTTTTCGCGCCACCGGCTGTTTTCACCGGTATAGCAGCAACAAAATCATTAAGCGCCGACCAGATCGCCTGTTTGTTCTCAAAAATCGTATTGGGCTCTTCCAGTAGACTTATGACGAGTGCCCGAATATCTCCCTTCGTGGCTTTGTAGCGCTTCCCGGTGAGGGTCCATACCGTCTCAATCAGCACGACGTCTGTGATCAATATGGATTCGGCGCTTTCAAAAAGCCTCGTGGCGCGCGCGGCTTGTTCTTCATCGTCATTGAGAACCCGCCGCAACAAGACGTTCGTGTCGATTGCGATCACGCAGCGCGCCTCTAGCTCTTGGCGGGAGACGACCGTCTCGATGCGATGGTGTCGATCAAAGATTCCTCATCGGAGTACCGATGCTCCGTTTTGAGGTGTTTGAGCACCCCGCGGCTTGCGCCCTTGCGCTTCTTGATGAGAGTGACTCGGCCTTCGTGGTCGAAAATATCGACCTCGTCACCGGGTTGAACATGGAGACGGTCACAGACGTCTTTCGGTATCGTAATCTGACGTTTCAGGCTCAACAGTGGCATGGCGCGACCTCTTTACTCAGTAGTGTGGCGCAAAGATAGGAGAATCTTTACTATATGTCAACGGTAAAGATAACAGTGGCCGCCAGCCGGCAACTACGAGGAAAACGCGAATATCTGCTCCGGCACAAACGATCAACCGGTCCGAGGTGATGTGAACGGCAACTGGCGAAAATGGGTCAAGCGCCATCCTTCACCGCCAATGACAGCGGTCACTCAGGTGCTGGGCGGCGCCAATGTCGACAAACTGCGCGATACCAACCATTGAACGGGGCCAATGCCCATGGCGGCAATGGCCGGAAAGGGCCTCATTCGTGGCGCAATGATCGACTGACGGTTCCTCGGCCAAAGCGGACCTACCAGCTAGAGTCGGAGCGGTCAACTATCGACCCCTACCGGGGTCATCCGCCTCTTTGCGTCAAATCGTCAGAGGTGTCACGCACTGCGGACATGCGGAGCAGTACACCAACCGAACATGTCTAGCGAACCGGTAGCGATTCAGTAAGCGGGATTATATTGGCTAATGCTGTTGAGCACGGCTTCGCCCGGTCACGTTGGTCGTAACGCCAACACGACGCGGACACGCCGGTCTACTCCATCCTGATGCTTTGTGTTGCGGCTTTAGACATGCGACAGCATTCCCCGTATCTCGGAAGCAATGGCGGCTTGCCGTTCGCACTCGCGTTCGATCACCCCTCTGACGCGCTCGATCACTTCGGGATTGACGCCACTGGACAAGGTGTCATGCTCAACCTTGGCTACGCTGCCCCTCATCAGATCGATCATGCGCCGAATTTCGCGCACGACCAGAGCGGCATTTAAGTGGGCGGCTGCGCAAAGCTGTGCCCATTCGAGCGCCGTGACTTCCTCAATCAGGAACGCATCACCCACGGCCATCGCAAGGTTCTGGTTGACGTTCCCGATGTAGAGCGTATTGCACACCAGATCGTAGGCTGGGGCGAGCACATGACCGCTTGATGTCAGGAAGAACGACAGATTCTTTGCGTGCGCATCGGCATTGCCGATCAACACGTTGAAGATCGTCCAGCGCAACAAATCGAGCCGTTCGCGGGCGGGATTCACTGCACGAGCTGCCGCATTGATAAAACGGGGCAAAGAAGCGCCATCGCGAACATGTCTCACGTCGCGCCCATCACCATAGATGCGCTCATACTTGTGCGCAACAGGCAGACCGAGCAACTGGCAACCATCGATTGTATGCGCACGTCGGATCGCACCACCCTGGCGCCGTCGATCGAATCGCTCTATGAGTAACACCGGCTCTGGAACATGATGCAACTCGACCGGAGCCACCGGCAGGCCGACCGCATGAGCGAGCCGCATGCAGAAAAACTCGTTGCTGGTCAGCCCGGCGAGCGATAGCCGTACCGGCTCGGGCTTGAGAATGTGTGTCGAGGCCAGGTTCGGCCCTTCGGCCAGGTACCAGTGATCGCCTTCGACCAGCAGCGCGAGCTTGTCCTGGTAGCCTGCGATCGACAGGCGCACCTTCTCATCCCACACGGAAAACGGCCGGTCGGCTCGTTGACGAATGCGCTCCGACAGCTCAGCGGCCGGCACCAGTCGCTTTTCATCCTGATCCGAGGTTGGGGCGCCGGCCACTACCAGTCGGATTGCGCCGGCCGTTTCCCGGCCAAGCCCGACCAGCAGACCGGCAAGATTCGATTTGCTGACCCTGAGCGCCTGCACGGCATCATCGAGGGCCTGCCCCTCGGGTAGCAGATTCTCGAAAAAGCGGCGCACCTGCACGGCGTGCGCGTTCGTCGAGCTGTCGGCTGGCGGCTGCATTGGCAGCATCGGGCTCAGCGGGTAGGCGTCTGGCCGCGCCAGCCAGGAAGCATCGTAGTCAAACGCGAAGCGATCAGCCTCCGCGTCGTGTGTCAGCCTGCCCGCCAGCGCGGTATCCAACCAGACCTCAAGCTCCATAAGGAGGATCCGCAGGCTTTTGCCACGTCAGGCGAAGACCAAGCCCGTTCGCTACCTTGATCGCCAGCGCGAGCGACACCGTGCCGGTACCGCGCTCAAGGTTCTGCATGGTGTTCTTGGACACACCGATAACCAGCGCCGCTTCTTCGAGCGTCATACCTGAGCGCGTGCGTACTGCGCGAAGGGCAAGGCCCAGATCTTCAGCGTCGTTAATGAACGGCTGATCGGGTAAAGGGGAGGGGACAACTTTTCGCATCTGTATAATCCTCCGACAGAAGGATTATACGCGTAAAGAACCTATTGAGCACGAAAAATCCTATCAAAGGGTATTTTTTGATAAAGAACCACCGTCATTTGCGTTAAAACCCGCTTTAAGAGGATTTAACCGAGCTTCAATCTTCTCAATACCCGGTATCGCGCCCGACTGTGCACTCGCCCATTGGGCTTCGCCCCCATATTTGGGACCGCTTTTTGACGATACGCCTGCGATGATAGCCACAACGAATCCCGGCTGGATTTCGAACCGCAGCCGATTGCCCAGGGCCTCGCCGGCGATCGCTCTCCCGGCGCCGAAGCGCCGAACGAACCCCAAGGCGCGCAGCGCTTCGGCCAGGTTGGGGTTGCGATAATCCGTGACCCCAGGCTGACCGAAATTCTCCGCGGTAACGCCGCCGAAGGGCCCCTCGGGGATTGTGAATATCGAGGCGATCGCCGAACCAGTATGCGCACACCCTTGTGCGGGGCTAAGGGACAAGAAGGCCTTGTCCGGCCGGGCACGCGGGCAGGCGGCGCGGCCCGCGTCCGCGCTATTTCTTCAGCTCGTTCTTGAGGCGTTCGAGGTCGGTGTCCACCGCGCTGCCGGAGCGCAGCTTCTCGAGCTCGCGCTCGGCCGCCGAGCGGTCGTCGCCGTCGTCCAGGACCCCGCTCTCGGCGAGGGAATCCACGGCTTGGGCGCGGGCCTGCATCTGTTCGGTCTTGTCCTTGGCGCGGCGCACGCTCTCGCCCACGCCCCCGAGCTTGTCGCTCAGGCCCGACATCGACTCGTTGACCTTGACTTGGGCCTCGGCGCTCCCGTACTGGCTCTTTAGGACCTCTTTTTGCGTGCGGAAGGCGTCGATGCGGTCCTGAAACTTGTGCTCGTAGTCCACGAGCTTCTGGACCTGGGCCGCGATGTTGTCGTGGGCCTCGGTCAGCGACGCGAGCTTCGCGGCCGCCGCCTGCTTCTGCGTGAGGGCCGCGCGCGCGAGGTCCTCACGGTTCGACTGCAAGGCGAGCTTGGCGTCGTTCTCGCAGCGCGCCACCTCTGCCTGGGCGTTCGCCATTTGCTGCTCGAGCACCTTTTGCTCCGTGACCACGTCCGCCAGGTGGCGCCGCGTCTCCTGGAGCCCCGCCAGCATCTTTTCGTAGGACAGGTCCAGGGTATCGTTGGGGTCCTCCGCGGCGCTGATCAGCTTGTTGAACTTAGCCTCGATAACCTCGGTGGCACGTTTTAAAAGGCTCATAGGGGGGACCTCTCTAGTCGTTTACCGGAATGACAATTTGCGGGATCAATCGTTCGGGGATGACGGCCGCATCCTCGATCGGCTTTACGGCCGTGCCGATCGCGAAGAACTCGATCACATGCGGCTGCCAGTTGTGCGAGCCCTCATGGAGCTGGACTGCGACCACGCCCTCGGCGCCCGCCTCCTGCGCCTCCTTCTGCATCCGCTCCATGGCCAGTTCGCGGGCATCGTACATGGCCTGGGTAAAGAGCGGCATCTCGACGTTGCGGCCCACGTTGCCGAGCGACTGGAACATGCCCTGGTGGGCGACATGGTACACGCACGAGCCCATGACCAGGGCGAGCGGGCGGTAGCCGGATTGGAGCAGCATCCAGAGATCCTGGCCGGACAGGTCGGACGTGAAGGGCTTGCCTTCCGGACCCTTGAAGCCCGGATGCCCCTTGCTATGGGCGATCGCCGTGCCGATGGCGAGGAATTCCAGGATGTCCCGGTCCCACTCCATGCGTTTGACCTCGAGGCGCACGCCGACCACGCCGTCGGCCGACAGGGACTGCGCCTCCTGTTCCATGCGCGTCATCGCGAGCTCGCGGGCCTCGTACATGGCCTGGGACAACACCGCCATCTCCTGGTTCTTGGCCCAACCCGCGTACTGAATGCCGGTGTGGTAGATGCACGAGCCCACGACCAAGCCGAGCGGTTCGAAGCCGGCCTCGCTCACCATCAGGAATTCGTTGACCGAAAAGTCGGAGGTGAAGATGCCGCCCCGGCGGCTGGTGTCGCGCAGCCCCTGCAGGCGTTCGCGCGCGTGTTGCGGCAGATCTGCTGCGGTGTCGGTCATCGTTACAGGACCTCCTTGGTGGTGTCGGTGGCGGCCAGCAGCCGGGAGTCGCGCACGTTCATTACGGGCCGCACGCCAAAGGGGCGCAGCGAGCGGCTGTCGTGGAGGACGGCGGTGCCGAGCGCGATGTAACGCGCCAGGAAACGGACGTAGGGGTTGTTCTCGTCGGGCTCGACTCGATAAAGCTCGGTGTGTTGGGTGTGGGCCAGGACCCCCGAGCCCAGGCGCACCCCGTCGTCGCGCAGCTCCTGGAGCGCCTGCCGCCGCACCCGGGTCAGAAAGCTCGAGAGCGGCGCGATCTCCTGATTCCAGAAGGACGCGGCGTTGGCCGCCTGGTAGCCGGTTGCGACGAACCAGTCATAATGGGCGCCGATGGCAAGCCCCACGGGGACGATGCCCGATTCGAGCAGCCGCGCGAACTCGAGCGCGGAGACCGTGGCGATCGCGGGATTGGTCGACTCGGGCAGGCCATCCAGGCGCACGGCCGTGCCCACGACGCCATAGTCCATGTGGCCTTCGTTCTCGGTGCCCGGCATCCGCCGCACGGACAGGGTCACGTCGACGACCGCGTTTGCGCCCATGAGGCCGGCCTCGAGGCGCAGGCGGTCGAGCGCCGTGTGCCAGCCCTCGTAATGGCCGCGGGTCCACGAATAGCCGAACTGGAACCAGCAGTTGCCCGAGACAAGCCCGAGCGGGCGGATGCCGTGGGAGCGTTGGGCAAGCAGGCCCGCGGGCGAGGCGGTCGTGACCCACGGGCGCTTGCCGCTCATGGTCTCGGCCAGTCGCTGCTTGACGAAGGCCGGCACCGTGCCGCGGGTGAGCGCCTCGTCCCAGGCCGCTTGCCGCGCGGCCGATGCCGCATCGTCTTGGGGACGACCGCCGGGTGGACCGAACAGGGACATGACGACCCCCTTTACGAAGTCAGAAAGTCTTGCAGGATGCCGCGCGCCCCCTCCAGGGTCCCCGAGAGTCGCCGGAGCTCCTCCTCGAGGTCTTGCAGCCAGCGGTCGAGCGGCAGGGTTTCGGTCTTCAGGACCACGCCGCGGACCTCGTGCTGGCGGCTGGTGCGGATATCGTGGCCGTGGGCGTCGAGGAGGTAGCGGCTGCCGTCGGTCTGGACCGCGATCGCGGCCACATGCTTGGGCCCGGTCAAAAAGCCGTCGCGCTTGCGCTCCACCTGCACGCGCCCCGGGAGCGCACCCTCGAGACGCGCCGCGAGCGCTTCAAGGAAGGTGTGGAGATCGCTTTGTGCCCGGCGGATCCAGGCCGCATGGAGGTCGAAACCGCTCACTTCGTCCATGGGGTGCCCTAAGAAAAATGCGTAACCCTGCTAGTTGACACCACTTGCGCGGGTATTGCAATGCGCGGGACCCAAGCCGCGATCGGCCCGGTTTCCCGCGCATGGCCCGCGGGGTACACTCGCGCCATGGAATCTTCCTTTCTTGATGGGCTGAACGCGGCCCAGCGGGAGGCGGTCACCGCCCCCCCCGGCCCGGTGCGCATCCTGGCGGGCGCGGGCAGCGGCAAGACCCGTGTCCTGACCCACAGGATCGCCTGGCTCGTCGACCAGGGCGCATCGCCGTTTGCGTTCCTCGCGGTGACCTTCACCAACAAGGCGGCCTCGGAGATGCGCCGGCGCATCGAGCATCTCCTGCGCCAGGGCGTGTCCGGCCTGTGGATAGGGACCTTCCACGGCCTGTCGCACCGTTTCCTGCGCGCGCATTGGCGGGAGGCCGGGCTCCCGGAGGCCTTTCAGATCATCGACAGCGACGATCAGCAGCGCCTGATAAAGCGCATCCTGCGTGCCCAGGCCCTCGACGAGGCACGCTACCCGCCGCGCATGGTCCAGGCCTTCATCAACGGCCACAAGGAGGCCGGGCGGCGCGCCCGGAAGGTCGGCGCGAGCGCCGATCCGACCCAGCGGGCGCTGTTCCAGGTCTACCAGGCCTACGAGACGCTGTGCCGCGAGCAGGGCCTCGTCGATTTCGCCGAACTCTTGCTCGCCACGCTCGAGGTGATGCGCGATTATCCGGCGGTCCGCGACCATTACCAGCGGCGGTTCCGCCATACGCTGGTCGACGAGTTCCAGGACACCAACGTCGTCCAGTACGAATGGCTGCGGCTGTTCGGCGCCGGCGGCCACCTGTTCGTGGTGGGCGACGACGACCAGTCCATT